>NZ_JAATEP010000045.1:0-94775 GCF_012034275.1 Nonomuraea composti | reverse complement strand
GTGCCGCCCTGCCCCTGCGGCACGTCCGCGAGCAGGCGCACCGACTCGCCGGGCACGAAGAACGTGCTCCACAGCGGCTTGGAGGCCACGCCGGTGCTGTTCGTCGGATCCTTGAGCCCCTTGGTGTCATCACCCGTGACCTGGTACGAGTACAGGCCGGGCTTGAGCGGGCCGAGGACGCCGGACCAGACGTCGCCCCGCCGGGTCAGGCCGTACTCGGCCCAGGTGGCGGAGGGGCCGAAGTTGCCCTCGATGACGACCTGCGACACCTGGCCCACGCTGGCCTCGACGGCGGCGGCCGGGAGGCTGAAGGAGGCGTAACCGTCCTGGGAGAGGTTGAGCCACGGCGTGTCGGCCGCGGCCACGGCCGGGCGCGGCGCGGCTAACGCGGTGGCGATCAGCACGGCCCCGGTGACGGCCGCGTGGAGCCGGCGGCGCCCGCCCTGGGCGCGTGAGCTGCCGTGATAGGTTCCGGATGAAGGCATGCTTGAAGTCCCTTCGCGGGCCGGCTCCGGATGGCACCCGGCCGGCCCGATCTTTTTGCGCACAAACGTTGCTTGATCGATAAAGTTGTTATTGATCGATAAAGCTGTGATGACTGTGGTGTCCGCACCTCCGTTGGGGATCGATCGGGGAGGTGACGCGCGCCCGCGGGCGGCGTCAAGATTAGGGTGCTGCCGCGGTGGAGCCGCGCGTCACCAGGCGGGTCGGGAGCACGATCCGGCCGGGGCCCTCCCAGTCGCCGCACACCAGCGACTTGAGCATCCGGGCCGCCTCGTGGCCGAGCCGGTACATCGACTGGTCGACCGTGGTCAGCCCCGGCTCGCCGAGCGCGGACTCCGGGATGTTGTCGAACCCGGCCACCGACAGGTCACCGGGCACGCTCAGCCCCAGCTCCCTGGCGACCTCCAGGGTCTTCAGCGCCATCCCGTCGTTCGCCGCGAAGATCGCCGTCGGGCGGTCGGGCCGCTCCAGCAGCTCCCGCGCGAGCGGCGCCGCGGACTCGGCGTTGAAGTCGCCCCGCGCGATCAGGGCCGGGTCGGCCGCGATGCCGGCCGCGGCCAGCGCTCTGCGGTAACCCTCCTCCCGCGACCACGCGGCCTCCAGGCTGGAGCGGCCCGCGATGAAGCCGATGCGCCGGTGCCCCAGGGCGAGGAGGTGCTCGACCACGGCGGTGGCGCCCGCGAGGTTGTCGGCCGTCACCGCCGGCACCGTGGAGCCCATGGCGGGATCGATCGCGACGACCGGGGTGCCGCTGCGCACCTCGCCCGAGGGGGTTACCACGATGCAGCCGTCGGTGAGGGTGCCCGCCAGGCGGGCCAGGTGCCGCTGCTCCCAGCCCTCGGAGTAGGTGCCGTACAGGTCGCTGTTGGCGTAGATGATGAGGTCGAAGCCCGATTGGCTCAACGCGTCCATCACCCCTTTGAGCACCTCGGCCGTGTAGGACTGGAAGCTGTGGGTGACCAGCCCGAGCACGTTGGTGCGGCTGCGCCGCAGGCTCGTCGCGACGAGGCTCGACTCGTAGCCGAGCCGCTCGATCGCCGCGCGCACGTGGGCGACGGTGCTCGCGCTGACGCCGTAGCGCCCGTTGACCACCCGGGACACGGTCGCGGTGGACACGCCCGCCAAGCGTGCGACATCGCTCATCGTCACCGGCGCGCCGCCCTCGGCCATGCCGCCCTCACACGTTGCAATCGTTATCGGTTACGTTTGCAGCGCCAAGGTAAGCGATCAGGATGTCGGAAACAAGACCTTTTCACCAGGCCGTTCATCAGGTAGAAACATTGCCCGGAGCGTGTGGTCCCGGCCCGGTCGAGTCGCGGACACTCAGCGTCGTGGCGAGCTGGAGGTGGCGCGAGGCGGGCTGCACGCCGTCGGCCATGCCGAGGACGGTCTCGACCGCCATCCGGCCCATGCCGACGAGCGGCTGCCGCACCGACGTGAGCCGGGGCGTGGTCCACTGCGTCTGCGGCGTGTCGTCGAACCCGGTGACCGACAGCTCGCCGGGCACGGCGATGCCGAGCTCCTTGGCCGCGGCGAGCACCCCGACGGCGATCTCGTCGTTGCCCGCGACGATCGCGGTCGGCCGCTCGGGCAGCGAGAGCAGGTCGCGTCCGTGCCGCTGCCCCGCCTCGACGGCGAAGGCCTCGTGGCGCACCAGCGCGCGGTCGGGCGTGATGCCGGCCGAGTCGAGCGCGGCCTGGTAGCCGTGAAAGCGCTCCAGCGAGGGGGCCGAGCCGAGCGGCCCGCCGATCCAGCCGATGCGGCGGTGGCCGAGCCTGATCACGTGCTCGGTGGCCGAGCGGCCGCCCGCCCAGTTGGTGGAGCCGATGCTGACCAGGCGTGACTCGGTCGTGTCGATGGGGTCGATCGTCACGATCGGCAGCTCCAGCTCCTCGGCCGCGAGCAGCATCGCGTCGGGCATGGCGACGGCCAGCGCGATGAGGCCGACGACCCCGGAGGCCCGCTGCTCCTCCATCCAGCCGCGCGCCACCGCCGGGCTGGTGCTGACCGGCTCGCCCGGCGGCAGCCGCAGCAGCAGCTCGGCCTGCGCGGCGGTCGCGGCCACGAGGATGCCCTGGAGCACGGTGCCGGCGTAGCGGGACTCGACGATGTCGAGCACGGTGACGAGGGTGCGCTCGCGGGGCTGCTCGTGCCGTGCGGCCGTCGGCTTGTAGCCGATCTCGGCCATGACGCCGAGCACCAGATCGCGCGTCTTCGCCCCCACGTCGCTGCGACCGTTGAGCACCTTCGACGCGGTCGTCGGCGAGACGCCGGCCAGCCGGGCGACGTCCGCCAGCGTGGGCCGCTCGGAACGACCTCGCCGTCCCATCCAGGCTCCTTCCAGCAGGGCTTGCGAAATTATTTCGAAACCTACCACGAACGTTCCCGCCGGGTCGCCGCCCGTTGACAGGCGGCAGAGCAGGCTCCTAAGGTCTGCGCAACACCGAACATGTTGCGAATTATTTTCGTAACCAGCAGGACGAGAGGAGAGGCCGATGCGGCTCTCCCGCAAGCTCAGGCTCCTTTCCGCGGCCCTCGCGCCACTGCTCGCGCTGACCGCCTGCTCCGGCGGCAGCGGCGGCGGCGGGACGGGCCCGAGCGCGAACGAGCAGGTGAAGATCAAGGTTTGGAGCTGGGACGGCACCGTCGAAGGCGCCGTGGCCGGCTTCCAGGCCGCCAACCCGAACATCAAGGTCGAGGTCGTCAACGCGGGCTCCTCCCAGGACGAGTACAAGGCGCTCGACAACGCCATCCAGGCCGGCTCCGGCGTGCCCGACCTGGTGATGTTCGAGTACTTCGCCGTGCCGTACTTCGCCATCCCCGGCAAGCTCGCCGACCTCGGCGAGTTCGGCGCCGGCAAGCTCCAGCAGGACTACGTGCCCGCCGCGTGGAGCGACGTGACCGTGGGCGGCAAGGTCTACGCGCTGCCCTCCGACTACGGCCCGTCGGCGATGTTCTACAACGAGGCCACGCTGAAGAAGGCCGGCGTCGACAAGCCGCCGGCCACGTGGGACGAGTACTACGAGGCCGCCAAGAAGGTCCGCGCGCTCGGCGGCGACCACTACATCGCCCAGGACACCGGCGACATCTTCTTCCTGCTCTCGCTCATCTGGCAGGCCGGGGGCCGCCCATTCAAGGTGGACGGCACGAAGGTGCACATCGACTTCACCGACGCCGGCACGACCAAGGCCGTGGCCTTCTGGCAGAAGATGCTCGACGAGGGCCTGATCAACACGAAGATCACCGGCTGGTCCGACGACTGGAACCGGGCGCTCAACGACGGCAGCCTCGCCACCCAGACGATGGGCGGCTGGCTGACCTCGACGCTGCCCGAGCGCGCCCCGAAGGCCAGCGGCGACTTCAAGGTCGCCCTCATGCCGCAGTGGGAGCCGGGCACCAAGGTCGGGGCCGCCAACGGCGGCAGCTCCTTCGGCATCCCGGCGGCGGCCGAGCACAAGAAGGCGGCCTACAAGTTCCTGGAGTACTTCGCGCACGGCAAGGGGCTGTCGTCCCGCGTGGAGGCGGGCGCCTTCGTGCCGAACCTGTCGGTGCTGGACGACAAGGCGTTCCGCGACAAGGAGAGCACCTACTTCGGCGGCCAGAAGGTCGGCGCGGTGCTCGCCGAGGCCTCGGAGATCGTCGGCAGCGGCTGGCAGTACCCGCCGTTCTTCGAGTGGGCCCGCTCGATCTACGGCGACCTCGCCTCGCCGTTCTACACCACCGGCAAGGGCTCGCTGGCCGAGATCCTGGAGCAGTGGCGGCAGCGCTGCATCCAGTACGGCAACGAGCAGGGCTTCGAGGTGAGCTAGCGTGGCCCAGGCCCGTCAGCCCGACGCCGCCGCCGCTGCCCGCGGCCCGCGCAAGCCGCGCAGGCCGCAGGCGGGGCTGGCGTTCATCGCGCCCTTCGCGGCGCTGTTCGCCCTCGTGTTCATCGTGCCCATCCTGTACGCCGCCTACCTCAGCTTCTTCCAGGACAGGCTGGTCGGCGGCACCACGTTCGTCGGGCTCGACAACTACGCCAAGCTGGTGCGGGACCCGCAGTTCTGGGACGGCGTGGCGCGCGTGGCCCGGTTCACGCTCGTCCAGGTGCCGATCATGCTGGTGCTGTCCATGGCGCTGGCGCTGGCGCTCGACTCCATGCGCCTGCACGGCACGAAGTTCCTGCGGGTGACGATCTTCCTGCCGTACGCGGTGCCGGCGATCGTCTCGACGCTCATGTGGGGGTTCCTGCTGGGCGTCAAGTACGGCCTGTTCGGCAGCCTCAACAAGGCCCTGGGCACGGATTTCGACCCGTTCTCCCCCGGCACCACGCTCATCTCCATCGGAGTGATGGTGACGTGGGCGTTCACCGGCTTCAACATGCTCATCTTCTACGCCGCGCTCAAGGCGGTGCCGCGCGAGCTGTACGAGGCGGCCGCGATCGACGGCGCGAACGAGCTGCAGGTCGTGCGGGCGATCAAGCTGCCCGCGCTGCGCGGCTCGCTGGTCGTCACGGTCATCTTCTCGATCATCGGCACGTTCCAGATGTTCAACGAGCCGCAGATCCTGCCCTCGATGGTGGCCAACAGCGGCGTGACCACCTTCTACACGCCCAACCTGTACGCCTACAACCTGGCGTTCACCGGGTCCCAGCAGGGCTACGCGGCGGCGCTCGCCCTCGTCATGGCGGCGATCACGATCGCCGTCGCTTACGCCGTCCAGATCAGGGGGTTGCGCAATGCCTCGTCCGGCCGCTAGCCGCCTGCACACCGTGGGCAACCCGAGGAAGAGCACCACGCTCACGGTGATGACGGCCCTGTTCACCCTGTACTGCCTGCTGCCGCTGGTGTGGCTGGTGATCAACGCGACCAAGTCGCAGGCCGACTTCGTCTCGACGTTCGGGCTGGGGCC
The DNA here is from genome assembly GCF_012034275.1 of Nonomuraea composti. Taxonomy (NCBI): domain Bacteria; kingdom Bacillati; phylum Actinomycetota; class Actinomycetes; order Streptosporangiales; family Streptosporangiaceae; genus Nonomuraea; species Nonomuraea composti. The sequence continues at coordinate 89,381 of NZ_JAATEP010000045.1, read as the reverse complement.
CGGCCGCGAGTTCGCGCTGTGGGACAACATCGCGCAGGTGTTCACCTACCAGGACGGGATCTTCGCCCGGTGGCTGCTCAACACCGTGCTCTACGTCGTCGTCGGCGCGACCGTGTCGACGTTCCTGGCCGCGCTCGGCGGGTACGCGCTGGCCAAGCTCGACTTCACCGGCAAGCGGGTGTTCCTCCTGGTCGTGCTGGGGTCGATCTCGGTGCCCGGCATCGCCCTGGCGATCCCGCAGTTCCTGCTGTTCGCGCAGCTCGGCATGACCGACACGCCGTGGGCGGTGCTCATCCCGTCCTTCATCAACCCGTTCGGGCTGTACCTGATGTGGGTGTTCACGGCCGAGGCGGTGCCGTCGGGGCTGCTGGAGGCGGCCAAGATCGACGGGGCCGGCGAGTTCAGGACGTTCCTGCAGATCGCGCTGCCGCTGCTGGCGCCGGCGGGCGTGACGGTGCTGCTGTTCTCGTTCGTGTCGATCTGGAACAACTACTTCCTGCCGCTGATCATGCTCAAGGATCCGGACTGGTATCCGCTGACGGTCGGCATCAACCAGTGGAACAAGCTCGGCTCGTCGGCCGGCAACGGCGCGCTCGTCCAGAACCTGGTGATCACCTCCGCGCTGCTGACGATCGTCCCGCTGATCATCGCGTTCCTCAGCCTGCAGCGGTACTGGCAGTCGGGCCTGGCGCTGGGCGCCGTCAAGGGCTGACCCTCTCCCCAACAGAAATGAGACCATGAACATCTGGATCGACGGCAGGCCGTGCGACGAGAGCGCGCTCCCGCACGTCTGGAGCCGGTGCGTCGGCGCCGGGCGGGCGAACGAGGCGCTGCGCGCCGACTGGCAGCGGCAGTTCGCCGAGATCGCCGCCCTCGGGGTGCGCTACCTCCGCTTCCACGGCGTCTTCCACGACGACATGTTCGTCTACCGGGCCCGCTACGGCGGCGGCTTCGGCCCCGACGCCCCGCTGCCCGCCCCCGTCCACACCTTCAGCTACGTGGACAAGGTGTTCGACTTCCTGCTCGACCACGGCGTGCGGCCCTTCGTCGAGCTGGGCTTCATGCCGCGCGACCTGGCGACCCAGACGGAGACCGTGTTCTGGTGGGGCGCCCACTGCAGCCCGCCCAACGACATGGAGCGCTGGGTCGAGCTGGTCACCCGGTCGGTCGAGCACTGGATCGGCCGCTACGGCCTGGACGAGGTGCGGCAGTGGCGCTTCGAGGTGTGGAACGAGCCGAACCTGGTCCCGCACTTCTGGACCGGCACCAAGACCGAGTACTTCGAGCTGTACGAGCGGACCGTGCGGGCGATCAAGGCCATCGACCCCGAGCTGAAGGTGGGCGGGCCCGCCACCAGCGTCTTCGTGCCGGACGACCGCTACAAGGGCGAGGTGGAGGACCGCTCCGCCGCGTTCGCCACCGCCGCCGCCGAGGACGTGGACGCGCTCGACTGGCGGCCGGTCTGGATCGAGGACTTCATCGCCTGGTGCGCCGAGCGCGAGCTGCCGGTCGACTTCATCTCCACCCACACCTACCCCACCGACTTCGCCTACGGCGCCAGCGGCGAGGCCGTGCAGATCACCCGGTACGCCGACGCCACGTACGACGACCTGACCCTGCTGCGCGAGCTGGTGCGCGGCAGCGCCTACCCCGACGCGGAGATCCACATCACCGAGTGGTCGACGTCGCCGTCCGCCCGCGACTTCATCCACGACACGCCGTTCGCGGCGGCCGCCATCACGCGGTCCTACCTGCAGTGCGCGACGCTGGCCGACTCGATCGCCTACTGGACCTTCACCGACGTGTTCGAGGAGGGCGGCGCGGGCATCGGGCCGTTCCACGGCGGGTTCGGCCTGGTCAACGAGGACGGGGTGCACAAGCCGACGTTCCACGCGTTCGCGATGCTGGCCCGGCTCGGGGACCGGGCGCTGCTGACGACGCCGCACGGGGTGGTGACGCGCGACAGCCGCACGTCGGCCGTCTCGGCGGTGTTCTTCAACTATCCCGAGGAGATGGGCGGCAAGGGGGTGGGGTCGGCGACCTCGTACGCGGCGGCCCGCTCGCTGGCCGGGGTGGGGCCGAGCCGGCGGATCCGACACTCGATCGGCGGGCTGGAGCCCGGCACCACGTTCCTGGTGGAGGTCGTGGACTGGCAGCACGGGAACGCCGCCGAAGCCTGGTACCGGCTCGGGTCGCCGCTGAACCTGTCCAGGGAGCAGGGCGCGTACCTGAGAGGGGTCGCCGATTCGCTGCTCAGGTACGCGCTGACCGTGCCCGCCGACGGGGTCCTGCACCTCGACGTCGAGCTCGCCCCGTGGGCGGTCATGTCCCTGCGCCAGTCGGGCGCGTAGCCCGGGTGGTCGCGCCGGAGGCGGTGGACCCCGCCGCCTCCGGCGCGGGACTTCAGGTGCGGGTCCAGCGCTGGTTGGCGCCGCCGTTGCAGGACCAGATGACCAGCTTGGTGCCGTTGGCGGTGGCGTTGTTGGGCACGTCCAGGCACTTGTTCGCGCCCACGGCCGTGATCGTGCCGTCGCTGTTGAGCCGCCACTGCTGGTTGGTCTGCCCGTTGCAGTCCCAGATGATCACGTTGGTGCCGTCGGCGGTGCCGCGGTTGTAGACGTCCAGGCACTTGGTGCCGAAGACGCGCAGCTCGCCGCTCGCGGTGGGCGTCCACTGCTGGTTCGGCTGGCCGTTGCAGTCCCAGATCTGCGCCTGCGCGCCGTTCGTCGCGGCGGCGCCGGTGACGTCCAGGCAGCGGCCCGAGCCGACGCCCTTGATCGTGCCGGTCGGCGTGGGCGTGATGCCGCCGCCGGTGACGAGGAACATGGCCGCCCCGTGCCCCGGCACGGACGCGCTGATCGTCCCCGTCGAGGTCGAGGTCGTGTGCGCCCACAGGTCACGCACCGTGTAGGAGGCGACCGAGCCCAGGCCCAGGGCGGCGGCGGTGGTGGAGATCGTCGAGGTCGAGGTGCCCCGGTTGAGCAGGACGACCGCGACCGAGCCGTTCGACATCGGCTTGCGCCACACCTCCAGGTTCCCGTTGTCGCTGATCTTGTGGCCCTGCCGGCCGCCCCAGTCCTGGTTGACCGCGATGACCTCGGTGTTCGTCAGGATGGTACGGGTCTCGGCGCTCATCGACCGGATGTCGTTGCCCGCGATGAGCGGGGCGTTCAGCAGCGACCACAGGCTGAAGTGCGCGCGCCCCTCGGTCGCCGTCAGCGAGCCGACGCCCACCTCCAGCATGTCCGGGTCGTTCCAGCCGCCCGGCCCCGAGTACGCCTCCAGCCCCACCTGCTGGTCGAGGATGCCCATGATGGAGTTCCAGTTGGCGGCGATGTCGCCCGTGGTGCGCCAGGAGTTGCCGACCGGCATCCCCCACGTCCACACGCTCTCCTGGCCCCAGTTGCACAGGCTGAACAGGATCGGCCGGCCGGTGGCGGCCAGCGCGTCCCGCATGGCGGTGTAGCGCTGCTGCCCGCTCTTGCCCTGGTGGTCGCCGCAGTTGTCGTACTTCAGGTAGTCGATGCCCCACGACGCCCACAGCGCGGCGTCGCGCTGTTCGTACCCCAGGCTGGCGGGGTAGCCCGCGCACGTGGTCGTGCCCGCCGAGGAGTAGATGCCGAGCTTCAGCCCCTTGGAGTGCACGTAGTCGGCCAGCGCCTTCATGCCGCTGGGGAACTTCTGCGGGTCCGCCACCAGATCGCCGGCGGCGTTGCGGCTCTTGGTCGACCAGCAGTCGTCGATGTTGACGTAGGTGTAGCCCGCCGCCGCCATGCCGCTGGAGACCATGATGTCCGCGGTCTGCCGGATCAGGCTCTCGTTGACGTTGCAGAAGAAGGTGTTCCAGTCGTTCCACCCCATCTGCGGGGTGCGGGCGAGCCCGTTGTCCAGGGCCGCGGCCGGCGTCGTGCCGCCGCCGGCGGCGACCAGGGCGCCGGCCGCCAGTAACGCCGCCAGGAGCCCTCTCATGATCTTGCGCATCCGGTTCCTCCTGTCCCGCCGGTCAGCCGCCGTTGAACTGCCACCAGTTCACGTTGAACAGGTAGCCGCTGCCGCCGGCGTACCTGAAGTACAGGTCGTGCGTGCCCGTCGCGCCACTCACCGGGCAGGTGACGGTCGTCCACGTCTGCCAGCCGCCGGTGCCGGGCACGGTGCACGTCCCCACGAGCTGGCCGTTGGCGCCGTCGAGGCGCAGCTCGATCCGGCCGCCGGAGCTCGCCGAGGCCACGCGGGCGGTGAAGGAGGTCGCGCCGGAGCCGAAGGCGACGCCCTTGACCTTGATGTAGTCGCCGTTCTCGATCCAGCCGACGTTCATGCCGCCCTCGCTGGCGCGCTCGGTCTCCACGCCGCTCTCCCAGGCGATCGTCTCGGCCTCCTGGCGCACGTACGGGTTCAGCGTCCCCACCTGCGGCGCCCCGGCCGTGGTCATCGTGATCGTCGGGATGGTGCCGTCGGCGTTGTAGGTGAACTTCTCCACCGCCACCGAGCGGGTGTAACCGCCGCCGCCCGGCAGCGCGCCGTTGTGGTAGAAGAAGTACGACCCGCCGTTGAAGTCGACGATGCCGGCGTGGTTGGTGAAGCTGCCGCCCTGCGTCGGCATGACCGTCCCCCGGTACGTCCAGGGGCCGGTGGGGCCGGGCGCCGTCGAGTAGGCGATGAACTCCGAGCAGCAGCGGGCGGCGAAGACGTTGTAGTAGAGGCCGTTGCGCTTGAAGATCCAGGGCCCCTCCTCGTACAGGGTGGGCCGGCTCGCGTTGCCGGTGCGGGTGCCGAACCCGGCCGTGGTCAGCGGGATCTGCGTGGGGCTGCCCGAGTACGAGATCATGTCGGCGTTCAGCCGGACGTACCACAGGTTCGGGTTGCCCCAGTACAGGTACGCCTGGCCGTTGTCGTCGATGAACACCGTGGGGTCGATCTCGCCGTTCCTGACCAGCGGGCGGCCGATGGCGTCGGTGAAGGGCCCGGTGGGGCTGGTGGAGACGCCGACGCCGATGGCCATCTGGCCGCTGGCCCGGTCCTTGACCGGCACGTACCAGTAGAACTTGCCGTTGCGCTCGATCGTCTGGCCGGCCCACGCGTCCGCGCTCGCCCAGGCGAAGGTGGACACGCTCATCGGGGAGCCGTGGTCGGTCCAGTTCACCATGTCCGCCGACGACCAGACCCGCCACTCCTTCATCGTGAAGTAGGTCGAGCCGTCCTCGTCGTGCCCGGTGTAGAGGTAGACGCGGCCGTTGTGCACCAGCGGGGCCGGGTCGGCGGTGTAGATGGTCTGGACGATCGGGTTGTCGGCCCTGGCCGGGCCGGTGATCACGGTCGCGGTGCAGAGCAGCGCCACGATCACGAGCCCGGCGCGCCGGAGTGCGGATGCCATTCTGTTCATCAGGCCCTGCTCCACTTCTGGTTCGCGCCGCCGTGGCAGGTGTAGAGCTGCAGCCGGGTGCCGTTGGCGGTGCCCTGGCCGACCGCGTCCAGGCACAGCCCCGACTGCACGCCGGTGATCGTGCCGTCCGTGTTGACGCGCCACTTCTGGTTGGCGCCGCCGTGGCAGGCGTAGATCTGGATGCGGGCGCCGTTGCCGGTGCCGGCGGCGTCCAGGCACTTGCTGCCGTAGACCTTCAGCTCGTCGGCGGAGGTCCGCGTCCACTGCTGGTTGGCCTGGCCGTTGCAGTCCCACAGCTGCACCTGCGTGCCGTCAGCGGTGCCGTTGTTCGGGACGTCCACGCAGCGGCCCGAGCCGACGCCCTTGATGGGCGCGGCCCCGTCGCCGGGCGTCGGGGTGGACGAGCCGCCGTCGTCCAGGCCGAAGAAGCGGATCGCGTACGCGGCCATCCCGGTGTGCGGCAGGTTGTGGCCGGCGCCGCTGATCGTGTACGACTCCACCTGCCCGGACCCGAACACCCGCCTGGTCCAGCCGGACTGCGGGCTGTCGGTCGAGGTGGGCGTCTGGCTCAGCCCGTGCACGTTCGTCCACTGGTCGACCTCCTCCTGCAGCATGGAGTACGCCAGGACGTTGTCGGCGGTGCCGTGCCAGGCCATCACGCGCGGCCGGGGCCCGGTGTAGCCCGGGTAGGCGTTCCTGACCAGGTCGCCCCACTGCTGCGGCGTCTTGTCGCCGCAGCCGGCCGGCCCGAGGCAGCCGTAGGGGACGCCGGCGAACGGCGCGCCCGCCTTGAACACGTCGGGGTAGGTGGCCAGCAGGTTGAGCGTCTCCATGGCGCCGGAGGAGAAGCCGGTGGCGAACACCCGCTCGGGGTCGCCGTTGTAGCGCTGCAGGGCGTAGCTCACCATGGACACGATCGACACGGGGTCGCTGCCGCCGGCGTGGCGCAGGGCCTCGTTCGACCACACGTCGAAGCAGTTCGACATGCCGTTGGCGCTCTTGTTCGCCTGCGGGTAGATGACGACGAAGCCGTACCGGTCGGCCAGGGAGGCGAACTCGGTGCCCTGGTGGAAGCCGGGGGCCCAGCCGTTGCAGCCGTGCATCGCGACCAGCACGCCCGGCCTGGCCGCCACCCGGTCGGGCACGTAGATGTACATCCGCAGGCCGCCGGGGTTGTTGCCGAAGCCCGTCACCTCGGTCAGGGCCGCGGCCGACGCGCGGGGCGCGCCCGCGAGAAACATGGCCAGCACGGTAGCCGCGACCGCGACCAGTGCCGCCAGGGCGCCGGCGAAGCCCGCGTACCCTCTCCTGCGCGCTTGCATGTCGTGCGCCTCTCTCATCGTTCCGCCTCCCGCTGTTAGCGCTAACAATCTGGAGCGCCGATCGGACTGCTGATCTTCGGGCCGGTGGGGGCCGGTGGCGGAGGGAGCAAATCCGAGGCGGAAAGGTACTGTCAAGACCAGTCAGGGCGGCGGTCGGGTGGCGGGGGTCGCGGCCGCCACGCTCACCTCGTATTTTCGGTTCCGGAGGCGAATGATCGGCATGAAACTTTCACGCCGAAATCATCCCGACCCGCCGATTCGAAAGTTTCAGGACCCGCGCTTCCCTATACAACGAGGCCAATCCGCCTACCCGCAAGGAGGTGATCCCGAAACTTTTCAGCTTTTCCTTGACAATTTTCGGGACGCTTCCCAAACTGAGTGCCCGAGACGATCTCCCCCATGACATGTCGCGCTCCCCATGAGCGCGGGTGCGGCCGGCCGGCACGCTCCTCCCCCCAGGATTCGTTTATGGAGGCTCAGGCATGAGCGTGAACGCCATGTCCCCATCCACCGCCCCCCGCCCGCGCGGCGCCCGCCGCCGCGCGATCATCGCCAGCGCGCTCGGCGCACTCGGCCTGATCACCGCGTTCGCGACGGCGATCCCCGCCGACGCCGCCGCCAGCACGCTCGGCGCCGCCGCCGAGCAGAGCGGCCGCTACTTCGGCACCGCCATCGCCGCCGGCAGGCTCGGCGACTCGGCCTACACGACGATCGCCAGCCGCGAGTTCAACATGGTGACCGCCGAGAACGAGATGAAGATCGACGCCACCGAGCCCAACCGGGGGCAGTTCAACTTCAGCAGCGGCGACCGCGTCTACAACTGGGCCGTGCAGAACGGCAAGCGCGTGCGCGGCCACACCCTGGCCTGGCACGCCCAGCAGCCCGGCTGGATGCAGTCGCTGTCGGGCAGCTCGCTGCGCCAGGCGATGATCGACCACATCAACGGCGTCATGAACCACTACAAGGGCAAGATCTACGCCTGGGACGTGGTCAACGAGGCGTTCGCCGACGGCAACTCCGGCGGCCGGCGCGACTCCAACCTCCAGCGCACCGGCAACGACTGGATCGAGGTCGCCTTCCGCACCGCGCGCAACGCCGACCCCGCCGCCAAGCTCTGCTACAACGACTACAACATCGAGAACTGGACCTGGGCCAAGACGCAGGGCGTCTACAACATGGTCAGGGACTTCAAGTCGCGGGGCGTGCCGATCGACTGCGTCGGCTTCCAGTCCCACTTCAACAGCGGCAGCCCGTACAACAGCAACTTCCGCACCACCCTGCAGAGCTTCGCCGCCCTCGGCGTGGACGTGCAGATCACCGAGCTGGACATCCAGGGCGCCTCGCCCTCCACCTACGCCGCGGTCGTCAACGACTGCCTGGCCGTGCCCCGCTGCAACGGCATCACCGTGTGGGGCGTGCGCGACCAGGACTCCTGGCGCTCCGGCGACACCCCGCTGCTGTTCAGCGGCAGCAACAAGAAGCCGGCCTACGACGCCGTGCTGAACGCGCTCAACGGCGGCACCACCACGACGCCGACGCCGGGCGGGAACGCCGGGCAGATCAAGGGCACCGCCTCCGGCCGCTGCGTGGACGTCCCGAACAACAGCACCAGCGACGGCCAGCAGGTGCAGCTCTGGGACTGCAACAACGGCAGCAACCAGCAGTGGTCGCAGACCTCCGCCGGTGAGCTGAAGGTGTACGGCAGCAAGTGCCTGGACGCCGGCGGCAGCGGCAACGGCGCCCGGATCCAGATCTACGCCTGCCACGGCGGCGCCAACCAGCAGTGGCGCGTCAACAGCGACGGCAGCATCGTGGGCGTCCAGTCCAACCTGTGCCTCGACGCCATCGGCCAGGGCACGGCCAACGGCACCGGGCTGCAGCTCTACACCTGCCACGGCGGCGGCAACCAGAAGTGGACCTACACCCCCACCTCCGGCTGACCCGCTGAGCGGCGGTCACGGACAGAGCCGGGCCTCGGTGGCGGCAGTAGCCGCCGGGGCCCGGCTCGGCAATGGACGGACGGCCCGCCACCGCAGCACCTTCGGCCATGCACTCCCCGCGCCCCGGCCGCCAGGGTGAGAGCAGGAGCCAGAAGGCGTGGACACATGTGCGATTACTGCGGTTGCCGGGACTTTCCGCTGATCGGCCACCTGTCCCAGGAGCACAGGGACATCCAGGAGTGCGCGGGGGCGCTGCGCCGGGCCCTGCGCGAAGGGCGGCACGGCGAGGCGGCCGCCCTCCTGGACGAGCTGCTGACCCGGCTGCTCCCGCACACCGCCGCCGAGGAGGGCGGGCTGTTCGCCGAGCTGCGCGCCGAAGGGTCGCTGGCCGGGGAGGTGGAGCGGCGATCTGGCGAGACGACCTGGCGCGGCCACCCTGTCACCTCACCTGGAACAGGCCGTGCGCGCCCGCCTCCGCCCGGCGCATCGCGTGGTCCACCACGGGATAGGTGCCCGCCTCGGGGAAGACCAGCTCGGCGAACCCGCCCTGGGCCGGCGCCAGGTCGAGCACCTGCGCCCCGCCCGGCTCGCCCGCCCGCAGCAGGTACGCGCCCTCCTTGTAGACGGTGTCGAACGGCGCGCCGACCACGTGCAGCGCCGCACCGGAGCCGGGCCCGGCCGCGACCGCCCAGATGCGCACCCGCTCCCCCGCCCTGGCCTGGAGCGGGGCGTGGTCGTAGCCGGCGGCGGTGCCGTTGAACATCCAGCCGTCCGGGGCGCCCTGCCGGATCTTGGCCACCTGGGCGTCGCCGCCCGGCTCGCCCAGGTACACCTCGCCGTGCACGAGCAGGAACTCGCGGTCCACCGCCGCCAGGCCGGGCGGGTCGATGACGACCGCGCCGTACATGCCGTTGGCCAGGTGCTGGCTCATCGGCATGGTCGAGCAGTGGTACAGCCACGCGCCCGCGTGCTCCGCCCGGAAGCGGTAGGTCAGCCGCTCCCCCGGCTGGATCGTCCGCATCACGCCGTCCGGCGCGTTCGCCCCGGCGTGGAAGTCGAGGCCATGCCCCATCGAGCCGGCGTTGACGAACGTCACCACGAACACGTCCCCGACCTTGCCGCGCAGCACCGGGCCCGGCACGGTGCCGTTGAACGTCCACACCCGCTGCCTGACCCCGGGCGCCACCTCCTGGACGGCCGTGTCGGTGGCGCGCAGCTCCACGTGGTGCTCGGTGCCGCCGGGCGCGGGGCGCAGCGTCGCGTCGTACGGCCGCCAGCCCTGGGACATGGGCGCGGCCGGGTCCAGCTTCGGGTGGGCCCCGTGGCCGGCGCCTTCCGCCGTGCCGCGGGCGCCTTCCGCTGTGTCGCCGGTGTCTTCCGCTGTTCCGGTCGGGACGATGCGCATGCTCATGCCCGCCGGCCGGTGCCCCGCGACCGTGCACCAGCCGTCCACCACCCCGGCCAGGGGCGGCAGGGTCAGCGTGGCGCTCCGGCCGGGGGCCAGCAGCGGGGTGCGCTCCCCGGTGGCCAGGCGCAGGTCGTGGCGCTGGGCGTCGGCGTTCGTCACGCGCAACGTCAGCACGGTGCCGGCGGGCGCCTCGATCACCGCCGGTCGGATGCTCATCCCCGCCAAGGTCACCTCGACCGTCCGGGAGCCGGTCGCGGTCACCGGCCATGATTCGCTCGTCGAGGCGACGACGACCGCGGCGGCGGTCAGCAGGCAGCCCACGGCCACCCCGGCGAGCGCGGGCAGGGACCGCCGCCACCTGCCGCCGCCTTCCGGGCCCGGTGCCCGGCCGCGGGTCACTTCCGGGCCGGGGGCCCGGCCGCGGGTCAGCGCGGTCACGGCCAGGGCGACGAAGGTCAGGACCGCGCCCAGCACCAGCGCCCAGCCCAGCACCGTCACCGGCCGCGGCACGGGCAGCGCGAGCAGCGGCACGCCGAGGTTGAGCGCCGCCAGCCGCACCGGCCAGCCGCGCTCCAGCAGCGCCGCGTTCTCCTTGAACCGGGCCGGGCCGCCGCCCAGCACCGCGGGCAGCAGGTGCAGCAGCGACCCGAGCAGCACCTGGGCGACGAACCCGGCCAGCACCAGCGGCAGCAGCGGCTCCAGCGCGGCGGCGACCTCGTCGGGCGTCCGGGTGGCGACGATCACCAGGTCGGCGGCCAGCGCCACCTCGAACCAGCCGGCGGCGGCGGCCAGCGTCCACGAGGCGCCGGTGTGCGGGCGCCGCCGCCGCAGCGCCTCGGCCAGCGGCACGAACGCCGCCAGTCCCCCGGCGGCGTAGGCGACCAGCCCGGCCAGGGCCGTCCACCGCGAGCCCGCCAGGAGCCCGCCCACGGTGAGCGCGAGCCCGGGCGCGGCCAGCCACAGCCCCGCGCGGGACGCCCGCCGCGTGCCGTCCGCCATGCGGGTGCGCAGCACCGTCGGCCACAGCGTGAACAGCGTGCCGAGCACGGTCAGGCCGACCCAGCCGAGCAGGTTCACCTGGGCGTGCGCGGCCTGCAGCCGCTCGTGCGCCGCCCCGTGCGCGGCGTGCGCGGCCAGCAGCCCGCCGAGGACGCCGCCGGTCGCGAGGGCGGCGGCGGCGCTGACGTACCAGCCGATGACGTGCCCGAAGCGGCCGGGCAGCGCCTGCCGCACCAGCCGGACCAGGACGGCGGCGTGCCCCAGCACCACCCCGGCGACCAGCGCCGCGCCCGCCACCGCCGCCTGCCACGGCCCCGTCGCGACGCCGGCCAGCACCGCCGCCGTGCCCGCGTTGAGCAGGGCGAGGCGGGCCAGTCCCGCCCGCCGGGACGGGGTGCGCACGCGCAGCAGCGCCACCGTGAAGTGCTCGCTCCAGACGAGGATCGCGGTGGAGACCGCGCCGAGGAGGAACACGTGGATCAGCAGCCAGCGCGGCGCCGGCAGGGCCTCGCCCGCCAGCGCGGTCGCCACGGTCAGGGCCAGCCAGGCGATCACGATCGCGTTCGCCCGCAGGTGCCAGGAGGCACGCGAGCGCGGCAGCGGCGGCCTGCCGGTCTCCACGCGGATGTCGACCGCGCCCACCCGGTCACCTCCTTGTCGTCGGGTGTCCCGGCTCAGCGGGCACCGGCGGGCTCGGCCGGGCGCCGGGCGGCCAGCGCACGGACCGCGGTGACCGTGAGGGCCAGGGTCAGGGCGGCGGTGACGGCCAGCAGGGCCAGGCCCAGCCCGTACGAGCCGAGCCGCCCGTACAGGAAGCCCATCACCAGGGGCGGCATGAAGCCGCCGAGACCGCCGGCGGCGCCGACCAGCCCGGTGACCGAGCCGACCTTGTCGGCGGGGGCGACCAGCGCGACCAGCGCGAAGGTGGCGCCGCTGCCGGCGCCCAGCGCGGCGGCCATGGTCAGGAAGGCGAGTGTGCCGACCGGCATCAGGCCGGGCGTGAGCGCCTGCACCCCCGCCATGACGGCGATCACCGCGAACACGCCGGTCAGCACCCGTACGGGGCCGAACCGGTCGGACAGCCAGCCGCCGAGCGGCCGGGCCAGGACGGCGAGCGCGACGAACCCGGCCATCCGGTTGGCGGCGTCGGCCTGCTCCAGGCCGTAGCCGGCCTGGAGGTAGGCGGGCAGGTAGACGGAGAAGGCCACGTAGCCGCCGAACGCGACCGCGTACAGCACGCACGCCTGCCACGTGATCGTCAGCTTCGCGGTGGCGGCCATGCGGGCGAGCAGCGGCTCGCTCGCGACGCTGCGGCCGGGCGCGTCCCGCAGCACCAGCCAGGCGACGGCGGCGTATCCGGCCAGGGCCGCCGCGGTGAGCAGGAACGGGGTGGCGGCGCCGCCGGCACGGACCAGGGGCACCGTGGTCAGCGCGCCGATCGCGGTGCCGCCCATCCCGGCGCCGAACACGCCGATCGCCAGGCCGCGCCGGTGTGGCGGGAACCAGGCGTTGACGAACGGCACGCCGACGGCGAAGACGGTGCCGCCGATGCCCAGGAAGAATCCGCCGGCGAGGAGCGCCGGCAGCGACGTCTGCCCGAACAGGCCGATGAACAGCACGGGCACGATGGTGGCGGCGGAGATCAGCGGGAACATCACCCGGCCGCCGAAGCGGTCGGTGAGCGCGCCGACGGGGATGCGGCCGAGCGAGCCGACGATCACCGGCACGGCGACCAGGAGCGCCTGCTGGCCCGCGGACAGGCCGAGCAGGTCCTTGAAGCGCGGGCCCAGCGGGCTGAGCAGGGCCCAGGCCCAGAAGTTCACCGCGAAGCCGGCGGTCGCCAGGCTCAGCATGAGCACGGGTCTGCGGTTCGTCATGGCGGTCGTCGTGTTCGTCATGCCTTCCTCACCTGTCGCGAGCCACGGGGGCGGCCGCCGCTGCCTGCGGCGCGTCTCTCATCCCAGCTCACGGGGCCTGGCGCGGCCTATGGACGAAGGTCCCGGCCTTATGGGACTTACGGCGGGGCACGACGGACGCCCCCTGGCCGGGAAGGCCAGAGGGCGTCCTTTCAAGGGGGGCTCAGGTGTCGAGTTGCCTGGCCTCGCGGCCGTGCACGATGAGGGCGTAGAGCACCAGCACGTCCACCGCGATGACCGCCAGCGACCACCACGGGTTCACGCCGATCCAGGTGAGCTGGGTCATCGCGTTCAGCATGACCAGGATCGCGGCGACCACGCGGGCCCACGTCTGGCCGACGCTCACGGCGAGGCCGGTGGCGAGGAGCACCACGCCGAAGATCAGGTGCAGCCATCCCCAGGTGGACACGTCGAAGAACAGCAGCCGCAGCGGCGTGCGGACGTAGACGTCGTCGTTGATGACCGCGTACAGGCCCCCGATGATGTTGAAGACGCCGGCGATGATCATGAGCATCCCGGCGAACCAGATCCAGCCGACCCAGCCGCTGACGTGCCGTGTGTGATGGTAGGTCATCGAAGCACCCTCCCCCTTCGGCCCTGACCCCGTGTCGGGCTCGTGGTCCCGTTCCGGCCTCCCCCTACCCCGATCGAACCCCCCAAAAGCACATAAAAAGGTATATATCGGACAGGCTTCACGTCAGCGTGGGCCGAGCGGGAGCGGATCGAAGGCGTACCCCGCCCACAGCGCGCGCGACGTCTCCTCCGGATACGCCGCCACGGCCGGCTCGGCGCCGACGACCCAGGCGAGGCGCTCTTCCGGCTCGTACGCCGGCCAGCCCGGATCTCCCGTCGCCGCGAAAGCGGTCCAGGCCGCCCGCACCCTGGCCGACAGCTCCGCCGCGGCCGGCGGCGGCTCCTGGCCGAGCAGCAGGGCCGCCACTCCCTCGGTCAGATTCCCGAACGTCAACGGCAGGCCGAGGCCGTGACAGGCGCCCAGCACGTCACCGCCCATGCCGGGGGCCGGCCAGGTCAGCTCGAACAGGCGGGTGCCGCCGCCGCGCCGCTGATGGGCCTCGGCCAGGCGCAGCGACGGCATCCGGAACAACCAGTCCGAGTGCACCAGCTCGAACAGCCGCTCCTCACCGGCGTCCGGGAAGGCGGCCCGGTAGGCGGCCGGGTCGGGGGCCAGCTGCCGCAGCGCGGCGTCCGTGCGTTCGGCGGTGATCTGGCCGAGGTCGCCCTTGATCAGCATGAAGAGGCGGTACTCGTCGCGATTGTGCCCGACGATCAACTCCACACCGGACGCGCCGTCCGCGGCCCCGGGCGCGGGCCCGTCCGGCACGGACCTCCATGGCACGTCGGGCAGCACCTCGCCGTCCACGACCGGCGCGAACGGCGTCTGGACGTACGCGGCTCCGCCCCACCGCGGGCAGCCGCCCGACTTGTCCGCCACCGCGTCACCGGCGTCGATCAGCCGCTCCGGCGGCAGGTTCCCCAGCTCGCCCGCGTCCGGAGGCAGGCCCAGCTCGGCGGCCACGGCGGCGGCGATGTCCGCGGCCACCTCGGCGGAGAAGAACAGGCCCGGCACGCTCAACGCGATCGCCCGGCGGAACAGCCCCGCGGCCGAGGGCATGGTCATCAGCGCCGCGATGCTGCCCGCGCCCGCCGACTCGCCGAAGACGGTGACCCGGTCCGGGTCCCCGCCGAACGCCGCGATGTTGTCACGCACCCACCGCAGCGCCGCCACCTGGTCGAGCAGGCCGCGGTTGGCCGGCGCCCCACGGAAGTGCCCGAAGCCCTCCGCCGAGACCCGGTAGTCGAACGTGACCACGACCACGCCGTCACCGGCCAGCACCCGGCCGTCGAAGAGCGGGTCGCCGGACCAGCCGTACATGTATCCGCCACCCTGGATCCACACCATCACCGGCAGCCGGGCGGCACCCAGGCTCGGGGACCAGACGTTGACGGTCAGCCAGTCGCCGTCGCCGCCGTCCGCGCGGGACGCGCCGAGCAGCCGCGACTGCGGCGGCGGCGCCCCGAACGTCACCGCCT
Organism: Nonomuraea composti; assembly: GCF_012034275.1. Classification (NCBI taxonomy): domain Bacteria; kingdom Bacillati; phylum Actinomycetota; class Actinomycetes; order Streptosporangiales; family Streptosporangiaceae; genus Nonomuraea; species Nonomuraea composti. Next base: position 74,364 of record NZ_JAATEP010000045.1, on the reverse strand, counting down.
CCCGCACCCCGTCCCACGGCTCGGCCGGCACCGGCGCGGCCAGCCGGAGCGCCCCGATCGGCGGCCGCCCGAACGGCACGCCGCGGAACACGGCCACGCCGCCCTCCATCCGGCCGCGCAGCCTGCCCGCCCTCACCCTGACCTCGGGACCTGCGGATCCGATGGCGCCCATGACACGCTCCTCGTCCGGGATACCGGCCTCCACGGGCCGGGCGCGGCCATCCTCCCCCGGCCGCCGCACCCACCGCACCCGGATAAACCACCGGCCCCGGTCCCCCGACGGCTTCAGGGGCCGCGGCGGGCGCGCCGGCGCGGCGGGCGGCGGCAGCGCGGTGGCAGCGCGGTGGCAGCGCGTGAACGGCACCGCCGATCACGACATCTCACGGACCGCCGACCCGGCGGACGGCCACGGGCCGGTGCGGACGTCCGCGAGCAGGACGGACGTGGCGCCGGGACGATCGCCTCGGTGCCAGGCCCGGTGCGGAGGCCGCGCAGCGCCGCGAACGGGTCGAGCGCGGCTTGGCCGCCAGTGACGCGGTGCTCGTCGCCGGAGCGGCCGGCCATAACGGCGGCCCGGTCCACACGGGCCGGGCCGCCCTGAGTGGCCCCCCGCATCCGCCGGAGGCGACTGGCCGAAAGCGACTCGCAGGCGATGCGCCCGTGGCAGGCGACTGGCTCGGCGAAGGCGACTCGGCCACCGACGGCGGCTCGCCCACCGAGGCGGCGAGGGTGCGGGGTGGGTGGTTCAGCACCAGGTCAGCGTGGAGTTCACCCGTGTCACGTTGCTGATCGTGTTGTTGCTGCCGGTGCACGGGCTCCACCGGATGCCGGTGTTGCTGACCGTCAGGTTCTGGAACCGGATGCCCGACGACGGCGGGAACTCCGTGCGGGCCGCGATGCGCACCTCGCCGCCGCCGCTGATCGTGCCCGACACGCCCGCGATGACGACGTTGTAGCAGTTCTCCACCAGGACGGAGTTGTTGCCGGTGTTGGCGATGTCGACCCGGTCGATGGTGGCGCCGCCGCTCTCCGAGACGCAGAAGACGCCGCGGCCGCCGCCGCGCGCCTTGACGGTGCCGACGCGGATGTTGTTCGGGTAGGAACTGCCGATGCGGCCGTTGCGGTTGGCCATGCGGAAGGCCGCGTAGCCGGTGCCGGCGCCGGCGTTGTCGGCGTCCACGGTGCCGATCGTGGCGTTGATGGTCTGGTTGAGCAGCAGGCCCGACTCGCCGACGCTGCGGGCCGTCACGGTGCCGACGGTGAGGCCGTCCACGCCGTACGTCTCCATGGCGTGCGAGCCGGCACCTTGCACGTACACGTTGTCGACCCGGACGTTGCGGGTCCACTGGCTGGTGTCGCCGCGGTTGTCGATGCGGACACCGAGGCCCGCGCCGAGCCGCATGTCGATCTGGCCGAGCCAGACGTTGGTGACGTTGCGCAGGAAGATGCCGTAGACGGGGGTGCCGGTGACGTTGAGGTACGGGACCTCGATGTTCGTGGTGCCCCGGGAGTAGACCGGCGCGTAGTCGCCGCTGCCGGAGCCGGTGACGTTGATCGTGCCGCAGACCGACAGGGACGTGTGACTGGGCAGCGAGATCCGGCTGCCGGCGCTCATCGAGCCGTTGCCGCGCACGACGATCCGCTGGATGGAGGTGCGCCCGGCGGTGAGGCTGCCGATGCCCGCCTGGACGGCCGCCCGGAAGTCGGTGCCGGTGTAGACGGCGGCGCCGGCGCTGTTGCGGGCGGTCCAGGTGCTGCCGCTGACCGTCACCTGCGCCTGGAAGGTGCCGTCGCCGCAGGCCGCGGCGGAGGCGGGGGGCGAGCCGAGTGCGAGGCCGCCCGCGAGGACGGCGAGGACCGCGCCGATCCGGGCGAGCCTGCGGCCCTTTTCGGGGGTGCGTAACGCGGGAGTGGTGGTCATGAGTTCCTCCGTTGCGTCGAGGGACGTCTCGCGGCCTTTCTTTGAACGTTTCAGAGAGGTTCGAGGCACGGCGGGCCGTCGAAGGGCCGAGGAGAGTCACGCAGCGTCGCCGCGACCCCGTACTTCATGGGCCGGACATCGAACTCTCGAAGCGCACCTCGTCACGGGATGTACATAACCGGGATAAAAACGATTCAGGCCGCCTTGCCCCCGAGAGGTTAAGGATCGATCACGGTGGTGTCAAGCGGGGTGACGTACGGGTGGGCGTGGCGGGTTTCCGCAGGGCTCTTGAACGTCCGCGAAAGACGAATGACGCTACCGCATGATTACACAGAGTGACGGGCATAACACTTCTCGTCCCGAAGAGGGATCACCTAGTCCGAAATAGGCCCATGTGTCGGGAGAAGTTGGGGGCATCGGCGATGCGGAACGGCAGCACCATCCTCGTCAGCACGTCCACGGCGGTGCTGCTCGTGACCGCCGGCTGCGCCTCGGGCGGCGGCACCGGCGCGCCGCCTCAGGAGTCCCGGCCGCTCCCGCCGCCCGGCCTGACGATCACGCCGGTGGACGGCGCGAAGAAGGTCCCGCCGGACACGGGGATCGGCGTCCGGGTCACCGGCGGCAAGGTCACCGCGCTGTCGGTCGCCGACGCCAAGGGGCGCGAAGTCAGCGGGGTCCTGGCGGCCGATGGCACGTGGCGGCCGCGCTGGCCGTTGCGGCCGGCCACGACGTACACGGTGCGGGCGCAGGCCACCGGCGCCGACGGCAGGCAGATGGTCACGGAAAGGTCCGCGTTCACCACGCTGAAGCCGAGGAAGGTGCTGGAGATCGGCATGTCGCCGCTGGACGGCGAGAGGGTCGGCGTGGGGATGCCGATCCAGGTCCTGCTGTCGAAGCCGGTGACCGCACGCGAGGACCGGGCGGCGGTGGAGCGGTCGCTGGAGGTGCGGATGTCGCAGCCGGTCGAGGGTGCGTGGAGCTGGGTGAGCGACCGGGAGGTGCAGTTCAGGCCGCGCGAGTACTGGCCGAGCGGCGAGCGGGTCACGGTGGTCGCCCACCTGGCGGGTCTGCGGATCGGCGGCGGCTTCTGGGGGACCAAGGACCGCACGTTGTCCTTCACCGTCGGCCCCGAGCACATCACCACGATCCGGAACAAGACGCACCGGGCGATCGTCCGCAAGAACGGCGAGGTCGTCCGGAGGATCCCGGTCAGCCTGGGCAAGCCGGGCTACGAGAGCTGGTCCGGCACCATGATCGCCCAGGAGAAGGCGGAGGACTTCCTGATGGACTCCGCCACGATCGGCATCCCGGGCGAGTACTTCCACCACACGAAGTGGAACGTGCGGATGACGTACAGCGGCATGTTCTTCCACGCCGCCCCCTGGTCGACCGGCGCGCAGGGCCGCCGCAACGTCAGCCACGGCTGCGTGAACGCGAGCACGAGCAACGCCCGCTGGTTCTACGGCTTCACGCAGCGGGGCGACATCATCGAGGTGACGGGCACCTCGCGGCGGCTGCGGTTCGGCAACGGGCCGACGCCCTGGGCCAAGTCGTGGCAGGAGTGGCTGGCGGGCAGCGCCCTAAACACTTCGACCGACGCCTGAGAGCAGCGCACCCGAGGGGGTGTCGGCCGCGACGAGGGCCAGCAGCCCGGGGAAGGCCCGCTCGACCTCGTCGCGGCGCAGCGCGTTCATGCGCGAGGTGCCGACGTAGTACTGCCGGATCAGGCCGGCCTCGCGCAGCACGTTGAAGTGGTGGGTGGCGGTGGACTTGCTGACCGGCAGGTCGATGACGCCGCACCGCAGGTCCTCGCCGGCGGCGTGCAGCTCGCGGACGATCTGCCGGCGCACCGGGTCGACCAGGGCTTCGAGGACCTGCTGCAGGCTGATCTCGGCGGGGTCGGGGTGCGGCGGCACCCGGTCCTGCCCGGCTCGTCGCGCTGTGACCATGGTCCCCATCGTACGACAACCATCGAACCATGCCGTCCCGGACGGGATCAGACGCCCGCCGCGATCTTGAGCAGGAGGACGCCGCCGATGATCGCGGCGAACGAGCCGAGCTTGGCCGGGGTGATCCGCTCCTTGTAGATGAGGGCGCCGAGCACGACCGTGCCGATGGAGCCGACGCCGGTCCAGATGGTGTAGCCCACGCCGACGTCGAGGGTGCGCAGCGCAAGGCTGAGGGTGAAGATGCCGCCGGCCGCCGCCAGCAGCGTGAAGACCGACGGCCACAGGCGGGTGAAGCCGCGGGTGGCGTTGGTGCCGAGGGCGAAGCAGATCTCGAAGACGATCGCGATGGACAGGTAGATCCAGGCCATGGTACGGAAACCTTTCTATGGGAGCGGGTCAGGCGGCGGACGGCTTGCTCGCGGACAGGCGGTCGGAGAGCTTGAGCCCGAGCACGCCGCCGATGATCAGCACGAACGCCAGGGCCTTCCAGATCGTGATCTGCTCGCCGAAGATGACGGCGCCGAGCACGACGGTGCCGACGGAGCCGATGCCCGTCCACACGGTGTAGCCGACGCCGACGTCCAGCGTGCGCAGGGCGAGGCTGAGGAAGAAGATGCCGCCGGCCGCCGCGCCCGCCGTGAGCAGGGACGGCCAGAGCTGCGTGAAGCCTTCGGTGGCGTTGGTGGCCAGGGCGAAGACGACCTCGAAGACGGCGGCGACGAGCAGGTAGATCCAGGCCATCACATGACTCCTATTTGTATGTATCTGCAAGTAAATGCCCGATGGGCAGAATGATGTATGTACATGTATTCTTCTGTCAAGCCGGTCTTCAAGATCCTGGAACGAGGAGATCCCCATGGCCTCCGAAGCCCCCGCCGCGCCGCCCGTCCCGGACGTCGCCGCGACCTGGCACCGCGTGCTGCTCCTGCACGCCAGGGTGGAGAGCAGGCTCGCCACCGCCCTGCAGCGCCACCACGGCATCGGCCTGTCGGAGTACCGGGCGCTCGGCCACCTCGCCGCCTCCCCCACCAGCGAGCTGCGCATGCAGGAGCTGGCCGACAAGGTCGGGCTCAACCAGAGCTCGGTGACCCGCCTGGTCGCCCGGCTGAACGCGGCCGGCTTCGCCTACCGCGACCTGTGCCCCGACGACAAGCGGGGCGTCTACACCGTCATCACCGAGGCGGGCCGGGCCAGGCACGCGGAGGCGAGCCGCACGTACGAGGAGACCCTGAGCGCCGCGCTGGAGGCGGCGGGCCAGGCGGACCCCCAGCTCTCCGGCACGCTCGCGGCGCTGAGCGCGCGGGTCGGCGGGGAGTAGCGGCAGCACGGCAGAGCACCGCTGCGCGAAGCGTCATCCTCTCCCCCGGGACGGGCCGTCGGCCCCGTTCCGGGAAAGCAGGACAGCGAGGCAGGAGAGGCGCATGCGTGGAGCAGTTCCGTACGCCCCGGGAGACGTCCGCGTCGAGGACCGCCCCGACCCGGAGATCATCGAGCCCACCGACGCGATCATCCGCCTGTCGGCGACCTGCATCTGCGGCTCCGACCTGTGGCCCTCCGGGGCGTGGACGAGCCCGAGGGAGCGGCGCGGTCGGGTTGTGCGGCGTGCTGGCCGCCAAGCGGCTGGGTGCCGAGCGGACCATCGCGATGAGCCGGCACGCGCCCCGGCAGGCGCTGGCCCGCCGGTTCGGCGCCACCGACCTCGTCACCGAGCGCGGCGACCAGGGCGTGGCACGGATCAAGGAGCTGCCGGGTGACGAGCTGTCCATGTCCCTGGTGCACCTGCTCGGCCTGTTCATGTCCCTGGTGCACCTGCTCGGCCTGTTCATGTCCCTGGTGCACCTGCACGGCGACCCCGCCCCGGTCCGTGCGTACCTGCCGGAGCTGATCGACCTGATCTGCAGCCGGGCCATCGACCCGGGCCACGTCTTCAGCCCTGACGATCAGCCCCCGACGGCTCAGACACCGGTGACGGTCCACTGGTTGTTGGTGCTGGAGTTCGGCGCCCACAGGGCCACCGTCGAGCCGGCGGTGCTGTTGCCCATGCCGTCCAGGGCGGTGCCGGTGCCCCGGTTGATGATCTGGTAGCGGCCGTTGCCGGTGCTGTTGAGCCGCCACTGCTGGTTGTTGCCGCCGCTCCAGGCCGCCTGCCGGGCGCTGGCGCCGTTGGCGGTGCTGCCCCAGCTGTCGATGACCATGCCGTTGGTGCGGTTGACGATGCGGTACCAGCCGCTGCCCAGGTCCACGAGCTGCCACTGCAGGTTGGTGCTGCCGTCCCAGCTCCACTGCTTGAGCACCGAGCCGGAGGCGACGTTGCCGCCGCTGTCCAGCACCAGGCCGGTGGTGACGTTCGCGATCCGCACGTAGGCGGCCGGCGGCCCGGAGGCGGTCATCCGGTACGTGTGCCCGGCCTGCCCGGTCAGCCCGATGACGTCGGACTCCGGCCTGGTGACGGTGACGGCCTCGCCGGTCGCGGCGTCGGTCACCTGGTGGCTGCCGGTGAACATGCGGCCGCGCACGTAGACGGTGCCGCCCCGGTCGAAGGTGACGCGGATCTCGGTGGCCGCGCCGGAGCTCCAGGTGGCGTCCACGGTGTAGCCGCCGCGTCCGCGCAGGCCCTGCACCTTGCCGTTCGGCCAGGCGGGCGGCAGGGCCGGCAGGACGTGCAGCTCGCCGTTGTGGCTCTGCAGCAGCATCTCGGCGATGCCGGAGGTGGCGCCGAAGTTGCCGTCGATCTGGAACGGCGGGTGCAGGTCGAACATGTTGGGCGCCAGCCGGTCCGGGGTCACCAGCAGGCGCAGCAGCGTGTGCGCGCGTGTGCCCTCCTCCATGCGCGCCCAGTAGTTGACCTTCCAGGCCAGCGACCAGCCGGTCCCGTCGTCGCCGCGCAGCTCCAGGGTGCGGCGGGCGGCGGCGTGCAGGGCCGGGGTGCCGCGTTTGGTGATCTGGTTGCTGGGGTGCAGGCCGTACAGGTGCGAGATGTGCCGGTGGTTGGGCTCGGTCTCGACCCAGTCGTACAGCCATTCCTGGATGTTGCCGCGCGAGCCGGTCTTCATCGGCGCGAGCCGGTCGCGGGCGGCCAGGACGCGCGCGCGGAAGTCGGCGTCGACGCCGAGCGCCTGCCCCGCCTGGGCGCAGCCGTTGAACAGGTCGCGCAGGATCTGGTTGTCCATCGTGGGGCCGGCGCAGACGCTGACGCCGGAGTGGTGGGCCAGCTCCGGCGAGTTCGACGGGTTGGTGACCAGGTAGCGCAGGGTCGGCTCCTCCACGAGGGTGTCGAGGAAGAACTGGGCGGCGCCCTTCAGCGCCGGGTAGTTCTGCCGCAGGAAGTCCAGGTCGCCGGTGAAGGTGTAGTGCTCCCAGATGAGGCTGGCCAACCACGCGCCGCCGGTCTGCCACATGCCCCACAGGGCGCCGTCCACGACGGATGTCGCGCGCCAGGCGTCGGTGTTGTGGTGGGTCACCCAGCCGCCCGCGTTGTACTGCACGCGGGCCGTGCGGGCGCCGGTGATCGCCAGCTCGTTGATCATCTTGAACACCGGCTCGAAGCACTCCGGCAGGTTCGTCGTGTCGGCCGGCCAGTAGTTCATCGGCAGGTTCGCGTTGATCGTGTACTTCGAGTCCCACGCCGGGGTCAGCGAGTCGTTCCAGATGCCCTGGAGGTTGGCCGGCTGGGTGCCCGGGCGGGAGGAGCTGATCAGCAGGTAGCGGCCGTACTGGAAGAGCAGCGCCGAGAACTGCGGGTCGTCGGTGGTGGCGTGCCGGGAGATGCGCACGTCCGTCGTCTGGTCGGCCGCCGCGGTACGCCCGAGGTCGAGCGTCGTACGGCCGAAGAGCCGCTGGTAGTCGGCGACGTGCCGGGCACGCAGGTCGTCGTAGGAGCGGCCGGCGGCCGCGTCGAGGTGGCGGCGGGCGATGCCCTGGTAGTCGCCGCTCACGTCGCGGAAGTCGACGTAGCTGGTGCCGATGGAGATCAGCACGGTCACGCTGTCGGCGGACCTGACCTGCAGCGTGCCGCCGGAGCTGGTGACGGTGCCGCCCGTGGCGACGGCCCTGGCCAGCGCCAGGAACCGGACCCGCCCGGCCACGCCCTCCATGTCGCCCGAGACGCCGTCGAGCGCGACCGTGGCCGCGTCCGGGCTGGAGCGGGTGGTGCGCTGCGGGCTGTCGAACGTCGCCGAGAACGTGATCGAGCCGGGCCGGTCGGCGGTCAGGCGCAGCGCGATCACCTGGTCCGGCGCGCTGGCGATCGTCTCTCGGCGGTAGCGCACGCCGTTCTGCAGGTACGACACGCCCGCCGTGGCGGTGGTCAGGTCGAGGTGGCGGGTGTACTCGCTGACGCCGGAGGTGCCGCCGAGGGTGAGCCGCAGGTTGCCGACGGTCTGGTAGGCGAGCTGGCCCGCCGGGCTGCCGAGCATGTTCTGGTCGATCAGGCTCTGGGCCTGGCTCCACTGGTTCTGGAAGACGAGCTGCCGGATCTGGCCCAGCGCCGCCGCGCCCTTGGTGTTGCTCTGGTCGTACGGGCCGCCCGCCCACACGGTGTCCTCGTTGAGCTGCAGCCGCTCGACGTCGACGTTGCCGAACACCATGGCGCCCAGGCGGCCGTTGCCGATCGGCAGGGCGCGCAGCCAGTCGGTGCCGGCGCCCTCGTCGTACCACAGGGCCAGGTCACCCGCCGGGGAGGCGGCCGCGTGGGCGGTGGCCGGCCACATCGGCAGCATGGCGGCACCGGCTCCGGCCGCGCCGAACCGCAGCACTTGCCTTCGCGATAAGTCAGACATGTCGCTTCCCTCGGGGGATGGTGGTCAGCCGACCCGGACGAGCTGCCATTGCTGGTTGGCGCCGCCCCAGTCGTCGTACTGGACGATGTTGGCGCCGTCGGCGGTGGAGGCGCCCTGCACCTCCAGGGCCTTGCCGCTGTTGCGGTTGATCAGGCGGACGTAACCGCCGGACTCGGCCGGCCGCCACTGCTGGTTGGTGCCGTTCAGGTCGGTCCACTGGACGACGGCGCCGCCGTTGGCGGTGGAGAAGCCGGAGACGTCCAGCACCTTGCCGGACAGCCGGGACTTGATGCGGTAGTAGCCGCCGCCCGCGTCGACGAACTGCCACTGCTGCTGGTCGCCGTTGTTGCGGGTCCACTGGGTGATGCGCGCGCCGTCGGCGGTGGACAGGTTGTAGACGTCCAGGGCCTTGCCGCTGTTGCGGTTGACCAGCACGTACCAGGCGGTGGTGTCGATCCCGCCGCCGGGCGTCTGCGTCACGCCCGTCACGAACGTCGTCACGCTGCGGGCGGGCAGGGTAGCCGTGAACGAGCCGTTCGAGACGGCGGCCGTGCCCTGCGCGGCGACGTTCCTGCTCGCGTCCGTCACCCAGGACGAGACGCTGGAGGCGGTGCCGCTCGCCAGCGTGAACTGCTGGCTCACCGCGGAGGCCGCCTTGTTGACCGCCACGACGGCGACCGTGCCGTCACCGCCCTGGTACGCCGAGACGTAGACGTTCGACACCGGGTTGGCCGTCGCGTCGATCCGCACGTAACCGGGGCGGACGAACCTGGCGAACTGCGCCATGCAGGCGCCGCGCTTGCTGAGCTGCCCGTCCTCCCGCATCGGCCCGTAGCTGCGCCTGATGTACCACCAGACGTACGCCTGGAACTCGGCGTCCACCATCGCGTGGTGGACGTGCTCGCCCACGTCGAGCGCCTGCGGCCACAGGTCGGCCGAGTCGGTGCTGTTGGGGTAGTACACCTCGGTCATCCACAGCTCCTTGCCCGCGCCCTTCTGCTTGAACAGCGGGTACGGGAAGTTGGCGTAGGAGGTGCCGTAGAGGTGGGCGCCGATGATGTCGACGTTGGCCAGCGCCGTGGCGTCGTTGAGTATCGGGTCCGACATGTTCTTCAGGTACTGGAACGACTCGGGGGCGATGACCCTGGTGCTGATCGAGCCGGCGTTCTCCCGTAAGAAGCGCACCATCTCGGTGGCGGTCCACCACGTCCATTCCTGGGCGTAGTCGGGCTCGTTCTGCACCGAGATGCCGTACAGGTTGACGCCGTTGTTGCGCAGGTGGGTGGTGAAGTCGTTGAGGTGCTGGGCGTAGGCGGCGTACGAGGAGTACTTCAGGCGCCGGGCGTTGGTCTGGCTGCCGCGCACGAACGTCTCGACCATGGAGGCGGGCGGGTTCCACGGGGAGGCGATGACGGCCGCCCCGAGCTCGGCCGCACGCCGCGCCGTGGCCAGGTCGCGGCTCCAGTCCGCCTGGTTCTCCGGGACGGGGATGCGCAGCACGGAGAAGCCCAGGCGGCCGTCGCCGGTGCCGAACGCGGTGTCCCGCTGGGCGGCGGTCAGGTCGCCGATCCAGGCCGCGTGGGCCATGCCGCCGAAGCCCCTGATCGTCTGCCGCCGCGCCGACGGGTCGATGACCACCGCGGCGGCGGCCGTCGCGGGCGTCGCCGTGGCCGCGAGCACCGGGAGAGCGCCCATCGTGGCCAGGACGGCTCTGCGGCTCAGCGGGCGACGGCCGCCCGCCTGCTGATCGGCCGCCCGCCGATCGGCCGGGCCTTGCGTCATGTCTCCTCCTAGTGGCTGGTGGGCGCGGCACGCCGAAGGGCGAGCCGGTCCGGGCATGGCAGGGAGAGGGAGTCGGCGGCGGCGTCGGAGCGCACGCGGGCGAGCAGCCGGTCCCGGCGGACCGGCTTCCTGGCGCGAGCGGCGGCTAGCAGCGCGGGCCGTTTGTTCGCGTTAACATCTCTTGCAGGAAGGTAAGGCTCTGACTGCCGCTCGTCAACAGAGCCCGGTCCAGAAACTTAACGAAGATCGGGTCCGGCACTCGCCCAGGCCGCCGATGAGCGGTGTCGGCCCAGGACAGGGCGGCAAGTGCTCCTGTCACGCGCGATGACCACGCTTCAGAGACGGCAACTTAACCGCTGATCTTTCGCAACTTACCCTGTTGCCTTCGAGTAACTTCTGTGAAACTTTCACAGTCACCAGCAGTGCGGCGTGATCTCCTGGAGGCGCGAAACTCCAGGCGGGACGCCGTTCCGGCGGCGACCGCCCACGTGGCGAGGGGTGCCCCTCGTTGACGTGAGGGCGGGCCGTCGGATGTACTCCGCGACAACGCACAAGGGAGTCGGCCGCACGGCTGTCCGCAGGACCGGATGTTAGCGCTAACAACACACCGCAGACCATCCGAGGCCCGGCCTCGTGAACGCGTGCCCGGCGGCGGCCGGGCACGCGCCCCGACCTCGAAGGAGTTCCCATGTCCTTGAGCCGTCGCCAGCTCTTACAGGCCGCGGGCGCGACCGCCGCCCTCACGGTCGCCGGAGAAGTGGCCGGCGCTGCACCCGCCCTGGCCGCGGTCGCGTGGGCCAGGCCCGACATCGGGGTCTCGGCCTACGAGTTCGACCTCGGCCAGGTCCGGCTGACCTCCGGCCGCCTGCTGGACAACCAGAACCGCACGCTCAGCTACCTGCGCTTCGTCGACGTCGACCGGATGCTGTACGTCTTCCGCGCCAACCACCGGCTCTCCACCGGCGGTGCGGCGGCCAACGGCGGCTGGGACGCGCCCAGCTTCCCGTTCCGCTCCCACATGCAGGGCCACTTCCTGACCGCGTGGGCGCAGGCGTACGCCGTGCTCGGCGACACCACCTGCCGCGACAAGGCCGCCTACATGGTGGCCGAGCTGGCGAAGTGCCAGGCCAACAACGGCGCCGCCGGCTTCACCGCGGGCTACCTGTCCGGCTTCCCCGAATCCGACATCACCGCCCTGGAGAACCGCACGCTGAGCAACGGCAACGTGCCGTACTACTGCATCCACAAGACCCTGGCAGGGCTGCTGGACGTGTGGCGGCTGACCGGCAACACCCAGGCCAGGACCGTCCTGCTGGCCCTGGCGGGCTGGGTGGACACCCGCACGTCGCGGCTGAGTGCAAGCCAGATGCAGGCCATGCTCGGCACCGAGTTCGGCGGCATGAACGCCGTGCTGACGGACCTGTACCAGATGACCGGCGACTCCCGCTGGCTGGCCACGGCGCAGCGGTTCGACCACGCGGCCGTGTTCAACCCGCTGGCCGCGGGCCAGGACCAGCTCAACGGGCTGCACGCCAACACGCAGGTGCCCAAGTGGATCGGCGCGGCCCGCGAGTACAAGGCGACGGGCACCACCCGCTACCGCGACATCGCCGCCAACGCCTGGTCGATCACCGTCGGCGCGCACTCGTACGTCAACGGCTCCAACAGCCAGGCCGAGCACTTCCGCGCCCCGAACGCGATCGCCGCCTACCTGAGCAGGGACACCGGCGAGGCCTGCAACACCTACAACATGCTCAAGCTGACCCGCGAGCTGTGGCTGCTGTCGCCGAGCCGGGCCGACTACTTCGACTTCTACGAGAACGCGCTGTTCAACCACCTGCTCGGCCAGCAGAACCCGGCCGACGCGCACGGGCACGTCACCTACTTCACGCCGCTCAACCCCGGCGGGCGCCGCGGAGTCGGCCCGGCCTGGGGCGGCGGCACCTGGAGCACGGACTACAACTCCTTCTGGTGCTGCCAGGGCACCGGCATCGAGACCAACACCAAGCTGATGGACTCGATCTACTTCCACAACGGCACCACGCTGTTCGTGAACCTGTTCGTGCCCTCCACGCTCACCTGGAGCCAGCGCGGCATCACGGTCACCCAGACGACCTCCTACCCGGTGAGCGACACGACGTCGTTGCAGGTCACCGGGGACGTGAGCGGCTCCTGGTCGATGCGGATCCGCATCCCGGCCTGGACGCAGGACGCGACGATCAGCGTCAACGGGGTCCAGCAGGACGTGGCCACCACCCCGGGCTCCTACGCCGATCTCACCCGCACGTGGGCCTCGGGCGACACCGTGACCGTGCGGCTGCCCATGCGGGTGATGATGAAGGCCGCCAACGACAACGCCGCCCTGGCCGCCGCCGTCTACGGCCCCGTCGTGCTGTCGGGCAACTACGGCAACACCTCGCTGTCGTCGGCCCCGTCGCTGACGCCGTCGTCGATCACCCGGACCAGCACGTCGTCCCTGGCCTTCACCGCCACCGCCAACGGCGCGAGCGTCGGCCTGGGCCCGTTCTACGACGCCTCCGCCCACAACTACGTCGTCTACTGGAACACCGGCGGCCAGGGCGGGACGGGCGCGGCGAGCTTCCGGCTGCTCAACGCGGCCAGCGGGCTGGCGCTCGGCATCCAGAACATGTCCACCGCCGACGGCGGCCTGGCCCTGCAGTGGACCGACAACGGCACCGCCGACCACGACTGGATCCCGGTCGCCGACGGCAGCGCGGTGCGCCTGCGCAACGCGAACAGCGGCAAGGTGCTCGGCGTCGAGAACATGTCCACCGCCGACAACGCCCGGGTGCTCCAGTGGAGCGACAACGGCACCGCCGACCACCGCTGGACGATCACCGACGTGGGCGACGGCTCCGTCAAGATCCGCAACGTCAACAGCTCCAAGCTGCTCGGCATCCAGAACGGCTCGACCGCCAACGGCGCGCAGGCCGTCCAGGACTCCGACAACGGCGGCGCCGACAACCAGTGGCGGCTGGTGCCGAACGGCGCGCGGCGCATCCAGAACGTCGGCACCGGCATGGTGCTGGGCGTCACCGGCATGTCGACGGCCGACGGCGCGCTCGTCGTGCAGTGGGGCGACACCGGCACCGCCGACCACCTGTGGACGGCGATCGTCGACACCGGCGGCTACCTGCGGCTGCGCGTCTCCCACAGCCAGAAGGTGCTGGGCGTGGAGGGCGGGGCCACCGCCGCCGGGTCGCGCGTCGTGCAGTGGGGCGACACCGGCACCGCCGACCACCGCTGGCGGCTGCGCCACACCTCCGGCTTCACCTTCCGCATCCAGTGCGCCAATGGCGGCCGGGTCCTCGGCCTGGCCGGCACGTCCCAGGGCGCGCAGGTGGTGCTCGCCGACGACAACGGCTCGACCAACAACCTCTGGAGGTTCCTGTGAGACGCGTGCTCGCGCTGCTCTCGACACTGCTTCTCCTGGGCCTGTTACCCGTGCCCCAGGCGTCGGCGGCGACGGTCGACCCGAACGCCTGGTACGTGCTGGTCAACCGCAACAGCGGCAAGGCCCTGGACGTCTACAACCTGTCCACCGCCGACGGCGCCCGCATCACCCAGTGGACCCGCAACAACGGCGACCAGCAGCAGTGGCAGTTCGTCGACTCCGGCGGCGGCTACTACCGCATCAAGTCCCGCCTGTCGGGCAAGGTGCTGGACGTCTCCGGCGCCTCCACGGCGAACGGCGCGAGCGTCGTCCAGTGGAGCGACCACAACGGCACCAACCAGCAGTGGCGGCTGGCCGACTCCCCCGACGGCCACGTCCGCCTGATCAACCGCAACAGCAACAAGGCCCTCGAAGTGCAGAACGCCTCCACCGCCGACGGCGGCAACATCGTCCAGTACGACGACTGGGGCGGCGCCAACCAGCAGTGGCAGCTCGTGCCCATGGGCGGCGGCAACCCCGATCCCGGCGGCGGCACCTACAACAACCCGGTCGTCTGGCAGGACTTCGCCGACGGCGACATCATCCGCGTCGGCGACGCCTACTACTACTCGGCCTCGACGATGCACTACTCGCCGGGCGCGCCCATCCTGCGCTCGTACAACCTGGTCGACTGGGAGTACGCGGGACACTCGGTGCCGAGGCTCGACTTCGGCTCCAGCGCCTACGACCTCAACGGCGGCCGGGCGTACGTGAAGGGCATCTGGGCCTCGACCCTGAACTACCGGCCCAGCAACAGCACCTACTACTGGATCGGCTGCGTCGAGTTCAACCGGACCTATGTCTATACGGCGTCCGCCGTGGACGGCACGTGGACCAAGCGCTCGCAGATCAACAACTGCTACTACGACGCCGGCCTGCTGGTCGACACCGACGACACCATGTACGTCGCCTACGGCAACACCACCATCAGCGTCGCCCAGCTCTCGGCCGACGGGCTCAGCCAGGTGCGCAGCCAGCAGGTGTTCCAGACGCCGAGCAGCGTCGGCACCCTCGAGGGCGCCCGCTTCTACAAGCGGAACGGCTACTACTACATCTGGCTGACCCGCCCCGCCAACGGCCAGTACGTGCTGCGCTCCACCTCGCCGTGGGGCCCGTACGAGATGCGCCAGGTCCTGCTGAACATGCCGGGCCCCATCTCCGGCGGCGGCGTGCCGCACCAGGGCGGCCTCGTCCAGACGCAGGGCGGCGACTGGTACTACATGTCGTTCGTCGACGCCTATCCCGGCGGCCGGGTGCCGGCGCTCGCGCCGATCACGTGGTCCGGCGACTGGCCGACGATCCAGACCGTGAACGGCGGCTGGGGCGCCACGTACCCGAAGCCGAACATCCAGACCAGCAAGACCGTCGCGTCCATGATCGGCCCGGACATGTTCACCTCGCCCACGCTCGGCCACCGCTGGGAGTGGAACCACAACCCCGACACCAGCCGCTACTCCACCGGCAACGGCCTGCGCCTGCAGACCGCGACCGTCACCAACGACCTCTACAACGCCCGCAACACGCTCACCCACCGCATCCAGGGCCCGTCGTCCACGGCGACGATCGAGCTCGACTACTCGCAGATGGCCAACGGCGACCGCGCCGGCCTGGCGATGCTGCGCGACCAGTCGGCCTGGATCGGCGTCAAGCGCGACAACGGCGTCAACCGGGTGGTGATGACCAACGGCCTGACCATGAACGGCTCGTGGCAGACCACCGGCACCGGCACCGAGGCGGCGGGCGCGAACATCTCGGGCGGCCGCATCTGGCTGCGGGTCAACGCCGACATCCGGCCCGGCTCCGGCAGAACGGCCCGCTTCTCCTACAGCACCGACGGCACCACGTTCGTCAGTCTCGGCCCGGCGTTCACGCTGAACAACGCCTGGCAGTTCTTCATGGGTTACCGCTTCGGCATCTTCAACTACGCCACCCAGTCCCTCGGCGGAGCGGTGACCGTGCGCCGCTTCGACCTCACCACCCCCTGACAGGAAAGGCACACACGTGAGATCCAGATCCCTGACCGTCCTCGCGACGGTGGCCACCTTACTGGCGAGCCTGTTCATCGGCCTGCAGACGCAGCCGGCGAACGCGGCCACCGTGGACACCACCGCCTGGTACGTCCTGGTCAACCGCAACAGCGGCAAGGCCCTGGACGTCTACAACCTGGCGACCAACGACGGGGCCCGCATCACGCAGTGGACCCGCAACAACGGCAACCAGCAGCAGTGGCAGTTCGTCGACTCCGGTGGCGGCTACTACCGGATCAAGTCCCGGCTGTCCAGCAAGGTCCTGGACGTCTACAACTTCTCCACCGCCAACGGCGGCTCCATCGTCCAGTGGTCCGACCTGAACGGCACCAACCAGCAGTGGCGGCTGGCCGACAGCTCCGACGGCTACGTGCGCTTCATCAACCGCAACAGCAACAAGGCGCTGGAGGTGCAGGGCGCCTCGACCGCCGACGGCGGCAACATCGTCCAGTACGACGACTGGGGCGGCACCAACCAGCAGTGGCAGCTCGTCAAGGTGGACGGCGGCACCGGCAACCCCGGCCAGTGCGACCTGCCCTCGTCCTACCGGTGGACCTCGACCGGGCCCCTGGCCACCCCGAAGGCGGGCTGGGTCTCGCTCAAGGACTTCACCGTCGCCCCCTACAACGGCAAGCACCTCGTCTACGCCACGACGCACGACACCGGCACGCGCTGGGGCTCGATGAACTTCAGCCCCTTCACCAACTGGTCGGAGATGGCCACGGCGAGCCAGAACGCCATGACCAACTCCACGGTCGCGCCCACGCTGTTCTACTTCGCGCCGAAGAACATCTGGGTGCTGGCCTACCAGTGGGGCGGGACCGCGTTCTCGTACCGGACCTCGACCGACCCGACCAACCCGAACGGCTGGTCGGCGCAGCAGACGCTGTTCTCCGGCAGCATCTCCGGCTCGGGGACGGGCCCCATCGACCAGACCGTCATCGGTGACGGCACGAACATGTACCTGTTCTTCGCCGGGGACAACGGCAAGATCTACCGGGCCAGCATGCCGATCGGGAACTTCCCCGGCAGCTTCGGCTCGACGTCCACGGTGATCATGAGCGACTCGACGAACAACCTGTTCGAGGCCGTTCAGGTCTACAAGCTCAAGGACCAGAACAAGTACCTCATGCTCGTCGAGGCGATCGGCGCGCAGGGCCGCTACTTCCGCTCGTTCACGGCCACCAGCCTGAACGGCTCGTGGACGCCGCAGGCCGCGACCGAGAGCAACCCGTTCGCCGGCAAGGCCAACAGCGGCGCCACGTGGACCAACGACATCAGCCACGGTGAGCTGATCCGCACCAGCGCCGACCAGACCTTCACCGTCGACCCCTGCAACCTGCAGCTCCTCTACCAGGGGCGCAGCCCCAACTCGGGCGGCGACTACGGTTTGCTGCCCTACCGGCCGGGCCTGCTGACCCTGCAGCGCTGACGGCGTGACAGCCCTGGACACGGCCGGCTGGGGACGTGTCCAGGGCTCTCGCCCTCTATGGGGCGAAAAATCCGATCTTGGTGCTGCGGGGCCGCCCGCCCGCGGGGGCTCGCTGGCTAGACTGCCGCCATGACCACGGAGTCGTCCCCTCTCACCATCGCCCAGCTCGCCGAGCTGGCCGGCGTGTCCACCGCGACGGTCTCCAAGGTCGTGAACGGCCGCTCCGAGGTCTCCTCCGAGACCCGCGCCGCCGTGGAGGAGCTGATCCGCCTGCACGGCTACCGCCGCCAGCGCCGCCGCTCCACCCCGACCGCCCTGGTCGAGCTGGTCTTCCACGCGCTCGAAGGCGACTACCCCGTCGAGATCACCAAGGGCGTCGCCCAGGTCGCGCGCGAGCACGACCTCACCGTGGGCATCTCCGACCTGCACCGCGACCACACCGCCGCCGACGCCTGGATCGACGGCGTGCTGCGGCGCCGCCCGAGCGGCGTGATCGCCGTGTTCTCCGGCCTGACGGAGGCGCAGCACGAGCAGCTGACCCGCCGTGAGATCCCGCTGGTGCTGCTCGACCCGGCCGACGCCCCCGGCAAGAACGTCCCCTCGGTCGGCGCGGGCAACTGGAACGGCGGGCTCACCGCCACCCGCCACCTGCTGGAGCTGGGGCACCGCCGCATCGCGATCATCACGGGGCCCGACTCCGCACTGTCCAGCCGGGCCCGGCTCGACGGCTACCGCACCGCCCTCGACATGGCCGGCGTGCCCGCCGACCCGGAGCTGATCGGCCGGGGCGACTTCCTCATCGAGGGCGGCCTGGCCGCGGCGCACCGGATGTTGTGCCTGCCCGACCGCCCCACCGCGATCTTCGCCACCAACGACGGCCAGGCGATCGGCGTCTACCACGCGGCCCACCGGCTCGGCCTGCGCATCCCGGACGACCTGAGCGTGGTCGGCTTCGACGACCTCCCCTCGATGCGGTGGGCCATCCCGCCGCTGACCACCGTCCGCCAGCCGCTCAGCCAGATGGCCGCCGCGGCCACCCGGATGCTGCTCCAGCTCGCCAACGGCGAGGAGCTCGCGCAGAGCCGCATCGAGCTGGCCACGGAGCTGGTCGTCCGCGACAGCACCGCCCCTCCCCCTCTCTCCTGACCTCCGTCCAGGGGGTTGACCCTCGCGGGCTGATCGACATAGGTTGACCAGGCAAAAGTGATCGATCACTTCTGGGTGGGCCCAGGGGTGTCGTCCGAAGGAGTTACGCATGCCTGCGTCCTCGCCCCCGATCCGGGTCGCCGTCATCGGCGCCGGGGGCATCGCGAAAGCCTGTCACCTTCCCGCCCTGGCCGCCGCCGGCGACGAGGTGGAGATCGTCGCCGTGTGCGACGTCGACCCCGCCCGTACCCGCGAGGTCGCCGACGCCTTCGGCGTCCCGGCCCGCCACACCGACCCCGGCGAGATGCTGGCCGCGCACCGCCCCGACCTGGTGGTGGTCGCCACGCCGCCGGTCGCGCACCGCGAGGCGGTCACGGCGAGCCTGGACGCGGGCGCGTGGGTGTGGTGCGAGAAGCCGCCGACGCTGTCGCTGGCCGAGTACGACGAGATCACCGCCCACGAGCGGGACGGCGGCCCGTACGCGAGCTACGTCTTCCAGCACCGCTTCGGCAGCGCGGCACAGAGGCTGCGGCGGCACATCGGCGACGGCGAGCTGGGCGCGCCGCTCGTCGCCGTGTGCAACACGCTGTGGTACCGCGGCCACGACTACTTCGAGGTGCCGTGGCGCGGCAAGTGGGAGACCGAGGGCGGCGGCCCCACCATGGGCCACGGCATCCACCAGATGGACCTCATGCTGAGCCTGCTCGGCGACTGGCAGGAGGTGCACGCCGTCGCGGCCACGCTCGGCCGCCGGGTCGAGACGGAGGACGTGTCGTTCGCGATCGTCCGCTTCGCGTCGGGCGCGGTCGCCTCGGTCGTCAACAGCGTCCTGTCCCCGCGCGAGACGAGCTACCTGCGCTTCGACTTCGCCGACGCCACGGTGGAGGTCGAGCACCTGTACGGCTACGACAACGGCAACTGGCGCTGGACGCCCGCCCCGCACGTCACCGACCAGGACCGCATCGCCGGCTGGGCGCCGGAGGAGAACACGCCCAGCTCGCACCGCGCCCAGCTCGCCGCCCTGCTGGCCGCCATGAGGGCCGGCGAGCGGCCCCAGGCCGGCGGCGCCGACGGCCGGCGCGTCATGGAGCTGATCACCGGCATGTACCAGTCGGCGCTCACCGGCCGCCCGGTCTCCCGGGCCGAGCTCGTCCCCGCCAACCCCTTCTACCACGCGCTGAACGGCGGCGACCCGCGGGCCGCCGCCGCCCGCCTGCGCCCCTCCAAGGAGAGCACCCATGCCTGAACCCCGGCTCAGCGTCCGCGACGCGGGCAAGTCCGTGATCATCACCGCCGGAGACGTGGACATCGCGCAGTACGTCCACCACCCGGACGCCCCCGACTCCGAGTCGCCCAAGCCCTACCTCCACCCGATCCGCAGCCTGTCCGGCGCGCCCATGTCGAGCTACCGGCCGCACGACCACCGCTGGCACAAGGGCCTGCAGATGACGTGGGCGCACCTGTCGGGGCAGAACTTCTGGGGCGGCCCGACCTTCTCGGCCGAGCGCGGCTACCACTCGCGCGACGACCACGGGCACATGAACCACCTCGGCTTCACCGAGCTGTCCTGCGACGGCGAGCGGGTCGTGGCCGAGGAGAGCCTGCACTGGGTCTCCTCGAAGGGCGAGCACTGGATCACCGAGCGCCGCCGCCAGGTCTTCCACGGCGTGGACGCCGCGCGCGGCCTCTGGGCGCTGGACTTCACCACGTCGCTGCGCAACGTCCGCGGCGCCACGCTGGAGTTCGGCAGCCCCACCACGCACGGCCGGCCGCTGGCCGGGTACGCCGGCTACTTCTGGCGCGGCCCCCGCTCCTGGACCGGCGGCACGATCGTCGCCGCCGGCGGCCGGGGCGGGCAGGAGATGATGGGCGAGCAGGCGCCGTGGCTGGCCATCGTCGGGCAGCACGACGAGATCGACGGCGGCGGCACCGTGCTGGCCTTCGCCGGGCACTCCAGCGCGTCCGTGCCGATCAAGTGGTTCGTCCGGAACGAGGCGTTCGCCGTGATCAGCCCGTCCCCGTCGTTCGACGAGGAGATCGCGCTCGCCGACGGGGACACGCTGGAGCTGGCGCACCGCTACGTGTTCATCGACCACATGTGCGAGCGGGACGAGCTGGAGGCGCTCGGGGCGGAGTTCGCCCTGTGACGCCGCTGTTCCCCGGCGGCACCTCGATCAGCGACCTCGCGGTCTACGACTGGGAGTGCGCCGACGGGGTGCACGGCGGCACGCCGCACCTGCACACGGTCTCGACCGAGGCGTACGTCGTGACCGCCGGGCGCGGCGAGGTGCACACGCTCAGCGCCGCGGGCTTCGCCCGCGACCGGCTGGAGCCGGGCTCGGTGTTGTGGTTCTCGCCCGGGACGATCCACCGCCTGGTCAACGAGGACGGCCTCCGGCTGGTGGTGATCATGCAGAACGCGGGCCTGCCCGAGGCCGGGGACGCCGTCCTCACCTTCCCCTCCGCCGTCCTGCGCGACCCCGACGCCTACCGGGCCGCCGCCACGCTGCCGGAGCAGGCGTCCGAGGACGAGCGGGCGGCGGCCGCGCGGGCCCGCCGGGACCTGGCGATCGACGGGTTCGGGCAGCTCCTGCGGGAGGTGGAGGAGCGAGGCGGGCAGGCCCTGGCGGACTTCCACCGGCTCGCCGTGGAGATCGTCCGGCCGCGGGCCGCGTCCTGGAAGGAGCTGTGGAACGGGACCGTCGCGGCCGAGACCGAGCGCACCCGCGCCCACCTCGACGCCATCGAGAGCGGCGATCCCGCCCATCTCGGGCAGGCCACCGTGGTCAGGACCGCACCCAGGCCGGGGCCGCGCGCCTTCGGCATGTGCGGGCGGCTGCGCACCTGGACGCCGCTGACGGGCTGACGACACCGGCCTGACGACACCGGGCCGCCGGGGCACACGCCCCGGCGGGCCGGGGTGAGGTGATCAGGGCAGGACGATCGTGGTCAGGCCGCGCGGCGGGAACGTCACCGCCCCGTCGAGGATCGGCACCCGGGCCAGCGAGGCGGTCGCGTCCGTCAGGTACACCTCGGCCGGCTCGTCCACGTCCTCCCACGTGCGCGGCGCCACGCCGGTGTTGAGCACCTCGACCACGCGCGAGCCGTCGCGGTTGCGGAACGCGCACACCTTCAGCGACGGCACCGCGCCCGCCGCCCCGATCCTGACCGCCCCCGGCCGGATGAACCTGCTGAAGGCGGCCAGCGCCCACATGCGCTTCGAGACCCGGTACGTCCCCGTCTCCTCGTCGATCCGCAGCAGCGCCCGGGTGTTGCCCTTCGAGGCGCCCAGCCAGTAGAGGTAGCCGGAGACGTTGGCGAAGGTGAGCGCGTCGTGCACGGCGGAGGCGATCGTGTAGCCGTCGGAGCCGGTGCCGTCGTACCAGCTCTCGTTCCACGTGCTGCCGTTCGGGTTCCACTCCGACATCCAGGTGGGCCGCCTGGTCGGCAGCGGCGCGTCGACGGGCGTGCCGTAGCCGTGGCCGGTGAAGACCTTCACCCAGCGGCGGGCCTCGGGATCGGCGGCGATGGCCGCGATGTACGCCCTGGCCTCGTTCCAGCCCAGCGACTCGCAGCACACCAGCCGCACGCCCGAGGCGAGCGGCCCGAGGATCTTGACGAACTCGGCGGCCTCCTGCGGCGTGAACCGCATCGAGGGGTGTGGGGCGGTCCAGTCGGGCTCGTTGGCGAAGGCGAGGTCGGTGATCCGGATGCCCTCCTGCCGGTAGAACCTCGTGTACTGCACCAGGTAGTCGGCGTAGGCGCGGCGCCATTCGGGCTTGAGCCGGCCGCCGTTCTTGTCGTCGCCGTTGTCCTTCATGTAGCCGGGCGCGCTCCAGGCGACGGCGAAGAACCGCTTCACGCCGTACTCCTGCGCCGCCTTGGCCACCCAGAGCTGGCTGTTGTCGTCGCCGTCCCAGACGTAGCGGGGCGGGGCGTCGGGGCCGCCCGGGTCCTCCGGCTGGATCGAGACCATGTCGTCGTACGGGCTGCCGGCCGGCGCCGAGCCGATGCCCAGGCGCAGGATGGTCAGCCCGGCCCCCTTGACGGGGTCGAACCACAGGTCGAGGATCTCGCGGCGCGTCTGCTCGGGCAGGGTTTTGAGCAGCTCGTTGCGCCGGAAGGCGGTGGAGATGCCGAACCCGTCGATCTCCTGATGCCGGACCTGGTCATCAAGGGTGATCATCCGCGGAGCGGCCGGCCGCGTTGCGCTCATCGCTGGAGCTCCGGGCGGGTAGGGTCCATGGCGCCATAGAGTTAGCACATCAGCGCCGTCGGGCTCAACGGTCATGCCCGGCGGGGCGGCGGGCCGGCCGACTCGCGCACGATGACCCGGTTGATCGAGCGTTCGGGCGGCGGCGGGGCGGGCTCGCCGCGTACGGCCGCGATGAGCCTGGCCATCGCCTCCCGGCCCTGCACCTCGCGGTCGACGGCCACGGTCGACAGCGAGGGGGTGGCGAAGCGCCCCAGCTCCTCGTCGTCCCAGCCGAACACGCTGACGTCGCCGGGCACCCGCCAGCCGCGCGACAGCGCGCCCCGCACGGCGCCCATGGCCACGTGGTCGTTGCCGGCGACGATCGCGGTGACGCCGCACCCGTCGGGCAGGCCGCGCACGGCGTCGTAGCCGGACTGGGGGCTCCAGTCGCCGAGGGCGACGCCGTAGGAGGTGAGCCCGAGGCGCTCGACCGTCTCCTCGTAGACGAGCTTGCGGTTGCGGGCGGAGGCCCAGCTCTGCGCGCCCGCGATGTGGAAGAA
The DNA here is from genome assembly GCF_012034275.1 of Nonomuraea composti. Lineage (NCBI taxonomy): Bacteria > Bacillati > Actinomycetota > Actinomycetes > Streptosporangiales > Streptosporangiaceae > Nonomuraea > Nonomuraea composti. The sequence continues at coordinate 51,120 of NZ_JAATEP010000045.1, read as the reverse complement.
GACGCGGTGGCCGAGCGAGGCGAGATACTCGACGATCTCCCGGACGGGGGAGGCGTCGGCGAGCTCGTTGACGCCGCGCAGCTTGTCGTCGTAGTCGCCGGTGACGACGACGGGCACCGGCGAGGCGGCGGGGTCGATCTCCATCGGCGTCAGCGACAGGATGCCCTCGACATGCCCCGACGCGGCCAGCTCCAGCACCCGCTCCGCCCTGGCGCGCGGGTCGCCCTCGACGCTGACGACCTCCAGCTGGAAGCCCTCCTCGTGGGCGGTGGCGGAGGCGGCCCGCAGCAGGCGCACGGGCCACTGGTAGCTGGAGACGGGCAGGGTGATGGCCAGCCGGTTGGTGCGGCGGGTGCGCATGGAGCGGGCGACGAGGTTGGGGCGGTAGTTGAACTGCTGGACGACCGAGTCGATCTTCGCGCGAGTGGCCGGTTTCAGGGTCTCGTTGTGCCGGAAGTATCGGGACACGGTCTGGTGGGAGACCCCCGCGAGCCGGGCCACCTCATGGATGGTGAGGCGCGGCGTCTCGACCTCGTCCACGTGACCCCTTCCCTCGCTCCGCGCGTCACAGCCTAGCCGCTCCCCCGCTCACCGGGGCATTGACGCAGATGTGATCGATCACTAGTCTGCCTCGGAACGCAAAAGTGATCGATAACTTAGCGTCCGGCGGCCTCCGGCCGTCCCCACCCCCCGCACAGACCAGAGGAGCAGAGGGTGCTTCGATCCCTCACCGTCGCGGCGGCACTCGTGCCCGCCATCGCCCTGACCGGTCCCGCCGCCGGCGCCGCACCCAAGCCGCAGCTCGACATCCAGCGGTCACAGACGCACCAGACCATCGACGGGTTCGGCTACTCCACCGCGTTCCAGCGCGCCACGCTCGTGCACAACCTCTCCCCCGCCAAGCAGGCGGAGGTGCTCGACCTCCTCCTCGACCGCCGCAAGGGCGCCGCGCCCAGCATCCTGCGCCTCGGCATCGGCTCCTCGGCCACGAACGTCTACGACTCCATGCTGTCCATCCAGCCGGCGGACCCGGGCGGCCCCGACGCCCCGCCGAAGTACACCTGGGACGGCTGGGACGGCGGCCAGGTCTGGTTCTCCAAGGAGGCCCGGCGGCGCGGCGTCGAGCGGTTCTACGCCGACGCCTGGAGCGCCCCCGGCTACATGAAGACCAACGGGACCGACATCAACGGCGGCTCCCTGTGCGGCCTGCAAGGCGCCACCTGCGCCGGCGGCGACTGGCGCGCGGCCTACGCCCGCTACCTGGTCCAGTACGCCAAGTTCTACGAGCGGGAAGGCATCCGGATCTCCGACCTCGCCTTCCTGAACGAGCCCGACTGGACCACCGGCTACGCCTCCATGCGCTTCACCCCGGCCCAGGCCGCCGAGTTCGTCAAGGTGCTCGGCCCCTACGCCGACCAGGCCGGACTCAACGTGGTGTGCTGCGAGTCGATCGGCTGGAAGAACTCCGAGGCCTACGCCCAGGCCATCGAGAACGACCCCGAGGCCCGCGAGCACCTCGACATCATGTCCGGCCACGGCTACGCCAGCGGCGCCGACTTCCCGCTGCCCACCTCCAAGCGCACCTGGATGTCGGAATGGGCGCCGTCCAGCGTCGCCGACGGCTGGAACGAGGCGTGGGACAGCAGCACGGACAGCGACACGGACAGCGGCACGGACAGCGGTAAGGTCACCGACGGCATCAACGTCGCCGAGCGCATCCACGACACCCTGGCCCTGTCCGGCAGCACCGCGTTCGTCTACTGGCTCGGCGGGTCCCGGGGGAAGACCGCCGCGCTGATCCAGATCGACGACGCCGCCGACGCCTACCGCGTCTCGTCGCGGCTCTACGCCTTCGCCGCCTACAGCCGCTTCATCCGGCCCGGCGCCGTCCGCCTCGGTGTCGACGGGGCCGCCGGCGGGCTGAAGGTCTCCGCGTACCGCAACACGGACGGCACCGAAGTGGTCGAGCTGCTCAACACCTCCACCGAGCCCGTGACCACCACCGTCGACCTGAAGCGGCCCGACGCCTACCTGACGGACTCCGGCCACAACCTTGAGCGGGACCAGTCGCTGGTCTCCCGGCGAGGCCCCCACACCTCCGTCACCCTCGCGCCGCGATCGCTCACCACGCTGGTCAGCGACCACCCGCAGCACGACTGATCCCCGGCGGCTCACGGGCCTCCCACGGGGTCACCGGTGCAGGGCGCGCTCCTGCGGGCGGGTGACCGCCGGGCGGGCGCCGGTCAGGAGGAAGCCGCTCGCCGGGCGCGTCGGGATGCGCCGCAGGGAGATGGTCAGGTCCTGGTCGGGGACGTCGTAGTCCAGCGCGGCGAGCCGGGCCGCCAGGGTGCGCAGCAGGGCGAGCGTGATGCCCTCGCCAGGGCAGCGGTGGCCGGTGCGCGCGTCGCCGCCGCCCTGCGGGATCAGCTCGTACGGGCCCGGCTCGCGGCCGACGAAGCGCCCCGGGTCGAAGGTGTACGGGTCGTCCCACAGGCCGGGGTCGTGGTTCTGGCCGTAGATGTCGAGCAGCACCAGGCTGCCCTCGGGGATGCGCTCGCCCGCCCAGGACAGGTCGCGGACCGCCCGGCCGCCGACGAACGGGGCGAACGGGTAGAAGCGCCGCACCTCCTGCGCGAACGCCTCGGCGTAGGCGGCGTCGCCGTCACGGAGTGCCTGGCGGTGGCGGGGCCAGCGGTGCAGGGCGTGGGCGGCGAAGGCCACGTACCAGGTGACCGCCACGGTCGGGCGGATGATGTTGAGCAGCTCGACGGCCGCCGTGTGGGCGTCCAGCGGCTCGCCGTCGGCGTCGCGGTGCGCGACGACGGCGGTGAACGCCGAGCCGTCCGGCGCGAACGCCGAGCCGTCCGGCGTGCCGGCCTGGTGCGGCGCGGCGGCCATGCCGTCGCGGAATCGCTGCACCAACGCGGTCAGCCACGCCTCGCGGCGCCTGCGGGCCAGGCGGCCCCGCACGTTCCTGGGACCGCCGCTGCCGAAGCCGTCGACCATGGCCGTCAGGTCGGCGGCCAGGGACGGGACGTCGGCCTCGTCGAGCGGGATGCCCGCCCACCGGCACACGCTCCTGGCCAGCACCCGGGCGGTCTCGTCGAACAGGACGACCGGCCGCCCGTCGCCCCACCGGGCCACCGCCTCGTCCCAGGCGGTGACGGTGTGCTCCACCAGAGTGCCGACGCCGTCGCCGGTCAGCAGGGGCATGAACATGGCCTTGCGGGCGCGGTGCGCGGCGCCGTCCAAGGTGTGCACCGCCCCGTGCCCCACCAGCGTGCTCGTGACCGGCTCGGGCAGCGCCGTGCGGCGGTGGACGTGGTCGTCGTCGTAGAAGAAGCGGGCGGCGTCCGGGCCGCGCAGGCCCACCGCGCGCCGGCCCATCAGCCGCGTGCGCACCACCTCGCCTCCGGCGCGCCGCCGCAGGCCGGGCAGCCAGGCATAACCGTCGAGCAGCAGGAACAGCGTGTCGTCCAGCATCAGCATGAGGTCCGTCCCTGCCCTTGAGCCCGCGGGGGAAACGGCGGGCAGCCGCCGTCGCGGGCTGGGGCGCACCAGCCGGCGTCCGCCGTCAGGGGCGTGGGGAGTGGCGGGTCCAGCGGGGGCTCCAGCCACGGTGGGAGCGGTGGCCCGACGCGGCGACGCAGCGGCGGCACACCTCGCCGACGTGCTCGGCCGCCCCGCCCGACTCCGGGAACACCTCGGGCCAGGCCACGTGGTGGAAGCGGAGCAGGCCGGCGCGACTGAGCGGCACCCCGCACAGTGTCTGGTTCGTCCCGGGGAGCCAGGCGTGCGCCTCGCCCGACGGGCGCCGTACGCCCTGCTCGTCGCGCCACTGCCCGGAGGCGGCGACCGACGGCTCGCCCCGCGTCCTGCCCATCTGCGTTCTCCTCCGTCGTGTTGAGCGGTCGTGTTGAGCGGTCGTGCCTGCGCGGCTGCCCGCCGGCCGCCCCGGCAAACGGCGGGGACGGCGGGGACGGTGGGGATCGGGCCGGGGACGGGCCGGGATCGGGGACGGATTCGGTAAGGAGCTCGACCGGCCTTCACCTGTCCAGGCGTGGCCCGGGTCCTGCCGGGTAGGCCACGCGCGTACGCGAAGAAGGAGAGGAACGTCATGACCAGGACGGCCCCGGAGACGATGGGCGAGACGGACGTCATCGACCTGCTGCTGGCCCAGCACGGCATGATCAGGAACCTGTTCGACGAGGTCGAGCAGGCCCCGGCCGGCGAGGCGCGCGCGGAGGCGTTCACCCGGCTGGTGCGGCTGCTGGCCGTGCACGAGACGGCGGAGGAAGAGATCGTCCACCCGTACGCCCGGCACGCGATCGACGGCGGCGACGGGGTGGTGGACGACCGTCTGGCCGAGGAGCGGGAGGCCAAGGAGCTGCTGTCGCGGATGGACGAGGCCGGCCCTGACGCCCCCGACTTCATGCAGAACCTCCTGATGCTGCGCGCCGCCGTGGAGGCGCACGCCCGCAGCGAGGAGCGCTACGAGTTCACGAAGCTGCGCGGCCAGACCAGCGACGCCGAGCGCCGCACGATGGCGGCCGGCGTCAAGGCCGCCGAGGCGATGGCGCCCACGCACCCGCACCCCGGCACGGAGTCGGCCACCAAGAACGTGCTGATGGGCACCCCCATCGCGATGATGGACCGCGCCCGCGACGTCATCCGCCAGGCCATGGGCAAGAAGCCCTGACGCCCCGGCCGGCACCGGGAAGCAGCGGCCGGGCTTGAGGTCAAGGCGACAGGGTAGCGAGCCGCCATGGCAGACGACGTCATCACCCTCATCACCGCCGACCACCGCAAGGTCGAGGAGCTGTTCGCCCGGCTGACCTCCGGCAAGGGCGACCGGCGCGCCATCGTGGCCGCCCTGCACGCCCTGCTCACCGCCCACGCCCGGGCGGAGGAGGACGTGGTCTATCCCTGCCTCGACGCCCACCACGGCCTGGAGGAGCACAAGGAGGCCGAGGTGCTGCTCGACAGCCTGAGGCGGGCCGAGCCGGGCAGCGCGGAGTTCGCCGGCGCGCACGCGCTGCTGGCCGCCTCGGTGAGCCACCACGTGCAGGAGGAGGAGAGCACCCTCCTGCCGCTGCTGGCCCGCACCGTGGACGGCCGGCGGCTGCGCGAGCTGGGCAAGGCGTTCCAGCAACGGCGGCAGCAGGAGCTGCGCGCGCTGACCGTCCCGAAGAAGGACGGGGCCGCCTCGAAGAAGGGCCGGGCGGCCGCCTCCGGCGGCGGCCGTCGCACGAAGACGCGAGCCGGCGCGCCCGCCCCGACGCTCACCAAGACGGAGCTGTACGAGCGGGCGCGCAAGGCCGACATTCCCGGGCGGTCGCGCATGACCAAGAACGAGCTGGAGAAAGCGCTGGCAAAGGCCCGTGGCTGAAGCGTTACCCGGCCCACAAAATCATGACGTGCATGAGGCCGATCTCGGGGGAGTAGACAACCCTGCATGAATCGTATGAGCCGGGGGTGATGGTCGTGGAGGGAGAAGAGAAATCGATCAGGGTGGGAGTGGAGGAGGAGTTCCACATCGTCGACGTCGGCACGCGCCGGCTGGCCGCGCGGGCCGATCTGCTGCTGGAGGCGCTGCCTGAGGCCAGCTTCGCGCAGGAGCTGCAGCGCTCGACGGTGGAGTCCAACAGCAGGCCGTGGACGCGGCTGGAGGAGCTGGCGCGTGACCTGTGCGAGCTGCGCGGTCGGCTGATCCGCCAGGCCGACGAGGTGGGGCTGGGGATCAGCGCGGCGGGCAGCGCGCCGCTGGTGGAGATGGCCGAGGTGAAGGTCTCGCCGGAGCCGCGCTACGAGCAGATGCTGAACGACTACCAGCAGCTCACGCGCGAGCAGCTGATCTGCGGCACGCATGTGCACGCGGAGGTGCCCGATCCGGACGTGGCCGTGGCGGTGGCGCACCGGCTGACGCCGTGGCTGCCGCCGTTGCTGGCGTTGTCGGCGAGCTCGCCGTACTGGGACGGCGAGGACACGGGGTACGCCAGCTTCCGCAGCCTGGTGTGGCAGCGCTGGCCCACGGCCGGCCCGATCGCCAAGTACGAGTCGGCCGCCGAGTACGAGGAAATGATCAGGGAGCTCATCCGGTCGGGCGTGATCACCGATCCGGGGATGCTCTACTTCGACATCCGGCCGTCGCAGCACGTGCCGACGGTCGAGCTGCGCATCTGTGACTCCTGCCCGCGCGTGCAGGAGATCGTGCTGATCGCCGGGGTGTTCCGCGCGCTGGTGGCCAGGGAGCTGGAGGCGGTGCGGCAGGGCGTGGAGCGGGACGTGCATCTTGAGGCGGTACGCGCGGCCACCTGGCAGGCGGCGCGCTCGGGGCTGGAAGGGGAGCTGATCGACCCGGTGGGCGGCCTGCCACGGCCGGCGCCCGTGGTGGTCCGGCGCATGTTGGAGGGCCTGCGGCCGCAGCTGGAGGAGGCGGGCGACTGGGAGCTCGTCTCGGAGCTGGCCGGGGAGGTGCTGGCCACGGGCAGCTCCGCGCAGCGGCAGCGGCGCGCGTTCGCCCGGCGGGGCCGGCTGGCGGACGTGGTGGACCTGCTCCTGAGCGAGACCAGGGCCTGCGAGTGGGACCGGCCGGCGGGCGACCCCCCGGCGTACCGGTCGGCGTCCTGAGGAGGCCGGGATGTGCGGACTGAGCGGAGAGGTACGTTTCGACGGCACCGCGGCCGACATCGGGGCCGTCGGCCGGATGACGGAGGCGATGCACGAGCGCGGCCCGGACGGCTGCGGCCTGTGGTCGCAGGGTCCGGTCGCGCTGGGGCACCGCAGGTTGAAGATCATCGACCTGTCGGAGAAGGCGGCCCAGCCGATGGTGGACGGCGAGCTGGGGCTGGCGGTGGTGTTCAACGGCTGCCTTTACAACTACGGCGAGCTGCGGGAGGAGCTGCGCGGCGCGGGCTACCGGTTCTTCTCCACCTCCGACACGGAGGTGCTGGTGAAGGCGTTCCACCGGTGGGGGCCCGCCTGCGTGGAGCGGTTCAAGGGTATGTTCGCCTTCGCCGTCCACGAGCGGGACACCGGGCGGCTCATCCTGGGCCGGGACCGGCTCGGCATCAAGCCGATGTACCTGGCCGGCGACGGCCGCCGGCTGCGCTTCGCCTCCACGCTGCCCGCCCTGCTGGCGGCCGGCGACGTCGACACCGGCATCGACCCGGTGGCGCTGCACCACTACATGACCTTCCACTCGCTGGTGCCCGGCGAGCGCACGATTCTCAACGGGGTGCGCAAGCTGCCGCCCGCCACCGTACGGGTCATCGAGGCCGACGGCACCGCCACCGAGCACCGCTACTGGGAGCCCTCCCACACGCGGGGCGCCCTGCCCGAGCACGCCGGTCTCAGCGCCGAGGAGTGGCGTCAGGCCGTGCTCGAAGCGCTGCGCGTGGCGGTGCGCCGCCGGATGGTCGCCGACGTGCCGGTCGGCGTCCTGCTGTCCGGCGGCCTCGACTCCAGCCTCATCGTGGCCCTCCTGGCCGAGCAGGGGCAGGAGGACCTGGCCACGTTCAGCATCGGCTTCGAGGCGGCCGGCGGCGAGCAGGGCGACGAGTTCGCCTACTCCGACCTGGTCGCCCGGCGGTTCGGCACCGACCACCACCGCATCCGCATCCCCGACGCCCGCCTGCTGGACGGGCTGCAGGACGCGGTGCGGGCAATGAGCGAGCCGATGGTCAGCCACGACTGCGTGGCGTTCTACCTGCTGTCGCAGGAGGTCGCCCGGCACGTCAAGGTCGTGCAGTCGGGGCAGGGGGCCGACGAGGTGTTCGCCGGGTACAGCTGGTTCCCGCCGCTGGCGGGCGCGCCGCGCGAGCAGGCCGCCGACATCTACGCGCGCGCGTTCTTCGACCGCCCCCACGACGGGCTGGCCGCGATCGTGTCACCCGGGCTCCTGCCGGCGCACGACGCCAGCGGCGACTTCGTCCGCGCCCACCTGGCCCGGCCGGGCGCCGACACCGCGCTGGACGCCGTGCTGCGCCTGGAGACCACCGCCATGCTCGTGGACGACCCGGTCAAGCGGGTCGACAACATGACGATGGCCCACGGGCTGGAGGCGCGCACCCCGTTCCTCGACCACGACCTGGTCGAGCTGGCCGCCGCCTGCCCCGCCGAGCTCAAGCTGGCCCACGGCGGCAAGGGCGTGCTCAAGGACGCCGTGCGGCGGCTGCTGCCCGCCCAGGTCATCGACCGGCCCAAGGGCTACTTCCCCGTCCCCGCCGTCCGGCACGTGGACGGGGCCCTGCTCGATCTCGTCCGGGACGCGCTCACCAGCCGGGCCGCCCGCGAGCGTGGCCTGTTCCGCCAGGACTACGTGGACCGGCTGCTCGCCGACCCCGAGCAGGACCGGGCGACGACCGGCGTGAACACGCTGTGGCAGCTCGGGCTGCTCGAGCTGTGGCTGCAGACCCACGGCGTGTGATGCGACCTGCGACGGAAAGCGTGACACCGGGCCTGGCCGGTGGCCCGCCGCACCCTGATGGGAGGGTGCACCTGCTCGGCGGGCTGCCGCACCTGCCCGCCGCCGAGAGCCTGACCGCGTGGAGCTGCCTGGCGCCCGCGCTGGCCCCCGACAACGGCGCGGTGGCGTTCGTCAGCGACCACGGCGGCTCTCCCCGGGTGTGGATCCAGCCGCTCCGGGGCGCCGACGAGGCGTGGGTCGTGGACACCGGCCCGCAGCCGGCGGTGGACGTGAGCTGGGCGCCGACCGGGACGCACCTGGCGGTGCTCGTGGCGCCGGGCGGCGGCGAGCACACGCAGGTGTGGACGGTCCAGCCGCACGGCGGCGACCTGCGGCTGCTGTCGGCCCCGGAGGGCGGCTCGGCCGCGCTGATCCGCTGGACGGGCCGGGGCGAGACGCTGCTGGTCGCCGAGACGTCGTCCACCGGCCTGACCCAGGCCGTGCTCATCGACGCGGTCACGGGCGGCCGACAGGTCATCGCGTCCGGCAGGCTGCTGCGGCCGGTGGCCATCAGCCGGGACCACGCGACGATGCTGCTGCGGCGGGGCGCGCGCGGCCGGCGGCGCATGTTCGTGGCCGACCTGCGCGCCGAGGCGCTGGGCGCGCACCTGCCGAGCGGCGAACGCCCGCTGCTGCCCGGCCTGCCCGGCACCACCGACGCGGGAGCGCTCTCCCCCGGCGGGGACATCGCCTACCTCGTCTCGGACGCCGGCCGTGACCGGGCCGCGCTGCTCGCCGTGCGGAACGGCGCCGAGGCCGTCGTCCTGGCGGAACGGCCAGACGCGGAGCTGGACCGGCTCGCGCTCAGCGCCGACGGCCGCCGCGCGCTGCTGCTGTGGAACGTGCACGGCCGCTCCGAGCTGGACGTCATGGAGCTGGAACGCGGCGAGCTGCGGCACCTCCCGCCGCCGCCGGCCGACCTGGTCACCTCGGTCAGGATCGGCTGGGACGGCACCCTGGCCGCGCTGGCCGCGCAGAGCCCGCGGGAGCCGTCCCACGTGCTGCTGTGCGACCTGGACCGGGGCGGCTACCGGCACGCCGCCGGCGCCGGCCCGCTGCCCACGGCGGCCGGCGCCGAGCTGGTGCACCTGCACGCCCGCGACGGCCTCGACCTGGCCGCCTGGCTCTACCGGCCGCCGCACGTGCGCGGGCCGGCGCCGTTCGTGGTGTTCCTGCACGGCGGCCCCGAGGACCAGGAGCGGCCCGCCTTCAACCCCCTCTACCAGAACCTGCTGGCCGCCGGGATCGGCGTGCTCGCCCCGAACGTGCGCGGCTCCGGCGGGTACGGCCGCGCCTTCCGCCAGGCCGACGACCGCGAGCTGCGCTTCCACGCCGTCGACGACGTGGCCGACTGCGCCGCCGCGCTGGTCCGCCTCGGCGCGGCCGACCCGTCCCGGCTGGCCTGCATGGGCTGGTCGTACGGCGGCTACCTCACCCTCGCCACGCTCGTCACCCACCCGCGCCTGTTCCGGGCCGGCGTGAGCGTCAGCGGCATCGCCGACTTCGAGACCTTCTACGCCCGCTCGGAGCCGTGGATCGCGGCGGCCGCGGTCGGCGAGTACGGCCACCCGGAGACCGACCGGGACCTGCTGCGCGCCCTGTCCCCGCTGCGCGCCCTCGACCGGCTGGCCGTGCCCCTCCTGGTCGTCCACGGCGCCCAGGACACCAACGTGCCCCTGTACGAGGCCGAGCAGGTGATCAAGGCGGCCACCGCCCTCGGCATCCCCTGCGACCACCTCATCTTCCACGACGAGGGCCACGAGATCCGGCAGGTCGCCAACCGCATCAGCTTCGTGACCAAGGTGGTGGGCTGGTTGTCCGGCCACCTCCGTCCCTGAGACACCCGCCGCCCACGCCGGACCGTGCTCGCACCGCCCGGCGTCCAGGTCGGCCCCGCTCGCCCCGCACAGCGGGCAGGCCGCCCTCCAGGAGATGAGGGGCCTTCGCACCATGACATCAGCCCGCCACCGGTCATCGCCCGGGACATCGCCGCCGACCTGCACGGCGTCCTGCCCCGAAGCCGCCCGCCCCCAGGGCCCGCCGGCGCGCGGCACCGCCCTCTCCCGGCGCGCGAGCCGGAGCATGAGGTGGCGCGGTGGTGCCGGCGGGTCCGGTCGGACGGCGGGCGAGCGGGCGAGAGCGACCTCCTGCTCGCCCCGACGCCACCCTCCTGAGGGGTGGTCGTTTAGGCGGGGGGCGGTGGGTAGGTGTCGCTGCCCATGAGAGTCAACGACAAGGTCGTGGTGATCACGGGGGCGTCCAGCGGGATTGGGAGGGCCACGGCGCTGGCGTTCGCCGCCAAGGGGGCCGCGGTGGTGCTGGCGGCCCGGCGGCGGGAGGCGCTGGAGGAGGCGGCGCTGGAGTGCGAGCGCCGAGGCGGGCGGGCACTGGCCGTCCCCACCGACGTCACGGACGCGGACGCCGTCGAGGAGCTCGCCCGGCAGGCGGTGGCCCGGTTCGGGCGCGTCGACGTGTGGGTCAACTGTGCGGCCGTCACGCTGTTCGGGCCGTTCGGGGAGGTGCCGCTCGACGAGTTCCGCCGGGTGCTGGACGTCAACGTCATGGGGTACGTGCACGGGGCCCGCGCCGCCCTGCCCCACCTGCGGCAGCGGGGCGAGGGCGTGCTGGTGAACGTGGCGTCGATCGTGGGCGTGGTGGCGCAGCCGTACGCGCACGCGTACGGGATGTCGAAGCACGCGGTCCGGGCGCTCGGCGCGAGCCTGCGGCAGGAGCTGCGGCTGGACGGGGTGCGCGGGGTGAAGGTGTGCACGGTCCTGCCGGCCACGATCGACACGCCGCTGTTCCAGCACGCGGCCAACCACACCGGGCGGAGGGTCGTGGCGATGCCGCCGGTGTATCCGGCCGAGCGGGTCGCCCGCGCCGTCGTCGGCCTCGTGCGCCGGCCGCGCCGCGAGGTGGTGGTGGGCGGCATGGGGCGTAACCTGGTCGCGCAGTCGAGGCTCGCTCCCGGGCTGACGGAGCGGATGATGGCGGTGCAGGTGGACCGTACGCACCTGTCGCGCAAGGAGCCGGCGCCCGACACGCCGGGAAACCTGTTCCGGCCGGGCGAGGGGCCGGGCACGGTGGCGGGCGGCTGGCACGGCAAGCGGAAGACCGTCGTCCGCCGCGCCCTGACCGCCGCGGCCGTCGTCGGCACGATCGCGGCGGCGCGGCGCGTGCTGCGCTGATCTTGGACCGCCTGGCGGGTTGCCGGTGATGGAGGAGACGATGGCGAGGGCGTACCCGGGCGGGTCGCGATGACGGTGATCGAGTGCGCGGGCACCCACCTCGACATGGGGCGGGCGCACGGTGAGCAGGCGCGGGCGAAGGTGCGGCGGGCACTGGAGGTGTGGCGGGAGTCGACGGCCCGCTCGACGGCGGAGCTGGTCACCGGCTCGCCGCTGCTGGGCACCGTCCGGCGGCTGCTGCCGGGGCTGGCGGACGAGCTGCGCGGCATCGCGGAGGGCGCCGGGGTGCCGTTCGCGGACGTGGTGGCCTACAACTGGATGGACGAGGCGTGGTGGATGCGCCGCCGGCACCTGCGCCGGCATGGTTGCAGCGTCGTGGGGGCCTGCCGGGGCGGCTCGGGCTCCCGGCTGGCGCAGAACATGGATCTGCCGGCGTTCATGGACGGCTCGCAGCTGGTCCTGCGCCTGCGCCCGCGCGACGCTCCCGAGCAGCTCGTGCTGACCTCCGCCGGGATGCTGGCGCTGACCGGCGTGAACGCGGCGGGCGTCGCGGTGTGCGTGAACACGCTGGGCATGCTGAACGGTGACCCGCACGGGCTGCCGGTGGCCGCCGTGATCCGCGGCGCGCTGGCGCACCGTGACCGGGCCGGGGCGGCGGCATTCGTGCGGGGCGTGCCGCATGCCAGCGGCCAGCACTACGCGGTCGGCGACGGTGGCGGCATCGAGAGCCTGGAGTGCTCGGCGGGCGGCGCGGTGCCCGTCCCGCTGCGGGAGGGCCGCCTGGTGCACACGAACCATGCCCTGGCCAGCGCGGATCTGGACGAGGGCGCGCTGCGGGAGCTGCGGGAACGGGGCAGCGTCCGGGATTCGCAGGCCCGGCTGAGCTTCCTCGACGCCGCCTGGCGGGCGGAGGGGTCGGCGGCCGAGGCCGAGGAGCTGCTGACGGACGACACGGTGCCGATCTGCGTGCCGGGCGTCCCGGAGTGGCCGATCCGGACGTTCGGCTCGGTCTCCTACCGGCTCGGCCAGGCGCCGCGGGCCCGCTTCCGGCTGGGGCTGCCCGAAGTCGCGGGGTGGGTGGAGCCGGGCTGGCGTACCGTCTGAGCGCCGGGGTCAGCCGCGCCCGTACCGCCCGCGAGCCGTCTGAGCGCCGGGGTCAGCCGCGTCCGTAGCGGTCCTCGGCGCGCCAGAAGTACCAGAAGCCGGCGGCGAGCGCGACGACCGCCCACACGACGCACGACATCCACACCAGCTGCGGCGGGGTGTGGCCCGCGATGAGGATGTCGCGCATCCATTCGATGTAGGAGGCCGCCGGGTTCAGGTACATGACGGTGGCCACCCATTCGGGCAGCCCGGCGCTGTTGACGACCTTGTCGTGGATGGCGAAGAACACGCCGGAGGCGTACAGCCACGTCCGCATGATGAACGGCAGGAGCTGGTTGAGGTCCCGCAGTGACGCACCGAGCCTGGCCAGCACCAGCCCCGCGCCGATGTTGAACATGGTCTGCAGCACCAGCACGATCGGGATCATCAGCCAGAACAGCGTCAGCGGCTCGTGCGTGAGGAGCACGATGACGAGCAGCACGCCCATGGAGATGACGAGCTGCTGCAGCTCCTGGATCGTGTACGCCAGCGGCAGTGACGCCCGGGGGAAGTGCAGGGCGCGGATCAGCGACAGGTTGCCGGAGATCGACTTGGCTCCGGCGGTGACGGTGCGCTGGGTGTAGGTGAAGACGAACATGCCGGTGAGCAGGAACGCGGGATAGTTGTGGATGTTCTTGCTGCCGCCGAGGATGAGGCCGAACATCACGTAGTAGATGGCCGCGTTCAGCAGCGGGGTGAGCACCTGCCAGAGCTGGCCCAGGGCCGAGCCGGAGTACTTGGAGACGTTGCGGGAGGTCGCGTACGTCAGCACGAAGTGCCGCCGCTGCCAGAGCTGGCGCAGGTAGACGGGGAATCGGGGACGCGCGATGGCGGGCCTGAGCCCGTACCTGCGGGCCAGCTCCGCCAGAGACTGCGCCTGCGACCGGGGCTGCGGCGCGGGGTCTTCCACTTGGGTCATGAGCACCTCGAAGCGTTGCGGCCACCGTGCCGTCGGCCCGGTGGCCATGGGTCCTGCGGTAACGATCATGCCTCGCGGCGGGGGCCGTCGGTCCAGTCTTGGCCCGGAGCGTCGCGGAGTCGAGAACTCATCCGGCGAGGTACGGGCGCAGCGTCTGGGCGAGGGCGGCGCGCATCGCGCCGGGGAGCGGGCCGTCACCGGTCAGCGCCCACAGGATGAGGGTGCCGTTGTAGGCGGTCTGCACCGCCCTGGCCAGCGGGCCCGCCTGCGCGTCGCCGCGCAGCTCCCCGGCGGCCACGGCGTCGGCGAGCAGGGCGGCGATCTCGTCGCGGGTGCGGCGGGCGTGTTCGGCCGCGTGCGCGCGGAAGTCGGGGTCGGTCAGGTCGAGCTGCAGGAACCCGAGGCTGCCGGACAGCTCCTCCGGCGTGGACACGCCTTCCGACAGGTGGACGAGCGCGGCCTGGAGGGCGGCCAGGGGTGAGCGGTGCTCCTGACGGGCGCGTTGGAACGGCTCGGCGGCGGCGCCGGCGGCGTGCGCGGCGAAGGCGAGCAGCAGGCCGCGCTTGGAGCCGAACCGCTGCACGAGCGTGGCCGGGGACAGCCCGGCCTCCTGGGCGACGGCGGCCAGCGTGAGGCCCTGCGGGCCGTGCCGCCCGATGGCGCGGGCGGTCGCACCGAGGATGGCCTCGTCGCTGGTGGTGCGGGGCCTGCCCATGATCGTGTCCCCCCGACGATTAGTGAATGCTCGTTCGTAAACTAGCAGTCCGGCCCGAGGTCGGGCAGGTGGCCGCGGGCGTGCTCGACGAACGCCCTGGCGGCGGGGCTGAGCTCGCCGCCGCCCCGCCACACCAGGCCCATCCGGCCTCGCAGGCCGGGCCCGGTGAAGGTCAGCACGCGCAGCTCGGACGCCGGCGCCGCGACCGCCGACTCGGGCAGGACGGCCACGCCGAGGCCGCGCGCGGCGAGCTGCCACAGCACGTACGGCTCGCTGGCCTCGAACGTCACGTGCGGCGCGAACCCCGCCCGCGCGCACATCTCCTCCAGCGCCGTGCGCAGCCCCGTGCCGGGCGGCATGCTGATCAGCGGCAGCCCCTTCAGCTCCGCCACCTCGATGGGCCCCGCCCCGGCCAGCTCGTGCGCGGGGTGCATGGCCGCCACCAGCTCCTGGTCCACGACGACCCGCACCTCCAGCCCCGGCGGCAGCGGCGCGCCGAGGCCGAGCAGGGCGAGGTCGATCCGCCCGGTGACGACGCCGTCGAGCAGCCGCCCCGGGTCGGACTCCACGAGCGAGATCTCCACCGCCGGATGCCGCTCGTGGAAGCCGGCCAGCATCCCCGGCAGGTCGAGCACGGACGGCGTGGACACGGCGCCCATCACGACGCGGCCCCGCAGCAGCCCGCTGAACTCGTCGGCGACCATCCGCATCCCGGACACCGCCGCCAGCGCGGCCCGCGCGTACGGCAGCACGGCCTCCCCCACCGCGGTCAGCCGCACCACCCGCCCCGACCGGTCGAACAGCGGCTCGCCCAGCTCCCGCTCCAGCTGCCGGATCTGCGCGCTGACGCCGGGCTGGGCCACGTGCAGCCGCTCGGCGGCCCGGGTGAAGCCGGCCTCCTCGGCGACGGCCACGAAGTACTCAAGCTGCCGCAGCTCCATGCCCACCCATGCTAGGGCCAGGTCAGGCCGGGTGAGGTCAGGCCGGGTGAGGTCAGGGCGGGTGAGGTCAGGGCGGTGAGGTCACGCCCGTCACCGCGAACCGCTCGACCTTCGCCACGTGGCCGCCGGTCGAGGCGACGATGGTCAGCGTCCGCCCCGGCTGCCGCCTGAACGTGACCGACGCCGACCAGGGCGCGTTCTGGCCGCCCGCGCTGACGCAGCACCGCTGCCCCACCGGCGGGCCGGAGCCGGGGTGGCGGACCTGGATCCTGATGCTCTCGTCCACGCCGGTGGCCCGCCCGCCGACGGTCACCGGGGAGCGGACCGCGGCCCCGTAGGCGGGTCTGGTCAGGGAGAGCGTGGTGTCGTCGGTGCCGACGACCTCCCAGGGGGCGTCCTGGCCGAAGCCGTAGCGGACGAGGTGCACGACGGCCGCGACCGGCGGGTCGGCGACGCCCTCGGCGCCGAAGCCGACGTGGACGCGCGCGTGCGCGCCGTCCGTGACGGTCTTGACGGCGCGGTCGATGCCGGAGAAGCCGAGGAAGTCGCGGCTGAAGGCGATCGCGGTGCCGCGCGCGTCGAGGTGCCACGGCTGGTGGCCGCCCGCCCGGTACTCGCGCTGCCAGGCCGCGACCTCCTCCGGGCTGGAGAACGGCCACAGCGGCTGGTAGCGGCCGGCGACCAGGGCATCCCCCGCTCCAGGCGGCCCCGTGCTCGCGGAAGCCGAGGGCGAGGCGGGCGGTTCCGTGGCGGGATCGGTCGCCTCCGGAGCCGGGCTGGTCGAAACGGGCGTGTCCGGGGCGGGCGGGGTCGGGGCGGGTGCGGGGCTGAGCGTGGCGGTGCCCTGGGAACGCGGCGGCCCGGCGTCGCCGCAGCCGGCCACACCCACCCCCAGCACGGCCAGCAACGACAACGATCCTGCGGTCAACGCTCTCATCCGGGGCGCCTCCTGCCATGGCGGTGGGAACGGGGATTCACGTGGCGCGGCCTGGTGAGAGGTTTACCCACTGCGCGCTCCCGCTTCCCGTGAGGCGGGCCGGAGGTCCCGTGCCCTGAGGTCCAAGGACCATGGCTGGTCAGCACGTACGCGGGTAGCGTCCCTGCATGGCCACCTTCGATCTGACCGGTTTGCGCGCCGTCGTCTTCGACACCGACGGCGTGGTCACCGACACGGCCCGGGTGCACGCCGCGGCGTGGAAGCACGTCTTCGACGCCTTCCTGCGCGGGCGCTCGGCGCCCTTCGACATCCGCGCCGACTATCTCGCCCACGTGGACGGCCGGCCGCGCCTCGACGGCGTGCGCACGTTCCTGGCCTCGCGCGGCATCACGCTGCCCGAGGGCGGCCCGGACGACGAGCCGGGCGCGCCGACGGTGCACGGGCTGGGGCTGGCGAAGGACGCGTTGTTCGTGGAGCAGATCCGGCGGCACGGCGTGGCCGCCTTCCCCTCGACGGTCGCGCTGCTGCACGAGCTGCGGCGGCGCGGCTGCCGTACGGGGGTGGTGTCGGCGAGCAGGCACTGCCGGGCGGTGGTGTCGTCGGCGGGGCTGCTGCACCTGTTCGACGTGCTCGTGGACGGTGACGACGCGGCCCGGCTGGGGTTGCCGGGCAAGCCGGATCCCGCGCTGTTCCTGGAGGCGGCGCGGCGGCTGGAGCTGCCGCCGCGCGAGGTGGCGATCGTGGAGGACGCGCTGCCGGGCGTGGAGGCGGGCCGGCGGGGTGGGTTCGGGCAGGTGGTGGCCGTGGACAGGAGCGGCACGCAGGCCGCCGCGATGCTGGCGGCCGGCGCCGGCGCGGTCGTCTCCGACCTGGCGGAGGCCGACGTGACGGGCCGCGTGCCGGTGGGCCGGCGATGAGCCCGCCGCCCGCACCTCCGTCTGAGGATGCGTGGACGCTGGTCTACGAGGGTTTCCAGCCGGAGGGCGAGGGGCTGCGCGAGGCGCTGTGCACGCTCGGCAACGGCCGCTTCGCCACGCGCGGCGCCACCCCGGACGGGCATCCGCGCACGCCGGGCACGTACCTGGCGGGCTGCTACGACCGCCTCGACTCGGTGGTGTCCGGGCACACGGTGACGAACGAGGACATCGTCAACCTGCCCGACTGGCTGCCGCTGACGTTCGCCATGCCCCGCTCGGACTGGTTCCGCCCCGAGCAGGCCGACCTGCCGCTCTACCGGCACGTCCTGGACCTGCGGCGCGGCGTGCTGGTGCGGGAGCTGCGCGTGCGCGACGGCGAGGGCCGGGTCCTGCGGGTACGCCAGAGCCGCCTGGTGTCGATGGCGGACCCGTACCTGGCGGCGATGCGCACCACGTTCACCGCCGAGAACTGGTCCGGCCCGCTGCGTGTGCGCGCCACCCTGGAGGGCCGGGTGCGCAACGAGGGGGTGGCCCGCTACCGCGACCTGCGCGGCGACCACCTCACCGGGCACGCGACCGGCTCGGAGGACGACCTGGCGTGGCTGACGGCGAGCACGCGCTGCTCGCACGTCGTCGTGGCGCTGGCCGCCAGGATCGACACCGGCGCCCCCGCGAAACCGGTGCTCCACCCGGGTCACATCACCTCCGAGCACGTGCTCGACCTGGCCGAGGGCGTGCCGGTCGACTTCACGAAGGTGGTGGCGCTGACGTCCTCGCGCGATCCGGCCAGCCACGACCCGCGCTCGTCGGCGCTGCGGCACGTGCGCCGGGCGCCGCCGTTCGAGGAACTGCTGGCGCGGCACGAGGCGGCGTGGGAGCGGCTGTGGCGGCGGGCCCGGCTCGACGTGGACGGCCCCGAGCTGTCGCGGGTCGTGCACCTGCACATCTTCCACCTGCTGCAGACGCTGTCGCCGCACACCGCCGACCTCGACGCGGGCGTCCCGGCGCGGGGGCTGCACGGGGAGGCGTACCGGGGGCACGTGTTCTGGGACGAGCTGTTCGTGCAGCCGTGGCTGGACCTGCGGCTGCCGCAGATCTCGCGCGGGCTGCTGCGCTACCGCTGGCGGCGGCTGCCGGAGGCGCGGGACGCGGCCAGGGAGGCCGGCCACGAGGGCGCGATGTTCCCGTGGCAGAGCGGCAGCGACGGCCGGGAGGAGACGCAGACCCTGCACCTCAACCCGGCCTCCGGCCGCTGGCTGCCGGACCGCTCGCGGTTGCAGCGGCACGTCGGCCTGGCCATCGCCTACAACGTGTGGCACCACTACCTGGCCACCGGCTCGATGCCGCCGTGGTGCGCCGAGCTGCTGCTCGACATCGCCAGGTTCTTCGCCTCGCTGGCCGTGCCCGCCGGCGACCGCTACGAGATCCGCGGCGTCATGGGCCCGGACGAGTACCACGACGCCTACCCGGGCGCCGCCACGGCCGGGCTGGACAACAACGCCTACACCAACGTCATGACGTCGTGGCTGATGGCGCGCGCCCGCGAGACGGCCGCGCTGGTGCCCGACCTGGCGCCGCCGGCCGCCGAGCTGGCCCGCTGGGACGAGGTCGGCCGCCGCCTGCGGGTCGACTTCCACGACGGCGTGATCAGCCAGTTCACCGGGTACGCCGACCTGCTGGAGCTCGACTGGGGCCGCTACGCGGGCGTGCGCCGCCTCGACCGGGCGCTGGAGGCCGACGGCGACGACGTCAACCGGTACAAGGCGTCCAAGCAGGCCGACACGCTCATGCTCTGCTACCTGCTGACCGGCGACGAGCTGCTCGGCATCCTGCGGCGGCTCGGTTATCCGGCCGATCCGGACCTGATCTCCCGAACCGTCTCCTACTACCTGCGGCGCACCAGCCACGGCTCGACGCTCAGCGCCGTCGTGCACGCCTGGGTGCTGGCCCGCTCGAACCGGGCGCAGTCGTGGCGGTTCTTCATCGAGGCCCTCTACAGCGACATCAAGGACGTGCAGGGCGGCACCACGGCGGAGGGCGTCCACCTGGGCGCCATGGGCGGCACGCTCGACCTGCTGCAACGCTGCTACCTCGGCCTGGAGCTGCGCGGGGACGGGCTGCGGCTGGACCCGCTGATGCCCGACGAGCTGGGGCTGGTGTCGATGCCGATCCGCTACCGGGGGCGGCAGATCTTCATCGACGCCGACCATCACGAGGCGCGGCTGAACGGCACCGCCCGCCGAACCTATGGCAGAGGAGAGGTCATCATGGCAGGCACCGGGGATCTCGGCCGGCGCATCATCCATCACCGCGAGCGGCTGGGGCTGACCCGCGAGCAGGTCGCCGAGCACGCGGACATGTCGCCGGGCTACCTGAAGTACCTGGAGGAGAACGCCGACACGCCCGACACGGGGGCGCTCTACCGGCTGGCCGACGCGTTGCGGACGACGGTGGAGGACCTGCTGGGCGGCGGCCAGGACCGGCCGCGCGGGCGCGGCCCCGCGATGGCGCACCCGAAGCTGGAGACGCTGGACGAGGCGGAGTGCCGGCGGCTGATCGCGCCCGGCGGGATCGGGCGGGTGGCGTTCAACGGCTCGCACGGGCCCACGGTGCTGCCGGTCAACTACAAGGTGCACGAGGGCGCGATCGTCTTCCGCACGGCCGCGGGCGGCGCGATGGACAAGGACCTGCGTACCGGGCTGGAAGGCGTCGACATCAAGATCGCCTTCCAGATCGACAACATCGACGAGACCAACCGGGAGGGGTGGAGCGTGCTGGTGCAGGGGCCCGCCCATCACGTGCCGCCGGAGGAGGTGGCCGGCGTGACCGGCTCGGGCGTCACGCCGTGGGCCGGGGGCGAGCGGCAGCTCTACATCCGCATCGTCCCCCAGCAGATCACGGGCCGCCGCATCCACGGCATGTGACGGCCGGAGGGGGTCAGCGGCAGCAGGTGACGCCGAAGGCCATGAGCTGGGTGACCTCGTCCTCGGAGAAGTTGTCGTCGGAGCCGATCACCAGCGTGCACTCGCCGCTGGCCAGCCTCGGCCCCCACGACATGCCCTCCAGGTTCTGCACCGGCGGGCGGAAGGCGCCGAGGTCGCGCACCAGCCGCTTGGAGACCGGCCGGTAGGTGCGGTACCGCGTCAGGGAGCCGCGGTTGCGCACGTCGGAGGCGTCACGCACGTCGATCTCGTACAGCTTGACCCGGTAGCCGACCCCCTGGATCCAGGAACGTTCCAAAGCCAGGTAGCGGTGGTCGTCGATGGCCAGCAGCTCCGACACGCCGCTGTCGGTCTGCCCCGTCGGGGGGCTCGGCGGGGCCGCGAGCGCGTCGAGCGGGTAGGCGTACTGGGCGCGCACCCGGCCCCGGCGGTCCCACACGGTCAGCCGGGTCACCGAGCCGTCGTCGGCCGTCGGCACCGGCCCGTCCTCGAAGCGCGGTCCCTCGGTGATGGCGGTGATACTGCGCTCGGTGACGGCCACGCCCTCGAACCCGAAATTGCGCCGGGGCCCGCTTTCCGTGGTCGTGAACCGCAGATTCGACGGCAGCGGCAGCGCGCCGGTCTCGCGCCCGCCGAGGTTCGTCTCGCGCACCGTCGAATGCGAAACGGGAATATCCGGATTCGACCGGTCGGGCCGGTCCCCTTCGTCGCCCCACAGCAGCCGCCCGCTCCACCGGTCGACCCTGATCGACTCGGGGTCGGCCGAGCCGGGCTTGCCATAGCCCGGGTACGGCGTGCCGTCGGGCCTGGTCAGCGTGGTGACGCCGGTCAGCCGCACGCCGGTGAAACCGCCCGTCACCCGGTCGAAGGCCAGCCGGCCGGTGTAGAAGCGGGCGGGGCCGTAGCGCCAGCGGTCGTCGGAGACGAAATACCACACGCCGGTGCGCGGGTCACGGTCGAACCCGGACAGGCCGCCCACGGTCGTGCCCGCGAACGTCTCCTTGTACGGGATCCGCTGCTCACCGAGGAAACGGGTGATCCGTACGGGCTCGGGCGGGGCCGCCGCCACGGCGGGCGGGGCCGTGGCCGCCACCACCGCGAACGCGAGGGTCATTTCGGTAATTCTTCGTGCACTTCTCCGTGTACGAGACAATTGTTCCTCCGTCCCGGAATTCGACGGAGGAAATGAAAGCGGTTCTCAACGGAGAAGTCCACGAACAAAACAATCGCATGCCGCACTGCAAAAGGTGCGAAATCACTGCGCGAGGCCGGGCGCCCGCGCTCCCCTCACGCCCGCGCTCCCCTCACGCCGGCGCGGAGGCGGCGATGCCGTCGAGGATGAGGCGCAGGCCGTGCGCGAACGCCTCGTCGCTCGTGGGCGCGCCGCCCGTCCGGACCCCTTCGACCGTCAGCGGATGCTCGGCGGCGAAGGCGGCCAGGTCGAAGCCGGCGCCGCTCGCTCGCCGGTCGAGCGCGGCCTGCTCGTTCAGCACGAAACCGAGCGTGTAGTGGCTGATCGCGGTGATCGCGTGCAGGCCCCGCGCGGGCGTGAAGCCGAGCCCGGTCAGCGCCCGCAGCTCCGCCTCGAAGCTCCTGGCCACCTCCGGCCCCGGGTTGCCCACCGCGACCAGGCGCGCGCCGTCGCGGTGCGCGAGCAGCGTGCGCCGGTAGCGGTGCGCGCGGCGCGTCAGCCACGCCCGCCAGCCCTCCCCCTCGGCCGGGCCGCCCATGTCGTGGGCGAGCAGCTCGCGGGCCATCTCGTCGAGCAGCTCCTGCTTGTTGCGGAAGTGCCAGTAGAGCGCCGGGTTCTGGACGCCGAGGCGGGCGGCGAGGCGGCGGACGGACAGACCCTCCAGGCCGGTCTCGTCGAGCAGCTCGAGAGCCGCACGGACGACGGTGTCACGCGCCAGTCCCTTCTGTGCCATCGCCGATCACCTTAACACCGCTAAGCCGACCGCCCCGACTCCGCTGAGCTGTCAGCCGTCCCGGTGCCGGGTGCCGATGACGGCCGTGGCGTCCAGGTCGTCGGAGATGGCCACCTGGGCGGCGAGCCCGGCGGCCCGGACGGACTCGGCGGTCGCCTCCGCCTGGCGCTCGCTGGTCTCCACCAGCAGCCGGCCGCCGGGCGCGAGCCAGGTGGGCGCGCCGGCGATCACCCGGCGCACCACGTCGAGCCCGTCGGCGCCGCCGTCGAGCGCGAGCAGCGGCTCGTGCAGCCGGGCCTCGGGCGGCAGCAGCCCCACGGACTCCGACGGCACGTACGGGGGGCTGGCGATGAGCAGGTCCACCCGTCCGCGCAGGGTGAGGGGCAGCGGGTCGTACAGGTCGCCCTCGTACACCGCCGCCGAGCCCGCCAGGTTCCGCCGCGCGCACCGCACGGCGGCGGGGTCGAGGTCGGCGGCGTGCAGCTCGGCCCGGGGCAGCCCCGCCGCCACCGCGGCGCCCATCGCGCCCGTGCCGCAGCACATGTCCAGGACGACCGGCGTGCCCTCGACCTCGCGCGCCAGGGCCACGGCCGCCTCGATGAGGAACGCGGTGCGCGGCCGCGGCACGAACACGCCCGGCTCGACGTACACCCGCAGCCCGCAGAACTCCGCCCACCCCAGCACGTGCTCAAGGGGCTCCCCCGCGACCCGGCGCGCCACCATGGCGTCGAGGTCGGCGGGGGTGGAGGCGGTGGACAGGAGCAGCTCGGCCTCGTCCTCGGCGAAGACACAGCCGGCGGCGCGAAGGCGGGCAACGATGGCAGCAGTACGGACAGATGACGAGAAAACCGACATGGGAGCCTTCCGGGATGCCGATGGGCGCTCCCGCGGTCACCTAATCCCTGTGGGCCGCTTGAAGAGGAGGGAGCACCCAGACTGACGCAGCGGTAATGGGTCTCACCTCCCAAGAACGGTCCTCCGACGAGACCGACACAGTATCAGCCCGCAGAATCCTCCGCCGGACGGGGGCCACCCGGGGGTCTACGGCTCCCCCGCCGATCGCCGGATCTCCGCGCTGGGCAACGGGGGGCGGCGTGCACGGGCGGTGGGCCGTCGTGCGGGGCGGTGCCCGTGCAGGCGGATTCGCCGTGGATGAGGTGGCAGGTCGGCCGACGGGCCGGACGGCTCGTACACCGGCCACCATCGAGGTGCGCCGGTCCGCACCTCAGGCACGACCGAGCCTCACCAGGCCGGTGCGCTCCTTAGGCGCGGCCGAGCCGGACCATGGCGCGGTACAGGGCCGTGGGCTCCGGCGCCGGCTCCATGGGAGGCAGGTCGGCGCCGGGGGCCGCGTACGCCCGCAGCATCTGCCCCACCAGGCGGCGCCAGGCGCCGGGGGCGCTGTCGGCGGTGGCGGCGACGACGCCGGCGTTGGCCATCAGCAGGACGATGAGGTCCTCGGCGGTGAAGTCGGCGCGCAGGTTGCCGGTGGCCTTGGCGCGGGAGATGAGCTCCAGGAAGCCGTGGTAGGCCTCGGCGCGGCGCGCCTCCAGCGCCTTGGCGGCCGGGAACGTCATGGCCAGCACAGCCGCGAAACCGCGGTCGGCGGCCTGCATCGCGCACACCGACCGGATGAACCCGACGAACCCGTGCCACGGGTCGGGGTCGGCGAGCGCTTCGGCGGTGGTGGCGGCGTAGGCGTCCATGCGGTCGGTGAAGACGGCGTTGATGAGCTCTTCGCGGGTGGCGAAGCGGCGCGACAGGGTGGCCTTGCCGACGCCCGCCTCCCGGGCGACGCACGCCATGGAGACGTCGAGCCCCTGGTCGGCGTACAGGCGGCGGGCGGCGGCCAGGATGCGCTCGCGGTTCCGCTCGGCGTCGGCGCGCAGCTCCGCTCGGGGCTGCGCGCCGTCGGACGGGTCGGGCTCGGCCGTCGTGCTCATCCCCCCATCCTACCGAAGTGGAACGGCCTATCCGTTTTGTTGCAAGGGTGGCGCCACGGAAGCAGCCCTGCACGGAGCGCGAGGCGCCGGGTGTTCCTGCCCCTCGGCGTCAGCGTCAGTGTCAGCGTCAGCGGAACGCCGCAGCGTTGCGGGCCGCCCAGTCGGCGTAGGGGTGCGGGTCGCGGCCGGTCAGGTCCCGTACCGCCGGGGACACCTCCGCCACCTGGCCGACGAACGAGGCGAACAGCGTCAGCATCGAGTCCACCACCGGCGCCGGCGTCTGCGGGATCATCTCGGCCCGAACCTGCTCAGGGGACAACTCCTCCAGGCGCAGCTCGCGCCCCAGGACCTCGCCGAGGATGCGGACCCGCTCCGCCGTGGTCAGCGAGGCGGGGCCGGTCAGTTCGTACGCCTTGCCCGCGTGCCCGTCCTCCAGCAGGGTACGCGCGGCGACGGCGGCGATGTCGCGTTCGTCGATGGGGGCGGTGGCGGCCTCGGCGAAGGGTGCGCGGACGACGCCGTCGTTCTTGACGCCAGGCGCCCACCGCAGGTCGTTGGCCATGAACGCGCCCGGCCGCAGGAACGTCCACGGCAGCCCGGATTCGGTCACGGCCTGCTCGAACTCGGCGTGGAGGCTGCCGATAACCCCCGACTGCTTCATGGTCACCGCCAGCGCGGACAGCAGCACCACGTGCTCGACGCCGGCGCGCTCGGCCTCGTGCAGGAAGCCCCGCACCTGGCCGGCGGCCGGGAACAGGTATGCCCGCCGGGCCCCGCTCAGCGCGGCCCGCAGGTCGTCCGGGCTGGACAGGTCGGCTCTGACCACCTCCACGCCGTCGGGCAGGCCGGCCCGCTCGGGGTTCCTGCTGATCGCGCGGACCCGCTCGCCCGCCTGGAGCAGCAGGTCGACCAGATGACGGCCGACATTGCCCGTCGCCCCTGTCACCAGTATCACGGCTACCTCACTTCGGATATCCGAACTGTTGGGATATCAGGACTGTATCCTGTGGCCGTGATGGACGACGCACCGCCCCCTCGGCTGCCGCGACCGGAGGAGGTCAAGGAAGCCCTCGGCTTCGTGCCGCTGGTGGAGGCCTACTTCCGCCGGGCCCAGACCGAGATGCCCGACGAGCTGCGCGAGATCTTCCGCGGCCACCGGCTCACCGCCCGGCACGGCGCGGTCCTCCCGCAGCTGACGGTGGAGACGTCGCTGAGCGTGAGCGAGCTGGCCGGCCGGATGGGCATGTCGCTGACGACCGCCAGCGAGCTGCTGGGCGATCTCAGCCGGGCCGGCCTGGTCGAGCGCCGGGAGGACCCGGCCAACCGCCGCCGCACGCTGGTGTCGCTGGCCCCTCGGCATCGGGCCATGATCGAGGGGTTCGTCGCTCTCCGTGCCGCGCCTCTGCTGCGCGTCCTCGACGAGCTGTCGCCCGTGGAGCGGCAGGGGTTCGTGGCGGGGCTGGTCGCCTGGGCCCACGAGGTGCGGAACTGGTGACACGGCCGCGACGTACGGTGTGCGCCTTTCAGGCGTGGGCGTGGTCGGGCGGGCCGTTGCCGTCGGGGACCTCCAGGAGGAACTCGGCGCCGCCCTCCAGCGTCCGGGCGATCTCCGACGAGCGCGCCAGCATCGTCTTCTCGTAGTCGCGGACGGCGTCGTCGATGGTCGCCGCGTGCGCGAGCGCGAGCGCGAGGTCGCAGGCGTCGAGCATGGCGAGGTTGACGCCGACGCCCAGCGGCGGCATGAGGTGCGCGGCGTCGCCCAGCAGGGTCACGCCGGGCGCGTGCTCCCAGGTGTGCGGTACGGGCAGGGCGAACAGCGGGCGGTCGACGTACGGGCCGTCGTTGTCGGTGATCAGCCGCAGCAGCGGCGGCGACCAGGACGCGTACTCGCGGGCGAGGTGCGCGCGGATGCCCTGGGTGTCGTCGGGGCGGAGCCCGGCGGCCGCCATCCAGTCGAGCGGGACCTTCCGCATGATGTAGACGCGCAGGTGGCCGCCGCCGTTGCGTTGCGCGAACAGGCCGCGCTCCCCGTCGGCGGCGTGGGCGCTCCCCTGGCCGACCAGCTCGGCGACCTCGGGGTGCGCGTCGCCGAGGTCGTCGAACCACGCCTCCACGAAGCCGACCCCGGTGTAGTGCGGCGTCGCGGGTGACACGGCCGGCCGGACGCGGGAGAAGGCGCCGTCCGCGCCGATGACGAGATCCGCCTCGGCGACCGTGCCGTCGGTGAACGACAAGGTGCGCGGCCCATCGGCCGATCCGCCGACCGAGGCGAGGGTGCGGCCCCACTGGACCGTCCCCTCGGGCAGCGAGCCCAGCAGGAGGTCGCGGAGCCGGCCGCGGTCGATCTCGGGTTTGCGCTTCTCGCCCTCCTCGGGCACGTGGTGGGCCAGGACCCGCCCCGCCGTGTCCATGCTGCGCATCTCCTGCCCCTCGAACCTGGCCAGCGCGTGGAACCGCTCCAGCAGCCCGGCCTCGCGCAGGGCGAGCTGGCCGTCCTCCTCATGCAGGTCGAGCGAGCCGCCCTGGTCGCGGGCGTCCCCGGCGGGGTCGCGGTCGTAGACGGTCACCTCGATGCCGTGCCGCTGAAGGATGCGGGCGCAGGTGAGGCCGCCGGGGCCGGCGCCGATGACGCTGATCCGCGCGTGGGCGGGCGTCGGTGAGCTGCTCATGGTGGATTCCTTCCGGAGGAGGTGAGGCTTCCCGGGGTCAAGAGGGGACCGGGGCCGCGCCTCGGTGGCGCGGTGAGCCGTACGGAGACCACCAAAGCAGAAGTGAGTACAGAAATGCAATAGCTTCAAAAGTGAACTCAGACCAGTTTCGGTTCCGGTCCGGTCATGGGCTACAGTGGCGCCCATGCCCGACTCCCCGCCCGTTGGCCGTCGCGAGCGCAAGAAGGCCGCGACCAGGCAGGCCATCGCCGACGCCGCCCTGGAGCTCTTCCTGGAGCGCGGCTTCGAGCAGGTGAGCGTCCGCGACGTCGCCGACCGGGCCGACGTGTCGACGACGACGCTGTTCACGCACTTCCCGAGCAAGGAGGCGCTGGTCTTCGACCGCGAGGAGGACGTCGAGGCCGGCCTGATCGCCGTGGTCCGCGAGCGGCCCCCTGGTCAGGACGTCGTCGAGGCGCTGCGCGCCCACGCGCTGGAGATGTGGGTGCCGCTCGCGTCGGATCCGCGGCTGCGCGGCTTCACCGAGCTGGTGGACCGGACACCCGCGCTGCGCGAGTACGCGGAACGGATGTGGACGCGGCACGCCGCCGCCCTGGGCTCCGCGATCGCGCAGGAGCTGGGCCGGGACGCCGACGATCTCGCCTGCTGGGCGCTGGCCCGGTTCGTCCTGCAGATCCCGGCCCTGGCCAGAAGCCGGCAGGATCCGCGGACGGCGGTGCAGACGGTGTTCGACCTGCTGGTCCACGGCTGGCGGGCGCAGTCCGCCTCTTGACGCCGGTTCAGCGCGCCCCGGCCGCCAGGTGGCCGGTGAGGTGGGCGATCACCTCGCGGGCGTCCGCTTCGATGCCGTTGATGAACGTGGACCGGCGCCGGCGCAGGAAGGGCAGCCCGAGCGCGTACAGGCCGGGGTGATCGACGATGCCGCCGTCGTGGCGCAGCCGTCCCTTGTCGTCGAGCACGGGGACGTGGAGCCAGTCATGGTCGGGGCGGAAGCCGGTCGCCCACACGATCGTGCGGATCTCGCCACCGCGCAGGTCGAGCCGCAGGCGAGCCCGTTCGGGCACGCGGGTCGGCGGTAGCCGATCAGCGGGGCCGGGATCGACGCCGTGCGTGCGGGCCCACGCGTCGAACGTGTCGAGCAGGCGTTCCATCTTGAGGTCGGCGAGCGAGAACACGTTCCGCAGCCCGCCGGAGAACAGCGCCCACCCGTCGCGGACGGCGGCCCAGCGGCCCACCAGCTCGACGCCCATGGCGGTGAGCGCGTTGAGGTCGAGCGTGGCGCGCTCGGGGGTGCCGGCGAGCTGGGGCGAGGGCAGCCGGCGGGCCCGCGCCAGGTCCTCGACCTCGTCGTGGCGCTGGTCCCAGACGCCTGAGGCGTCCATCCACCACAGCACGTCGCGCCCGCGGTAGGTGCGGGGCAGCCGCACGTGCTCCCCCACTGACAGGACGACCGGCCGCCCCGAGCGGCGCAGCTCGGCGGCGAGCTGCACGCCGGTCGCCGACGCGCCGACCACCAGCACGCCGCCGTCGGGGAGCTGCCCCGGCTCGCGGTAGTCGAACGCGGTGAGCTGCCGCACGGACGGCGGCACCGCCTCGCTGAACGGCGGCACCACGGGCCGGTTGCAGGCGCCGCCGGCGATGACGACGACCCGGCAGCGGATCTCGCCGCGGCTCGTCGTCACGCGGTAGCCGTCGCCGTCCGGCCGCACGGAGGTGACCTCGGTGCCGGTCCTGACGGGGGCCTGCGAGAGGGCGGCGAAACCCTCGATGAACCGGGTCACCTCCTTGGCGGTCATGTAGCCGTCGGGGTCCGGCCCTTCGTAGGCGTGGCCGGGCAGGCGGGTCTGCCAGTTGGGGGTGAGCAGCCGGAAGGAGTCCCAGCGCTCGCGCCGCCAGGAGTTGGCGACCTCGCCGCGCTCGATCACGAGGTGGTCGATGGAGCGTTCGCGCAGGAAGTGGCTCGCGGTGAGACCGGCGTGCCCGGCGCCGACCACGACGGCGGTGACGTGCTCGATGACTGGCCCCTCTCAGATGCGCTCGGCTCTCTCATACGCGCTCGGCGCCTCAGACGTGCCCGGCTCTCAGGCGACCTGGACGGTGACGTTCGTCGGGTTCGTCAGGGCGTCGAAGACGGCCGAGCGCTTCTGCGACTGGGCCACCAGCGCCTGGATGTCCTGCTTGGAGGCGTCGGCGTCGATGTGGAAGGTCACGGTGATGTCGTCGAAGCCGTTGCGGACGTCGGGGTCGGCGCCGAGGATCCCGCGGATGTCGTGGGTACCTTCGAGGGTGGCCTCGACCGAGCGGAGCTGGATGCCGCGGTTCTGGGCGACGGACGCGACGCCGGCGGTCAGGCAGCTCGCCAGGCCGACGAGCAGGTACTCGATGGGCGTGATGCCCTGGTCCTCGGCGGCGAAGACCTCGGGGTGGTCGGCGTCGAAGACGGCCTCGCTCTTGTGGCTGCGCTCCTGCCCGAGGCCGTAGAACTCCTTGACGGTCGTGGTGCTGTGGACGCCGCCGCGCCACGTGGAGGTGGCCCGCCAGACGAACCGGGCGGCCTCGGGCGCGCCCTTCAGTACCTCGCGCGCCTCCAGCAGCGCCTGGACGTTGACTCCGTTGGCGACCGTGGTCATACCGCTCCTCCCACTCCCTGCATTTCCGGTAGGTATTTGACCATACACCGCCCGTGGCGGTTACGATAAGACCCATGTCGCAGCCGGCCACCACGCTCGCGCCCGGCAGCGTCGGGGTGGTGGAGACCCGCCACCTCGACCTGCCGGAGCCGGTCCCCCTCGACTGCGGCCGGGAGCTGCACCCCGTCCGGGTCGCCTACGAGACCTACGGCACCCTGTCGCCCCGCCGCGACAACGTCGTCCTGGTGTGCCACGCGCTCAGCGGCGACGCGCACGCGGCGGGCCTGTCCAGGGCGCCGTCCGGCGGCAGCGCCCGCGACGGGTTCGGGGCCGAAGGGCACGGCAAGGGGCTCGGCTGGTGGGACGGGATGATCGGCCCCGGCAAGGCGTTCGACACCGACCGGTTCTTCGTCGTCTCGACGAACCTGCTAGGGGGCTGCCGGGGCACGACCGGGCCGTCCTCGATCGACCCGGCGACCGGCGAGCCGTACGGGCCCGACTTCCCCGTGATCACGGTCGCCGACATGGTCCGCACGCAGCGCGCCTTCCTCGACGCGCTGGGCATCGAGCGGCTGGCGGCGGTGGCCGGCGGCTCGCTCGGCGGGATGCAGGCACTGCAGTGGGCGGTGCTCTACCCCGACCAGGTCGACGCGGTCATCCCGATCGCCAGCACGCACGCGCTGCACCCGCAGGGGGTCGCCTGGAACGCGATCGCGCGCGAGGCGATCCTGCGCGACCCGGCCTGGCAGGGCGGCCGCTACCACGGCACCGGCCGCGCCCCCGACGCCGGCATGGGCATCGGGCGGATGGTCGGCCACATCACGTACCTGTCGGCGCCCGCGCTGGAGGTCAAGTTCGGGCGGCGGCTGCGCTCCGGCGACGGCCCGCACTACACGATCACCGACCCGGAGTTCGAGGTGGAGGGCTACCTGCGCCACCAGGCCGAGGCGTTCGTCAAGCGCTTCGACGCCAACACCTACCTCTACACCTCGCGCGCGCTGACGTACTTCGACCTGGCCCGGCAGCACGGCGGCGGGTCGCTGGCGCGGGCGCTGGAGGGCGTCTCGGCGCGCACCCTGCTGATCGCCTTCAGCTCCGACTGGCTGTATCCGCCGTCGGCGTCGGAGGAGATCGCGGGGGCGCTGCGCGCGCTCGGCAAGCCGGTCGAGCTGCACGTCATCGAGGCGCCCTACGGGCACGACTGCTTCCTGCTGGAGGAGGCGCGGCAGACGCCCGTCATCCGCCGGTTCCTGGCTCAGCCCGTCCAAGAGAGAGGCTCTTCGTGACCGACCAGCTCCCCCGCGCCGAACAGGCCCGCGAGTTCGGGTTCGAGACCCGGCAGCTGCACGCCGGGCAGCGGCCGGACCCGAACACGGGCGCCCGCGCGGTGCCGATCTTCCAGACGACCAGCTACGTCTTCGAGGACCCCGAGTCCGCGGCGGCGTACTTCAACCTCCAGGAGTACGGGAACACGTACTCGCGCATCATGAACCCGACGGTCGCGGTGTTCGAGGAGCGGGTGGCGAACCTGGAGGGCGGCGCCGGCGCGGTGGCCTTCGCCAGCGGCATCGCCGCGCAGGCGGCCGCGCTGTTCACGCTGCTGCAGCCGGGCGACCACGTGGTGTCGTCCTCGGCCCTGTACGGCGGCACGGTGAACCAGCTCAAGCACCTGCTGCGCAAGATGGGCGTCGAGCTGACCTGGGTCGATCCCGACGATCCGGACGCGTGGCGGAAAGCGGTGCAGGCGAACACGAAGGCGTTCTTCGGCGAGACGATCGGCAACCCGGCCGGGAACGTGCTCGACATCGAGACCGTGGCGGCCGTCGCGCACGAGCACGAGCTGCCGCTGATCGTGGACAACACGTTCGCGACGCCGTACCTGTGCCGCCCGATCGAATGGGGCGCCGACATCGTGGTCCACTCGGCGACCAAGTTCATCGGCGGGCACGGCACGAGCATCGGCGGGGTGGTCGTGGAGGCGGGCACGTTCGACTGGTCGAACGGGCGCTTCCCGGTGGTCGCGGACCCGTCGCCGGCCTACCACGGGCTGCGCTTCCACGAGACGTTCGGCGAGTACGGCTACCTGATGAAGCTGCGCGCCGAGACCCTGCGCGACCTCGGCGCGGCGCTGTCGCCGTTCAACGCCTTCCTGTTCCTGCAGGGGCTGGAGACGCTGTCGCTGCGCATGGACCGCCACGTGGGCAACGCGCGGGCGGTCGCCGCGTTCCTCCGGTCGCACGAGCTGGCCTCCGCCGTCACCTACCCGGGCCTGCCCGACAGCCCTTACCGGCCGCTGGTGGACAAGTACCTGCCGCGCGGCGCCGGCGCGGTGTTCTCCTTCGACTGCGCCGGCGGCCGGGCGGGCGGGCAGGGGCTGATCGGCGGCCTGACGCTCTGGTCGCACCTGGCGAACGTCGGCGACGCCAAGAGCCTCGTCATCCACCCGGCCAGCACCACGCACCGCCAGCTCGGCGACGACGAGCTGCGCGCGGCCGGGGTCGGCCCCGGCACGGTGCGGCTGTCGGTCGGCATCGAGAACGTCGAGGACCTGATCTGGGACCTGGAGCAGGCCCTGGCCCGCGTCGCAGAAGGGATCGGCGCCGCAGAAGGGATCGGCGCCGCAGAAGGGATCGGCGCCGGAGAAGGGATCGGCACGGCATGACCGGACTCGACCGCTACCAGGACCCGCTGACGATCCAGCGCGTGCTGCACTCGACCACGACGATCGCGATCGTCGGCCTGTCCGGCAACGAGCTGCGGGCCAGCCACTTCGTCGGCTACTACCTCAAGCGGCACGGCTACCGGGTCATCCCGGTCAACCCGCGCGAGAAGGAGATCCTGGGCGAGACCAGCTATCCGGGCCTGGCCGACGTGCCCGTCCCGGTCGACCTCGTGAACGTCTTCCGCGCCCCCGACGCCCTGCCGGGGATCGCCCGGGAGACGGTGGCGATCGGCGCCAAGGCGCTGTGGTGCCAGTTCGGCGTGATCAACGAGGAGGGGGCGCGGATCGCCGAGGACGGCGGCGTGAGCGTGATCATGGACCGGTGCCTGAAGGTCGAGCACGCGCGGTACGTGGGGCGGATGCACTGGCTCGGCTTCAACACCCGCCGCATCACCTCGGTCCGGAGCGGCCTGCAGTAGCCCGGCGCGCCTCGGTGACGCACCATGAGCCTTCCCCATAAATCTGGTAGGTAATATTGACTTTAAGCGGCCGGTCGCCGTAGCTTCGTGCTCATGAGCCCCCCGAGCAGGCGGTCGAGGTGGTGACCTCGACCGCGGCCCCCTCGACCACCGTCCCCGGCGGCGGACCCGCGTCCGCCACCAGGCGCGCCCGTCCGGCCGCCCGCAGGATCGCGGTGCGCGTGCTCGCCGCCGCCGCGCTGCTCGGCCTGTGGCAGGTCGCCGCCGCCGCGGCGGCCAACCCCGCCTTCATCCCCTCCCCCGGCGCCGTGTGGGAGCAGCTCCTGCGGCTGTCCACGACGCACGACGGCGTCCGCGGCTACAGCGGCAGCCTGCTCGTCGAGCACCTGGGCGTCAGCCTGCGGCGCATCCTCATCGGGTCCGCGATCGGCGTGGCCGGCGGGCTCGTCGCGGGCGTCGTGCTCGGCACCGTGCCGTGGATCCGCGTCGTGGCCGAGCCGGTGGTGACGTTCGTGCGGGCGCTGCCGCCGCTGGCGTACTTCAGCCTGCTCATCATCTGGTTCGGCATCGACGAGACGCCCAAGCTGTGGCTGCTGGCGATCGCGGCGCTGCCGCCGGTCGCGGTGGCCACCGCCGCCGCCGTGCACGGCGCGCCGGCGCACCTGGTCGAGGCGGCCAGGGCGCTCGGCGCCTCGCGGCGCGACGTCATCAGAGACGTGGTGCTGCCCAGCGCGCTGCCGGAGATCTTCACCGGGGTACGCCTGGCCGTCGGCATCGCGTACTCGTCCGTCGTCGCCGCCGAGACCGTCAACGGGGTGCCCGGCATCGGCGGCATGGTGCGCGACGCCCAGCGTTACCTGCAGACCGACGTCGTGGTGCTGGGCCTGCTGGCCATCGGCCTGTCGGGCCTGCTCATCGACGGCCTGCTGCGGCTCGCCGAGAAACGGCTCATCCCCTGGCGGGGCCGCTCGTGACCCGCCGCACGTCCCCCATGAGGAAGCCGCCATGCGTCTGAGAATCCTGCTGACCTTCGTGCTGGCCGCCGTCCTGGCCGCCTGCGGCGACGGCACCGCGTCCCAGGGAGGCGGCGCCCCGGCGAACCGCATCCGCCTGGCCTACCAGGCCTTCCCCAGCGGCGACCTCATCGTCAAGAACAAGAGGTGGCTGGAGGAGGCGTTGCCCGGATACCGGATCCAGTGGACGAAGTTCGACTCCGGCGCCAGCATCAACACGGCCTTCGTGGCCGGCAGCGTGGACATCGCCGCCATCGGCTCCAGCCCCGTCGCCCGGGGGCTGTCGGCGCCGCTGAACATCCCGTACCAGGTGGCGTTCGTGCTCGACGTGGCCGGCGACAACGAGGCCCTGGTCGTCAGGAACGACAGCGGCGTGTCGTCCATCGAGGGCCTGCGCGGCAAGAAGGTCGCCACGTCGTTCGCCTCGACCGCCCACTACAGCCTGCTGGCCGCGCTCGACCGGGCCGGGATCCGCGAGTCGGAGCTGACCGTCGTCGACCTCGAACCGCAGGACATCCTCGCCTCCTGGACGCGCGGCGACATCGACGCCGCCTACACCTGGCTGCCCACCCTCAAGGAGCTGAAGAGGAACGGCAAGGTGCTCGTCGCCAGCCGGGAGCTGGCCACGGCCGGCAAGCCCACGCTGGACCTCGGGGTGGTCTCCACCGCCTTCCTCAAGGCGCACCCGCAGGCGGTGGACGCCTGGCGCAAGGCCGAGGCCAGAGCGTTGCGGCTCATCGCCGACGACCGGGCCGCGGCCGCCGCGGCCGTCGCCGCCGAGCTCAACCTCACCGCGCAGGACGCCGAGGAGCAGCTCGGCCAGGGCGTCTTCCTCAAGCCCGCCGACCTGGCCTCCCCGGAGTGGCTCGGCACGCCCGAACGGCCCGGCGCCCTGGCCGCCGGCCTCGTCAGCGCCGCGCAGTTCCTCAAGGACCAGCAGAAGATCGACGCCGTACCCGACCTGGCGACCGTGCGCGACGCCATCTACACCAAGGGCCTGCCCGATGTCCTCGCCCCCTGACAGCGCCGTGCACGTGCGGGACGTCGTCCACGTGTACGGGACCGGCTCCGACATGGTGACCGCGCTCGGTCCGATCTCGCTCGACGTGCCGCGCGGCTCGTTCCTCGTGATCGTGGGCGCGTCCGGCTGTGGCAAGAGCACGCTGCTGCGCCTGATCGCCGGCTTCGAACGGCCCACCGCCGGGATCGTCCGCACCGCCGGAGCCGCGCCGGTGCCCGGCACCGGCGCCGGGATCGTCTTCCAGCAGCCCCGGCTGTTCCCGTGGAAGAGCGTGGGCGGCAACGTGGAGCTGGCCCTGCGCTACGCCGGCGTCCCGCGCGAGGAGCGCGCCCGCCGGGTGCCCGAGCTGCTGGACCGGGTCGGCCTGCACGACGTGACCCGCCGCCGGACGTGGCAGCTGTCCGGCGGGCAGCAGCAGCGGGTGGCCATCGCCAGGGCGCTGGCCGGTGACGATCCGCTGCTGCTGCTCGACGAGCCGTTCGCGGCCCTGGACGCGCTCACCCGCGAGCGGCTGCAGGAGGACCTGCGGCGGGTCAGCGAGCAGACGGGACGCACGTCCGTGTTCGTCACCCACAGCGTCGAGGAGGCCGTCTTCCTCGGCAGCCGGGTCGTCGTGCTGACCAGCAGGCCCGGCCAGATCGCCCTCGACCTCGACATCCCGCTGCCCCGCGACGGCCTGGAGCCCGACGAGCTGCGTGCCCTGCCCGAATACGCGGCCCTGCGCGCCACCGTCGGCCACGCCGTCCGCGAGGCCGCCGGCTGACCACCACACCAAGGCTGACCACCACACCAAGGCTGACCACTCCGCAAGGCTGACCACCGCACGACAAGGAGCGCCCATGTCCACACCCCTGGCCACCGAGCTCACCCTGCGCCCGCTCGGCCCGCACTTCGGCGCGCGCGTCGAAGGGCTCGACCTGGCGACCGCCGGCGACGAGGAACTGGCCGCCGTCCGGGCCGCCCTCGTCGAGCGGAAGGTGCTCTTCTTCTCCGGGCAGACCCTCGACGAGGACGGCCAGGTCGCGCTGGGCCGCCGCCTCGGCGAGCTGACCGCCTCCCACCCTGTCGTGGGCGGCGTGGACGAGGACCACCCGGAGATCTACGCGCTCGACAGCGCCGACAACGGCTTCGCCGACGTCTGGCACACCGACGTGACCTTCATGCCCCGCCCGCCGCTCGGCTCGATCCTGCGCGCCGTGACGCTGCCGCCCACCGGCGGGGACACGAGCTGGGCCGACAGCCAGCTCGCCTACGACTCCCTGTCCGCCCCGGTACGCGAGCTGGCCGACCAGCTCACCGCCGTGCACGACGGCAACCGCGAGTTCGGCTACTACCTGGCCCAGCGGCGCGGCGGCCGGGGCAGCGTCTGGGACGGCGAGGTCGTCACCCGGCTCGACCCGGTGGAGCACCCCGTCGTCCGCGTCCACCCGGAGACCGGGCGCAAGGGCCTGTTCGTCAACCCCGGCTTCACCTCGCACATCGTCGGCGTGTCGGAGGCCGAGAGCCGGCACCTCCTCGACCTGTTCTACGGCCACCTGACCAAGCCGGAGCACATCGTCCGCCACCGCTGGAGCCTCGGCGACGTCGCCATGTGGGACAACCGCAGCACCGCCCACTACGCCAACCGCGACTACGGCACCGCCCACCGGGTCATGCACCGCATCACGCTGCGCGGCGACCGCCCGTTCGGGCCCGCCCGCCCATAAGACGGCACCGGTTACGCTGCCGGGATGAACGCCGACGAAGTGCTCGCGATCCACCACGGCCTCGCCGCCGAGAACGTCCCGGTCTGGATCGACGGCGGGTGGTGCGTCGACGCCCTGCTCGGCAGGCAGACCCGCGAGCACTCCGACCTCGATCTCGCCGTCGCTCGCGAGCACGCCCGGCGTCTCGCGGAGGTGTTCGCGGAGTGGGGTTATGCGCGGCAGGAACGGAAGGGTACGACCGACTGGAACTACGTGGTGGCGACCGGCAGCGGCGGCACGGTCGACGTCCACGTGTTCGCCTACGACGACCAGGGACGCCACACGTACGGGATCGAGTATCCCTACGGGTCCCTGACGGGCAGCGGGGTCATCGGCGGGCAGGAGGTGCGGTGCGTGGCCCCTGAGTGGATGTTCCGGTTCAAGACGGCGTACCCGCCGAAGGACAAGGATCTCGAGGACGTCCGCGCTCTCGCCGAGCGGTACGGGTTCGAGATCCCGGCCACGCATCGCCGCCCCGCGCCTCCGTCCTGAAAACGCCCCGCTGAAAACGCCCCGCTGAAAAACGGCCCGCTGAAAAACGGCCCGCTGAAAAACGGCCCGCTGAAGGCGCTACGCGCTCGCCGCGGCGCCTTCGTCGTCGTCCTCGCGCTTCGCGGGCTCCGGCGGCGGCTGCGAGGTGAGCCTCGCGGTCATCCAGCACGCGGCTCCGGAGACGGCCAGAGCGCCGCCGATGGCGGCCAGCGTCAGCAGGCCCGCCTTGCCGTCGGCCCGCAAGCGCTCCGGCGGGGCAGAGCCGGGGCCGGGGGTCTTCGCGCCGGCGGCGTCGTCGCACTCCTGCATGCGGCCGGTGATCGTGTCCGGCTCCCAGCAGAGCGGGTCGTCGGGGAAGAGGGCGTCGTCGTCATCGGGGCCCTCCCCGTGGTCTCTCTGCGCCAGGTACGCGGGCGCCGGCAACGGGGGTGCCAGAGCGTGGGCTCCGGCTTCGAGCAGCGGCATCGTCGCCAGGACGACGACCATCGTGCCTGCGACCGGTGCGAGCCGCCGCATCACCAGCCCCATTTTCCTCCCTCACCCCAGGTGCCCCGCTCACATCGTCCCCCGCGACGCGGCTGTGGAACCCTGACCTGGGCCTTCGATCGGCCGGGCCGGGAACCTGGCGGGCGGGCCGCTCGTTGGCGTTGCTGACCGGTGCCGTCATACGAACACGAAACGGAGCAGCGAGCCCTCTGTGGAGGAGTGCAGTACCAGGCCGGGCCCCGTCCCGGCATCCCTTCACGAACGCGGGCGCGCGCCGCTGACGTGCACCGTCCTTCCCTGCGGGCCTTCGGTACGCCTGCCGTTCCCCTGCCCGGCCCGGGCCGCCGCGTGCCCGCGCGGCCCGCCGGCGCGGCTTCTGTCATCCCCACTTCTGTCGCAAGGAGCATGTTCTGCCGTGGACGGCTATTGGGTGCAGCTCGCCCTCGTCGTGGTCCTGGTCATCCTCAACGCGGTGTTCGCCGGTAGCGAGCTCGCGCTGATCTCGCTGCGCGAGGGCCAGCTATGGCTGCTGGAGCGGCACGGCGCGGGCGGCCGCCTCGTGGTGCGCCTGGCCCGCGACCCGAACCGGTTCCTGGCCACCATCCAGCTCGTCATCACCCTGTCCGGCTTCCTGGCCTCCGCCACCGCGGCCGTCACCCTGTCGGAGCCGCTGGTGCCGCTGCTCGGCTTCCTCGGCGACGCCGCGGGGCCGGTCGCGATCGTCGTGGTGACGATCGTGCTGACGTTCCTGACGCTGGTGTTCGGGGAGCTGGCGCCCAAGCGGGTCGCCATGCAGCGGGCCGAGACGTGGGCGCTGCTCATGGCCCGCCCGCCGAGCGTGATCGCGACGCTGTCCCGTCCCGTGGTGTGGGCGCTGGCCAGGTCGACGGACGTGGCCGTCCGCCTGATGGGCGGCGACCCGGCCCAGCACCGCGAGGAGATCAGCCCGGAGGAGATCCGCGACGTGGTGAGCGTCCGGCGCGCGCCCGACGGCAGCCTGCTGCTGCCCGGCGACTTCCCCGTCCACGACCTGACCGACCTGGACATCGACCTGGAGGGCCGCCCGGACGGCGACTACACCACGGTCGCCGGCCTCGCCCTCACCCTGCTGGGCCGGGTGCCGACGGCGGCGGGCGACCGGGTCACGGCGGGCGAGTGGGAGCTGGAGATCGTGGCCGTGGAGCGGCACGCGATCACCGGCATCCGGGCCCGCCCGGCGGGCGCGGCCGACGACGCCGCGCCCGCCGGCCGTCGAGCAGCGCGGCTGATCCAGGTGGCACCCGCCGTCCCCGGGACCCCGTGCGGCGGCGTGCGGGCGGATGGCCGATCATTGTCAGGGACGGGAAGCCGCGGCGCACGCCGGGGCACATCCGCACGACTGAGGGGACCGAAGGTGCCGGTGAACCTGACCAGCCCGCAGGGGTGCTCCCGGTGAGCGTGGCGCTCGGCCTGCTGGCCGTCTTCCTGCTCACCGCGGCCACCGGCTACTTCGTCGCCCAGGAGTTCGCCTACGTCAGCGCCGACCGGCTGGCCCTGTCGCAGCAGGCCGCCGCCGGTGACCGCAAGGCCGCCAAGGCCGTGCGGGTGATGGAGCGGCTGTCGTTCATGCTGTCCGGGGCGCAGCTCGGCATCACGGTGACGGCGCTGGTGGTCGGGTTCATCGCGCGGCCGGCGCTGGCCGAGCTGATCGCGCCGGGGCTGACCGCGCTCGGCCTGCCGGAAGGGATGGTC
This sequence comes from Nonomuraea composti, assembly GCF_012034275.1. Lineage (NCBI taxonomy): Bacteria > Bacillati > Actinomycetota > Actinomycetes > Streptosporangiales > Streptosporangiaceae > Nonomuraea > Nonomuraea composti. The sequence goes on along the minus strand of NZ_JAATEP010000045.1, from coordinate 12,155 downwards.
GGCGCGGTGGCGCTGGCCGTCGGGTTCGCGCTGGCCACGATCATCCAGATGGTGCTGGGCGAGCTGGCCCCCAAGAACCTCGCGCTGGCCAGGCCCGAGCCGCTGGCCCGCGCCCTGGCCGGCTCCACCCTCGTCTACCTGACGATCGCGGGGCCGGTCGTCAGGCTGTTCGACACCGCGGCCAACCGGCTGGTGCGCGCGGTCGGCATCGAGCCCGTCGAGGAGCTGCACCACGGCGCCACGCTGGAGGAGCTCGGCCACATCATCGGCGAGTCCGAGGCCCACGGCCACCTGCCCGGCAGCCAGGCCGACGTGCTGGAGCGGGCGCTGGCCTTCTCCGAGCACACCGCCGACGAGGTGATGGTGCCGCGCGCCGACGTCGTCGCCATCGCCGGCAACGCCACCGTGGCCGACCTCGACGAGCTGATCGCCGCCCACGGCCACACCCATTACCCGGTGCTCGGCGCCACGTTCGACGACGTGACCGGCGTGGTGAGCCTGCGCGACGCCGCCGCCGTACCGACGGAGAAGGCCGCGGAGACGCGCGTCGCCGGGATCGCGCGGGACGTGCTCGTCGTGCCGTTCTCGCTCGCCCTGCCCGAGCTGGCGCGCCAGCTGCACGAGCGCGGCGAGGAGGTCGCCTGCGTCGTGGACGAGCACGGCGGCCTGGCCGGGCTCATCACCTGGGAGGACGTCGCCGAGGAGCTGGTGGGCGAGATCGCCGACGAGAACGACCGCGACGCCCCCTCCCTCGTCCGGCTCGACGGCGGCGCCTGGGAGCTGGACGCCGGGCTGCGCATCGACGAGGTCGCCCTGGCCACCGACCTCGACCTGCCCGACGAGGACGAGTACGACACCCTGGCCGGGCTCATCCTGCACCGGCTCGGCCGCTTCGCCGTCCCCGGCGACGTCCTGGCCGTCGGCCTGCCCGCCACCCTCGACCCCGGCGCGCCCACCCACGCCCGCGTCGAGGTCCTGACGCTCGACCGCCACGTTCCCGAACGGGTCCGCCTGACCCCCTACCGCGAGGAGCAGCCGTGAGCCTCACCACCGGCCTGGCCCTGACGCTGCTCCTGCTGGCCGGCAACGGCTTCTTCGTCGCCGCCGAGTTCGCCCTGGTCGCCGCCAAGCGTCACCGCCTGGAGAAGGCCGCCGCCCAGGGCAGCCGGGCCGCCTCCGCGGCGCTGTCCGGCATCAAGGAGCTGTCGCTGATGCTCGCCGGGGCGCAGCTCGGCATCACGCTGTGCTCGCTCGGGCTGGGCGTGGTGTCCGAGCCGCTGATCGCCGGGACGCTCGCGCCGCTCTTCCACGCCCTCGGCCTGCCGGAGGCGGGCGCGCACGCGGTGGCGTTCGTGATCGCGCTGGCGCTGGTGACGTTCCTGCACATGGTGCTCGGCGAGATGGCGCCCAAGTCGTGGGCCATCGCCCACCCGGAGCGCTCGGCCACCGTCCTGGCGCTGCCGTTCCGGGGCTTCACGCTGCTGGTCCGGCCGGTCATCAGCGCGCTGAACGGCATCACGAACGGGCTGCTGCGCCTGGTCAAGGTGCCGCCGCGGGGCGAGGGCGACAATCCCCGTACGCCCGCCCAGCTCCAGCACCTGGTGGAGGAGTCGCGGCGGCTCGGGCTCATCGAGGCCGACGACCACGCCGTGCTCAGCCAGGCGCTCCAGGCTCCGCACGCGCCCATCACGGCGCTCATCACTCCTCCCGAGCGGATCGTGACCGTGCCCGCCGACGCCGGCCCGCAGGAGATCATCGACGCGGCGATCCGCGCCGGCCGCTCCCGCCTGCTCGTCGGCCCCGCCGGCGCCCCGACCGGCGTCGTCCATCTGAGGGACGCCTACCTCGCCCGCCGCCGCGCCACCGCGACCGCCACCGCTGGGGGCCTCGCCTATCGCCTTCCCGTCCTGCCGCCCGAGCTGCCCGTCTCCGACGCGGTGGCGCGGCTGCGCGCGGCGCGCGGCCAGATCGCCCTGGTCCGGCACGAGGACGGGCGGGTGGCGGGGCTGATCGCCCTCGACGACCTGCTGACCACGCTCCTGGTCCCCGCCTGACCCGGGTCAGCGGCGCGGCGCCGGACGGCGGCCGGGCGGATCAGGTGGCCCGGAAGTCCTCGACGGTGCTGGCGGATCAGGTGGCGCGGAAGGCGTCGGCGTTGCGGGCGCACCAGGCGGCGAAGGTGCGGGGTCCGCGCCGGAGGAGGCGCTCCACGGTGTCGGTGCGGAATCCGGCGGTGTCGGCGCGCATGAGGTGGAACCCCTCGATGATGGCCTCGGCCAGCTCCGGCGGTGCCCCTTGCGGGAATCGGGAGGCGACGGCCTCCTCCGCGGTGCTCACCGGCCGGATCGCGATGTCCCGTCCTGCCGCCGCGGCGAGGATCTCGACCTGTTCGGTGACGGTGAGCCGCTCCTCGCCGGTGAGGACGTATTCCTGGCCTTGGTGGCCGTCCCCCGTCAGAGCCAGGGCGGCGACGGCGGCGATGTCGGCGGGGTCGATCGGCGCGAATTGTCCGGGACCGGCCGGATCGAGGACGTAGCCCGCCCGGCGGATGGTGGGCAGCCAGTCGAAGGCGTTCGTCATGAAGGCGCCGGGCCGCAGGAACGTGGCCGGGATGCCGGAAGCGCGGATGAGCTGTTCGCGTTCGTGGTGCCAGCGGCCCATGGCGGGCACGGGGTCGCCGAGCACGTTGAACGAGGACAGGTGCACGATGTGACGCACCCCGGCGGACCGGGCGGCGGCGACGGCGTGCCTGGTGTGGTCGAGGCCGATGCCGGGGGTGAGGAGGAACAGCCGGCCGGCCCCGGCGAAGGCGGGCGGCAGGGTCGCCGGGTCGTTCAGGTCGGCCACGACCCGTTCGGCCCGCTCGGGCAACGCGGCGGCGCGGGCCGGGTCGCGGACCAGGACGCGGAACGGCACGCCGAGCCGGTCCAGCTCGTGGACGAGCTCGCGGCCGATGTTCCCGGTGGCGCCGGTGACGAGTATCATCGAACCCCTAAATCATGTACCGGTTAACGAATGGAGAGGACGTTAACCGGTACACGATTTGCGGTCAATCGCCCGACGACATCACCGGAGGCCCCCACGTGCCCGAGTTCCTGGACCTGCACAGCAAGGCGTCGAAGGCGCTGCGCGCGGCGGCCGAGGCAGCGGTGCGGCGGCACGGGCTGCACCTGGGGCAGGATCACCTGCTCGCGGTGCTGTGGCGGCAGGACGGCCGGACCCCCGGCGAGGTCGCCGCGGCCCTGAACGTCACCACCCCCAACGTCGTCAAGGCCGCCACCCGGATGGCCGCCGCCGGCCTGCTCACCCGGCGCCGCGACGACCGGGACAACCGGCTGGTCCGGTTGTGGCTCACCGACGCCGGACGCGCCCTCCAAGCCCCCATCGAAAGGGAACGGCGGCTGCTCGAAGAGCAGGTCACCGCCGACCTCACCGACGCCGAGCGCGAACATCTCCTCAGGGCACTGACGAAGATCCACCACTCGGCGACGGCCTTGCTGGACGCCCGCTCCGATCGGCACGGCCCGGCCACCGCCTGACGCCTCGCGCTTCAGGGCTGAAGGTCTCGGCCGAGACCTTCAGCCCCGGCTCTCACCTGAGCACCTCCGTCTCGGCCGGCATGATCGCGTGCCGCACGGTGGCCATCAGCCACAGCGCCATGGTGGCGTAGAACAGCACCGCCAGGGCGAGCTCACTGCCCACGATCAGCCCGGTCACGCCCGCCACGAGGGCGATCCCGCCGGTGGTGGTGGCGACGATCATGTACGGGCCCTTGCGCTCGTACGCATCGGCCGCCGCGCTCAACGAGCAGCCGCCCACGAGGCCCAGCAGCAGGATCGTCGCGGTGGCGCCGCGCACGCTGTCGATGATCGGCACGTCCGCGCCCTGCGTGAAGGCGACGTAGACGGCGACGTTCGCGCCCGCGACCCCTGTCGCCAGCGCGTCCTTCCAGGTCAGCCTCATCATGCCACCTCCTTTCACTCCGAGCCTGCGCGCCCGGCGGGTGTGGCGGCCAGTGCCACAGGTCCTCACCGAGGAGGCGTTCGCCGCCCGGCCCGCCACTTCGCGGAGCTCGTGCCGGGGCCCTCGCCGTGCGGAGCTCGTGCCGGGACCCTCGCTTCGCGGGGCTCGTGTCAGGGCCGTCACTTCGCCGGGCTGCGCACCACGGCCACGGGGCAGCGTGCCCGGTGCAGCACGCCGCGGCTCACCGAACCGGGCAGGGCGGAGGCCAGGCCGCTCCGTCCGCGGCAGCCGACCACGACCAGGTCGGCCACGCGGGAGACCCGGACCAGGGCGGGCACCGGATGGCGTCCGGCGAGCGATTCGGTGATCTCGACGTCCGGATGGGCGTCCCGCCAGGGCGCGAGCCGCTCTTCCAGCATCGCGGCGACCGTAGGGCGGGGCTCGGGCCAGCGCGGCGGGTCCGGCTGGCGCTGGGGTTCGGGCCGATGCTGGGATTCGGGCCGATGCTGGGATTCGGGCCGATGCTGGGATTCGGGCCGATGCTGGGATTCGGGCCGATGCTGGGATTCGGGCCGATGCTGGGATTCGGGCTGGCGCGGTGGGCCGGGTCGGCGGGCCAGCGGGGTGATGGCAAGTGCGAGGGCCGGCTCGGCGTACAGGACCTTCAGGCGGGCCCGCCGTGCGCGGGCCTGCTCCACCGCGTACGCCAGGGCGGCCTCGGCGTCGGGCGAGCCGTCGTAGCCGGCGACGACCTCGCCCCACTCCCCCGGGACGGTCCGGCGGGCGATCACGACAGGGCAGGGCACGTGCCCGGCCAGGGTGTCGCCGGCCGCCCCGAGCACGCGGCCGGCGAGCGTGCCGAGCCCTTCGCTGCCCAGGACGAGCGTGTCGGCGAGCTCCGTCTCCGCCTTCAGCCGCTCGGTCACCGCGCCGGTGACCAGCGCGGTCATGACGGACAGGGCGGGGTGCCGCTGGTGTGCCCGGTGCGCGGCGGCGGCCAGCAGCCGGCCGTCCCGCTCGGTGCGGGAGCGGTGGTACGCCGCAGCGTTCAGCGGGTGCTCCCGCGCCCACGGCTCGCGTACGTGCACGATGCGCAGGCCCCGCCCGCGCCGTGCCGCGTCGTCGGCCGCCCAGTCGAGCGCCAGTCCCGCCGCCGCCGATCCGTCGATCCCGACCACGACCTGTTTGTCCATCTCCGGCCTCCCATCCGGGGGAAGGGCGGGCGGGAGCCTTTCGCCGCTCCCCTGACAGCCTCACCCCACACCGACGGACGGCGGCGTCCCAGAGGCCAAAGACCCTTCCTCACGAACGATCGGCCACGCCGGGCCGTACGGCGCCGGTGCATGGACACTGCGGCGGTACCGGGACACCGCGGCGGTGCTCGGACAAGGCGTGCGGCGGTGCCTGGCACCGCGGTGGTGCTCGGACAAGGCGGCAGTGCCCGCGACGTTCGCCCCTGCTGCCGGTCCAAGCCGCCCGGCTCGCCCCGGTGCCGGGCAGCGCGAGCAGTTCCCCTCGATCACGTACGTGAAGACCCGCGACGCGGGCGGGCACACCCAGCAGCAGCCCCATGGCCCGTCCTCCGCCGTCCCGGACGGCCTCGGACCGTGACGCCGGCGGCGTTCACCGGAAGAGTGCGTCGTCGAGGGCGTAGCGGATGAACTCGCCCGCCACCCGCTGATCGGTGCCCGGCCACCATCCGCCCACGACGCGAACGGGGATGGTGAACCCGTCGAACATGCCCTCCTCGACGCACTCGACGCCGAACCGGTGCTCGCGGAAGGCCTGGCCGTCCGGGTTGCCCCAGCGGTCCATGGAGACGCGCTCCAGCCGCCCGTCCGGCGCGATGTCCAGGGTGACCTCGTGGTCCTCGCCGCCGATGGGGAGGGTGGCGACCGCCTGGCGGTCGTCGAGCGCCTTCCACCGGACGCGCGGGTCCAGCGCGGCGGCGGGCGCCAGGACGAACTCGCAGGCCAGCCGGCCGGCCGCGCTCCGCGTGATGTCCGGCCCCGAGCCCGACATGACCGGCACGGCGTCCAGCAGCCGCCAGCGCATCTCGCCCGCTCCGGCGCGGTAACGGTCGAACCCGTGCACCGGCGCCGGCCCCAGCCGGCTGCCCGCCGCCCACACGTACCCTTCCAGCGGCAGCAGCGCCTGGTTGGCGTGGAAGCGGCGCCACTCACCGATCCTGATCATGCCCCGCATGCTGAGCACGACCGCCCGCCGCAGGGGCGTGCCCGGCGCGATGGCGTGCAGCAGCCAGCTCCGGGCCGGCTCGGGCAGCAGGCCGGCCTGCTCGGGATCGAACGCGGGCGCCCGCTGGGTCGGGGACTGCAGCAGGTCCCAGTCCCGCCGGGCCTGCTCGGTGAGGTGCGGCGGCGCGACGACGACGGTCATGATCGTCTCCTGGGTACGGGGGTTCCTGTCCTGATCCTCATGGGCCCTCCTCGGCGCCGGTCATGGGGGGCGAGCAGCCGTACCATCGCGGCCCCGGTGAGCGCGCCCGGCGTGATGAGCCAGGAGTCGCCCGACACGACTACCCACCTCGGCGCCACCCGCACATGCCCGCGCACAACCCGCCACCGCGGCAGGCTCACGGCCATGGCCGCCGGCTGCTCTTCCCGGGGGTTCGCGCACCTGTCCAGCACACCGTCCCGGACGGCCGCCGGGTAGTGCCGGACAGCCTGCCGCCCCGGGACCTTCGGCCCCTTCGCCGGGGAACAGCGGCAGGTGACGGACGCGGCGTCATCAGGGCCGTTCGCCCCTGATTCGGCGCCCCCTGGCCGGGCAGCATGGACACCACGATCTCTGGAGGAGGACGTCATGACCGTGATCGACCTCCACCGCAGCACAGCGGTGATCTTCGAAACCGACGGGGTGCTCACCGACACCGCCCGCGTCCACGCCGCCGTCTGGAAACGGGTGCTGGACGCCTACCTGCGCCGGCACGCCGAGCGGTCTGGCACGTCGTGGGAGCCGTTCGCGATCCCCGGCGACTACCTGCGGCACGTGGACGGCAAGCCCAGGATCGACGGGGCGCGGGACTTCCTGGCCTCGCGCGGCATCGTCCTGGACGCCGAGAAGGACCACGACGTCCTGACCGGCATGGCGTGCCTCAAGGACGGCCTCTTCCTGGCCGAGATCCGCAACTACGGCGTGGCGCCCTTCCCCGCCGCCGTCTCCCTGCTGCACGAGCTGCGCCACCACGGCGCCCGCGTCGCCGCCGTCTCGGCGAGCCGGAACTGCGCCGAGATCCTGCACCGGGCTGGGCTGTCCGGCATGATGGACGCCCGGGTGGACGGGGTGGTCGCCGCCGAGGCGGGGCTGGCCCCGATGCCGGACCCGGCCGTGCTGCTGGAGGCCGCCCGGCGGCTGGGCGCGGAGCCGTACGAGACCGTGGTGATCGCCTGCACGGCCCCCGCGCTGCGAGCCGCCGCGAACGCCCGCTTCGGCCTCGTGATCCCCCTGCGCCGCCCGTCCCCCACGTCCGGTGAGGCGGCGTCCGGCGTGGCGGCGGGTGCCGTGGACGATCTCACCTCCGTGCGCGTGGTCGGGCGGGTGCCGCTCTTCGCGCATCACGGACGGTGACACCTGGCTGGTCGGGATAGCCGCGGCGCAGGACGAGGGCGGCCAGCGCGGCGGTTAGGACGACGGCCGCGGCCAGCACGAGCGCCTGCCGGTAGCCGTCACGGAGCAGGGGTGTGACGGCCAGCGGGCCGAGGATCTGGCCGGCCGAGTATCCGGCGGTCAGCAGCGCCACGGCGCGGGGGAAGCGCAGGTGCGCGCCCGCGCCCAGGGCCAGCGTGCTCACGCCGATGAACGTGCCGCCGAAGAGCACCGCCGAGATCAGCGCGGGGATCAGGGCGGGGATCAGCGTGGGTGCGACCCCGGCGGTCAGCGCGGGCAGCGCGATGCCTACGGCCTGTACGGTGAGCGCGGCGACGAGGAGGGCCGGGCGGGACCAGCGGCGGGCCGGCCCCGCCCAGAGCGCGGCGGAGGGGACGGCGGCCAGCCCCACCAGCACCCACGCGCCGCTGCCGATCCAGCCGGGCGCACTCTGCTCGATGGCCGCGACCAGGAAGGTGCCGGCGACGATGTACCCGACGCCTTCCAGCGTGTAGGACGCGAACAACGCCCCGAACGAGCGATACGGACGCGAACCGGCCTCCCGTTCCGTCCGCCGAGGTGCGGACGTGCCGGCTTCCTGTTCCCCCGTACGGGACGGACCGGCTTCTCGTACGCGGCCACAAGACACAGGAGGCGGGCCGGGTGAGGCGGTGGGAGGCGGGGGTGGTGGCGGTGGGTCGGGGTGGAGGGGCCAGGCGGGGAGGGTCAGGACGGCGGCCAGGGCGGCGGAGGCCGTCCAGGCGGTTTGCCAGGAGCCGGATTCCCGCAGGAGCAGGATCAGGGCCCCGGACAGGGCGATGCCGGCGCCCACTCCGCCGAACCCCCACCCCGGCAGATGGGCCGGGTGGGCGTGGAGGTGGCTGTGCAGGGAGTTGACGGCGATCACGAAGATGAGGGCGCTGGAGACGCCGGCCGCCAGCCGGAGCAGCGCCCATACGGCGACCTCGTGCGTCAGCGGCATGGCGGCGAGGGAGGCGACGAGTGCCAGCAGGCCGGCGCGTAGCACGGCCGTGGAGCGGGCCAGGGCGGGGAGGAGGGTGCCGGCGAGGGCGCCGATGAGGTAGCCGGCGTAGTTGGCGGTGGCGAGGTTCGCTCCGGCCGCGGCGGTCAGGCCGTTCTGGGTCTGCATGAGGGGCAGGATCGGGGTGTAGGCGAACCGGCCCACGCCCATGGCGGCGGCCAGCGCGGCGGCGGCGCGGAAGACGTGGAGCCATGGCCGGGGCGATGCGACGGGATGGGGTGGGGTGGTCGCCATGCCGTCCAGCGTGCGTCAAGGCCGGCGCCGGCCGCCAGAATCGGTTTCCTTCCAGGTGGGAGGCTCAGGCTCGTACGTCTGCATGAACGAGCCGACCCGCGCATCAACCGATCGGTTGATGCGCGGGTCCGCCGGGCCGGCCGCCGTTCCTGGCCGCGTGGTCGATTCGCGGCAGCCCGGCCCGGCGGGACGCTGGTCGCATGACGATCATCGAGGTGGACGGCCTCGTCAAGCGCTACGGCGAGCACACCGTCGTGAACGGTGTGAGCTTCGCCGTCGAGCAGGGCGAGATCTTCGGCATCCTGGGCCCCAACGGGGCGGGCAAGACCACGACCGTCGAGTGCGTCGAGGGGCTGCGTGCTCGTGACGGCGGCACGATCCGGGTCTGCGGCATCGACCCGCGCGACGACTCCGGCGAGCTGCGGCACCTGCTCGGCGCCCAGCTCCAGGCCAGCGAGCTGCCCGACAAGCTGAAGGTGGGCGAGGCGATGGAGCTCTACAGCTCCTTCTACCGCCGCCCGGCGGACTGGCGGGAGCTGATCGCCACCCTGCGCCTCACCGGCAAGCTGGACACGCAGTTCCGCCGGCTGTCCGGCGGCCAGAAGCAGCGGCTGTCGATCGCGCTGGCGCTCGTCGGCGCCCCGAGGGTGGCGGTGCTGGACGAGCTCACCACCGGTCTCGACCCGCAGGCGCGGCGCGACGCGTGGGACCTGATCGAGGGCGTCCGCGACAGGGGCGTGACGATCCTGCTGGTCACGCACTTCATGGAGGAGGCGGAGCGGCTCTGCGACCGGCTGGCGGTGATCGACTCCGGCCGCGTCGTCGCGCTCGACACCCCGGCGGGGCTGGTCTCGCGGGTCGACCACGAGCAGCGCATCCGGTTCCGGCCGTCCGCGCCGCTGGACCCGGCCGTGCTGACCGCGTTGCCGGAGGTGACCGCCGTCGAGCGGGCGGGGGGCCAGCTCGTCGTGTCGGGGACGGGGAACCTGCTGCTCGCCGTGACCACCGCGCTCGCCCGGCACGACGTCGTCGCCGCCGACCTGCGGGTCGAGCAGTCCACGCTGGACGACGCGTTCGTCGCGCTGACCGGCCGCCGCGCCGACTCCTGAGCCCGAAGCCGAAAGGGAGATGATCATGTCCGCGCTGTTGCGGCTCACCACGACCGAGACCAAGCTGTTCTTCCGCGAGCCGATGATCGTGTTCTTCACGCTCGCGTTCTCCCCCATCCTGCTCGTCATCCTGGGCGCGATCCCCGCCATGCGGGAGCCGGCCGAGGAGTTCGGCGGGGCGCGGATGATCAGCGTGTACGTGCCGATCATCGTCGCGATGACCCTGTCCATGTTCGCGCTGACCAGCCTGCCCCAGCTCCTGGCCCTCTACCGGGAGAAGGGCGTGCTGCGGCGCATGCGGACCACCCCGGTCAAGCCGGGCGTCCTGCTGGGAGCGCAGTTGCTGATGTCGACGATCCTGTCGGCGGTGGCGACGACGGCGCTGCTCGCCATCGGCCGGCTGGCGTTCGGCGTGGCCCTGCCCCGGCACTTGCCGGGGTACGTGGTGGGCTACCTGCTGGGGACGCTGGCCATGTTCGCGATCGGCCTGCTCGTCGCCTCGCTCGCGCCGACCGGCAAGAGCGCGGTCGCGATGGGGACGGTGATGTTCTTCCCGACGGTGTTCTTCGCCGGGCTGTGGGTGCCGCGCGACAAGATGCCGGACATCCTGCGGACGATCAGCGACTTCACCCCGCTGGGTGCCGGCGTGCAATCATGGCAGGACGCCACAGCCGGTCAGTGGCCGCAGCTCCTGCACCTGGCCGTCATGCTGGGCTGGACGCTCGTGGCCGGGGGGCTGGCCGCACGGTATTTCCGCTGGGAGTAGGTCGTGAGCATCGAGGCCGAGCTGCGTGCGGAGTTCGACCGGTGGGAGCGCAACGAGAGCGCGGTGCTGAAGGTGCTCCCGTACATCCTGCTGGCGCTGAGCACCGTCATCACGCTGCTGCAGCCGCTCTGGGGCGTGCCGGTGCACGTCCCGGCGGTGCTCGGGCTGTCGGTCGTCGCTGCGGTCTGGGTGCTCTGGTTCCACACGCTGCGGCCGGGCCGGCACGGCAGCGGGCCGCCGATGGGCGTGTACTACGTGGGCGTGGTGGCGCTGAGCGCCTGCCTGGTGGCGTTGACGCCGTGGTTCGGCTTCTTCGCCTTCCTCGGCTACGCGCACGCCTTCCAGTACCTGAAGGGGCGCTGGCGTTACGTGGGGGTCGCCGCCACGGCGATGGTGGCGGCGATGTCGTACATGGGCGGGGCGGCCGGCATCAAGGAGGAGGAGTGGTGGGCGTGGCTGGGCCTCAGCGTGATCGTCATGCTGCTGGCCGGGGCGTTCTTCTACTTCGCGGAGCTGGCCGACCGGCGCATACTCAAGCAGAAGCAGGCGCTGACCGAGCTGCACGAGGCCAACGTGAAGCTGGAGGCGGCGCTGGAGGAGAACGCCGCCCTGCACGCCCAGCTCCTGGTCCAGGCCCGCGAGGCCGGGGTGCTGGACGAGCGGCAGCGGATGGCGCGCGAGATCCACGACACGCTCGCGCAGGGCCTGGCGGGCATCCTCACCCAGCTCCAGGCCGCCGAGCAGACGATGGGCGAGCCGCCGGCGTGGCGGCGGCACGTGACGAACGCGATGACGCTGGCCCGCGAGAGCCTGACCGAGGCCCGCCGCTCGGTCCACGCGGTGGAGCCGGCGATGCTCGCCGAGGCCCGGCTGCCCGACGCGATCGGCGACGTGGCGCGGCGCTGGGCGGAGGTGAACCACGTGGAGGTGGTGCTGACCACCACGGGCGACGCCCGGCCGATGCACACCGACGTCGAGGTGGCGCTGCTGCGCACCGCTCAGGAGGCCCTGGCGAACGTGGCCAAGCACGCCCGGGCCGGGCGGGTGGGCCTGACCCTGTCGTACATGGAGGATCTGGTGACGCTCGACGTGCGCGACGACGGCGTGGGGTTCGAGACCGACGCCAGGCGCGCGGCCGGCTCCGGCGGCGGCGGGTTCGGGCTGGCCGGCATGCGGCAGCGGGTGCAGCGCCTGGCGGGCCGCCTCGACATCGAGTCGGAGCCGGGCGGCGGCACGGCGATCTCCGCCACGGTGCCCGCCATCCCGGCAAGCGGCGGCACGGTGACGGTGCCGGCCATCCCGGCGGGCGGCGGCACGGCGGCGGTGGTTCCGGCGGTCCCCGCGGGAGGCGGCGCGTGATCAGGCTGCTGATCGTGGACGATCATCCGGTGGTGCGCGACGGGCTGCGCGGCATGTTCAGCGCCGACCCGCGCTT
>NZ_JAATEP010000044.1:0-97848 GCF_012034275.1 Nonomuraea composti | reverse complement strand
GCGTGCCCGATCTTCGGCGCAACGTTCAAGAGCTGGCCCGGCTGCAACTGGAGACCATCTCCAGCACGCTCCTCACCCGTCTTCCCGGCCTGCGACTGACACAACCGCAACCACGGTTCGAGCATGACACCACCGCCTACGGCCTGCCCCATGTCACGGTGACGTGGTGACCAGGCGCGCGCGTCCCTCGTGCATGAGCCGGCCTCCATGGGACAGGGACGGATCGCCCTTGCCCAGAGGGCTGCGGCCGAACAGGGACAGAGACACAAGCCGGTGAAGGTGGCGCGGCCCGTGGCCGAGGACGGGGTGACCCGAAAAGCGTCATCCGGGCGTACGCCGCCGGGTGATCAGCCGCCCCGTACGCCGGTCGGCCGGCTTGCCGTGCTCGGCGATGAGCTCGCCGCGCAGGTACGTGGCCACGGCGCGCCCGGTCATGTCCATGCCGTCGTACGGGGTCCAGCCCGCCTTGGACAGCACGTCCTCGTTGCGCAGCCGCCAGCGCTCCTGCGGGTCGGCCAGCACGAGGTCGGCGTCCGCGCCCGGGGCAATGCGGCCTTTGCGGGGCCACAGGCCGTAGATCCGGGCGGGAGCCTCGCTGTAGAGCCGGGCGATGTCCTCGTAGGCGAGCATCCCGCGCGCCGCCGCGCTGAGCAGCACCGCCATGGTGCTGTCCAGTCCGGGAAGCCCGAAGTGCACGTCCCACATGCCGCCGGCACTCTTCTGCGCGGGGGTGGAGGGCGCGTGGTCGGAGGAGACGTGGGTGAGTTCGCCCTCGCGCAGCAGCCGCCACAGCGCGGCCTCGTCCTGGTCGTGCCTGGCGCGCGCCGGCGGGGTGAACTTGCGGAACGGGCCGTGCGTGTGCACCTCGTCCTCGCGCAGCAGCAGGTACTGGGGGCAGGTCTCGGCGTACAGCCGCGCCCCGCGAGCGCGTTCGGCGGCCAGGTAGGCGGCGACCTCGGGATGGCTGACGTGCGCCACCGTGGCTCGCGCGCCGGTGCGCCGGATGAGCAGGGCGGCGACGGCGGCCGCGACCACCTCGGCGTCCCGGTCGCGCCATTCGGGCAGGATGCCGGGGTCTTCGCGCCCGGCCGCGCGCAGCACGGACTCGGCCGCAGCGGTGAGCGAGTCGTCCTCGCAGTGGATAAGGCTGATCGCGCCCGCGTCGGCCGTGGCCCGCAGGTGCGCGCGCAGCGCGGCCGCGTCGTGGCCGGGGATGCCGTGGGTGGTGCAGGTGAACACCTTGAAGAACGCGGCCCCGGCCTCCCACAGGGGCGCGACGGCGCCGGGGTCGCCCGGCCACGCGTGCGCGGCCAGGGCGAAGTCGACGTTGGACCGGCCGCTCAGGTAGGCGGCCTTCTCCTCCAGGTCACGCACGGTCCGTACCGGCCTGCCATGGGAGTGCTCGATGATGGTCGTCACGCCGGACACGGCGGCGGCACGGGTCCCGCTGGGGAAGTCCTCACGGTCAGTGCTGCCCGGGTCCATGAGGTGCACGTGCGTGTCGACGCCGCCGGGCAGGAGCAGCAGGCCGGTGGCGTCGACCGTGCGGGCGGCGGACAGGCCGGCGCCGTCCAGTGTCAGGACGCGACCGTCGCGCACGGCGACGTCGGCGCGGCGGCGGCCCTGTGAGGTGACCAGCGTGCCACCGGTGATGAGCAGATCGGCGTCGGGCATCAGACACGGTCCCTTTCCACGGCCGCGGGCATCAGACGCGGTACCTTTCCACGGCCTCCTGGGACAGGACGATGCCGAAACCGGGCCGGTCACCGGCCGGGACACAGCCGTCCACCACCTGCAGCGGCTCCTGCATGATCGGCTGCCACCAGGGCTGGAACTCCTGCCACACGACGTTCGGCAGACCCGCCGCCAGGTGCAGGCAGTGCTCCATGAACAGGTGCGGCGTGACCGGCAGCTCAAGGCTCTCGCACTGATGGGCCGCCTTGACCAGCTCCGTCATGCCGCTCATCCGCATGAGGTCGGGCATGATGTAGTCGGCACCGCCCTGCCCGGCCAGGGTCATCAGCTCGGCCTTGAGATAGTTGGACTCCCCGGTGCACAGCGGCATGTCCATCGCCCGGCGTGCGATGGCGTACGCGTCCACCTGCGTGTACGGCATCGGCTCCTCCAGCCAGGTCAGCTCGTACGGGGCGAGCCGGGCGGCCATGCGCAGCGTCTGCTTGAGGTCCCACGCCTGGTTGGCGTCGACCATCAGCTTGACGCCTGGCCCGATGGCCTCGCGGACCAGGGCGACGCGGGCCACGTCCTCGTCCTCCTCGGGCAGCCCGGCTCGCATCTTGACGGCGCGAAATCCCTGCTCGACCAGGCCCTGTGCCTCCTTGGCCAGCTCGTCGCGTGAGCGGTCCAGCCACAGTCCCTGGCTGGCGTACACCTCCACGCTGTCGCGGTAGCCGCCGAGCAGGCGGTGCACCGGCAGGCCCGCGGCCTGGCCCTTGATGTCCCAGCAGGCGGTGTCGAGGGTGGAGATCGCCAGCGCGGCCAGGCCCTGCCTGCCGACGAACCCGACCGCCTTGGACATGCGGGCCCACAGGCGTTCGGTCTCCAGCGCGTCGGCGCCGACCAGGATGTCGGCGAGGTCGTCGATGAGCCTGACCAGCGCCGCCACCTTGCCCTGGCCGAAGGCGAAGCTCCAGGCCACGCCGGTGTGACCGGCAGAGGTGCGGACGTGGACGAGGGCGGTGTCGATGGCGGGGATGGGAAAGGCCGCGGTGACCAGGGGCCGGTCGAGCGGGATGGACAGGAAGTCGATGTCGACGCCGGTGATGCGGGTGCCGGTGGGCATGGTGCTCCTGGGGAAGGGGTCGGGTCCGTCAGCGGTGGCCGAACAGGCGGACGATGCGCTGCCAGAGGCGGGCCGCGAGCGAGCGGCCTGCCAGGCTGAGGACGTTGATCTCGCGCGCGGGACGGGCCGGGATGCCGTGCTCCGGCACCGCGGCGGGCTTCGTGCCGTCGACGCCGGCGGCCGCGGCCGGGACGGCGGTCGTGTGTTCGGTGGCCGGGATGGCGGTCGTGCGTTCGGTGGCCAGCTTGGCGGCCAGTTCGTCGGCGAACTGGTTGATGATCCGGTTGCTGACCTCGGTCATCACTCCGCGGCCCAGCTGGGCGGGCCGCCCGGTGACGTCGAGCTCGGTGAGCAGGTGCACCCGGGTGCGGTCGCCGTCGCCGGTCAGCCGCATGGTGACGGTGGCGCCGGCCGTCCCGTTGCCGCGGGCGTCGCGCCCCCGGGCCACCAGCACGGCGACGTGAGAGGCCGCGTCCCTTCCCGTGATCTCGGCCTGGCCCTTGTAGGTCAGGCTCACCGGGCCCACCTTGACCTTGACCCGGCCGGAGAACACGTCGCCGTCGACCGAGTCGAGCTCCGCCCCCGGCATGCAGGCGGCGATCCGGCCGACGTCCAGCAGCGTCGTCCAGGCGTCGTCCACCGGCAGCGGGACGGCGAAGTCGTTGTCGATGCGCATGGTCATCGTGGTGCCGTCGCTTCGAGGTAGCGGTAGGTGAGCACGACGTTCAGCCGGTGCAGGGAGTCCATCAGCGCGGGGAAGCGGT
Organism: Nonomuraea composti; assembly: GCF_012034275.1. NCBI lineage: Bacteria > Bacillati > Actinomycetota > Actinomycetes > Streptosporangiales > Streptosporangiaceae > Nonomuraea > Nonomuraea composti. The sequence goes on along the minus strand of NZ_JAATEP010000044.1, from coordinate 94,284 downwards.
CCGCGCCCGGGACGTCCGGGGGCAGCGTGAGCCGGTCCTTGAGCTCGATCGTGTCCATCATGGTGTCGAGGTCCATGCCCTCGCCGCGATACCGGTGGACGCTGGCGGCGAGGTTCTCCAGGTAGGCCAGCATCCAGCTCACGGACGGCTCGGCGTCGCTGAGCGGGCCGTGGCCGGGCACGAAGCGGTCGAGTTCGAGCGTGGCCTTCATGGCACGGATGGATCGGGTGTAGCCGATGGGGTCGCCGGCCAGCAGCATGGGCGGCATGCCCGCGTGCCGCAGGAAGTTGCCGGCCCACACCACTCGCGCATCGGGCACGTGGACGAGCGTGTCGCCCGAGCCGTTGCCGATGCCGAAGTGCCACAGGTGCACGACGCGGCCGCCCAGGTCGATCTCGCAGAAGCGGTCGAAGACGATGTCCGGCTCTCGCCAGGTGACGACCTCCTCCATGCCCGGATCGCCGTACATGCTCTCGCCGCGCAGGCTCTTCTCCATCTCCAGGTCGGTCATCGCCGCCTTGTTGAGCCGGGAGGAAACGATCGGCACGTCGTCGGGGAAGGCGACGTTTCCGAAGGTGTGGTCGCCGTGGTAGGTGGTGTTGGCGACGTACATGATGGGCTTGTCGGTGATCTTCCTGACCACGTCCTGGATGTAGGCGCCGACGCCGGGGGTGATGCCCGTGTCCACGACGAGCGCGCCCTTGCTGCCGACGATCAGGCCGTTGTTGTCCTTGGGCAGCCGGTTGGCCATCAACGCGTAGACGCCCTTGGCCAGCTCAGTGGGGATGAGCTCGAGACCGACCGGGCTCAGGTTGGGGGCGAAGAATCCCTTCTGGCGCTCGGTCATCTCGGGGACGACGGGGGCGGGCCAGCAGTACACGAATACCTCCTGATCAGGTGGAGCGGAGCAGCTCGCGGACCCGGCCGGGCGTGAGCGGCAGCCGCCACACCCGGGCGCCGTCCGCGGGGCCGAGCGCGTCGGCCACGGCGTTGGCGATGGCGGCGGGAGTGCCGACCATGCCCGATTCGCCGCCTCCCTTGATGCCGAGAGGGTTGGCCGGGGTGGGCCGCTCCTCGACGATGACCTCGATGTCGGGCAGTTCCTCGACTGTCGGGATGCGGTAGTCGGACAGGAGGGTCGACAGCGGCTGGCCGTACTCGTCGTACAGCAGTTCCTCGAGCAGGGCCGCGCCGATCCCCTGCGCCGCCGCGCCGGTGAGCTGGCGGCGCAGCAGCACCGGGTTGACGGCGCGGCCGACGTCGTGCAGCACGAGATGGCGCAGGACCCGCACCTGCCCCGTTCCGGCGTCGATCGAGACGAGCGACAGGACGGCGCCGAAGGAGAAGCTGGGATGAGGTTTGTCGAAGCGGCCCCAGCCCTCGCCCAGGTCGCTCAGCGGCACCGACCGGCCGGAGGGCGCCGTGGCCCGCCCCTCGCCGAGCTCCACGTCCGCGCTGGGCACGCCGAGCTTGTCCGCGGCCCGGGAGCGCAGGTCCTCGGCCGCCAGGGCCAGGGCGTTGCCGGCCAGAGTGGTGGCGCGGCTGGCGAAGGAGCCGAAGCCGTGGGCGAGCTGGTCGGTGTCGTGGTGGTCGATGGTGATGTCCTGCATCGCCACGCCGAGCTTGTCCGCGGCGATCTGGGCGAGCACGGTCTCCACGCCCTGGCCCAGGGAGCCGACGCCGACGTGGGCGACGAACCCGCCGTCGGGGCGCGGGACGATCCTGGCCTCCTCGAACGGCCCGATGCCGCCGATCTCGGTGTAGGCGGCCAGGCCGATGCCCACGTGCTCGCCCCGGGCCCGCCGCTCGTCCCGCTGCCGGCGCAGCTCGGCGTAGCCCGCGTGGTCGAGCAGCCGGTCCAGGCCGGCGGGGAAGTCGCCGCTCTCGTAGGTGATGGGGGTGGGCGCGAAGTTCCACGGCAGTTGCGCGGGCTCGATCAGGTTGCGCCGCCGCAGCTCGGCGGGATCCAGCCGGAGCTCGTGGGCGAGCCGGTCGAGCATGCGCTCGCGGACGAACGTGGCCTCCGTCATGCCCGGCCCTCGATAGGTGCCCACGGGCGTGCGATGGGTGAGCACGCCGTGGACCTCCACGGCGAACGCCTCCCATCGGTATGGTCCCGGCAGATGCTGAGCCGGCAGCAGCGCCGGCAGGATGCCCTGCGAGCGGACGTAGGCCCCCTGATCGCACCAGGCGCGGTCGCGGAAGGCCAGCAGCCGCCCGTCGGCCGTGGCGGCGACCTCGAAATCGTGCTCCTGCTCGCGGGCGTGGTTGGTGGCGACGAAGTGCTCGGCGCGGTCCTCGATCCACTTGACCGGCCGGCCGAGCCGCAGCGCGAGGAAGGCGATGAGGTAGTCCTCCGGGTACGGCTCACCGCGCACCCCGAAGCCGCCGCCGACGTGGTTCTCGACGACGCGGAGGCGTTCGGGGTCGATCCCGAGCATGCCGCTGAGGGCCTGCCGGGTGAAGTGCTTGACCTTCGCCGCGCCCCACAGGGTGAGCACGCCGGTGCCCTGGTCCACCTCGGCCAGCAGGCCGCGCGTCTCCATGGGCACGGCGGTGTGCCGGTGCACCCGCAGCCGGTCCCTGAGCACGATGTCGGCGCGGGCGAAGGCGGCGTCGACGTCGCCGAAGGTCAGCGGGACGGTCGCGACGAGGTTCGTCCCGGCCTCGGGCTGCACCAGCGGCGTCCCGGAGGAGGCGGCGGAGGTGACGTCGGTCACCACGTCGAGCTCGTCGAGGTCGAGATCGACCAGCTCGGCGGCGTCCTCTGCGAGGTAGGGGTCGGCGGCCACGACGACCGCGACCGGCTCGCCCACGTACCGCACCACGCCGCGGGCCAGCGGCGGCTGGAGGAACTTGTGGGTGTCGGGCGTCTCGGCCATCGGCAGGCGGATCGGGATGCGCACGTCGGGGAGGTCGGCGGCCGTGATCACCGTGACGACGCCGGGCTGGGCCAGGGCCTCGGCCACGTCGATCGCCACGATACGGGCGTGCGCGACGGGGCTGCGCACGATCCTGGCGTGGAGCTGGCCCTCGCGGCTGACGTCGGCGACGTACTGAGCGGTTCCGTCGAGGAAGTGCCGGTCGTCGCGTTCGACGCCGGCGCCGATGTAGCCGTGGGTCATCGTTCCTCCTTCAGCCGCGACAGGGCGCGCTCGACAAGCGTGGCGATGAGTTGCCTGCGGTAGGTCGCGCTCGCGTGCGCGTCGCCGGACGGGGTACACCCCGCGGCGGCTCGTCCGGCGGCCTCGCGCACGGTGGCGTCCGTCAGAGGCTCGCCTTCGAGTGCCTGCTCGGCCTCGTAGGCGCGTACGGGCACCGCGTCCACTCCGCCGAGCGCGATCCGGGCCTGCTGGACCGTGCCGTCGTCCCGCGTGCTCAGCGTGACGGCGGTGGAGGCGAAGGCGAAGTCCCCGGCGCGCGGGGCGAACTCCTCGAAGGCGCTGCGCGTGCGCGGCGGCGGAGCCGGGAAGCGTGCTTCGACCAGCAGTTCGGCGGGGTCGAGCACGGTCATGAGCGGGCCGGCGAAGAAATCGCACGCCAGGATCTCCCGCTCGCCCGACGTGGAGCGGACGACGAAGGTCGCGTCCATGGCGACGGCCACGACGGGCAGCTCGGCCGACGGGTCGGCGTGCGCCGCGCTGCCGCCGAACGTGCCGCGCAGCCTGATGGGATGGTGGCCGATGAGGGCCGCCGCCTCGCGCAGGGCACGCCAGGGGCCGGTGAGCCGGGCGTCGCGTTCCAGCGTCGCGTGGCGGACCAGCGCGCCGACGCGCAGGCCGGCGCCGCTCTGGCGCAGCTCGTCCAGGCCGGGAAGACGGTTGATGTCGATGAGGTGGCTCGGCCGCGACATGCGCAGCGCCAGCAGGGGCATCAGGCTCTGCCCGCCGGCGATGAACTTGGCGTCCTCCCCCGCCTGCGCGGCCAGGGTCAGCGCCTCCTGCACGGAGGCCGGCCTGCGATAGGCGAAGGGCGGCGGTTTCACGCGTGCCCTCCGTTCAGTTCTCGCTGCGCGGCGAGCACGGCCCGCAGGATGGGAACGCCGCCGGTGCACCGGCACAGGTTGGCCGACAGGACTTCCCGCACCCTCGCGGCGCCGGCGTCCGGCTCGTCGCGCAGCAGGCCGGCGGCCAGCATCAGGAATCCCGAGGTGCAGAACCCGCACTGCAGGGCCCCGTGCTCGTGGAAGGCGCGCCGCAACGCGCTCAGCTCCGGGCTGGGCGGCGCCTGTTCGGCGGTCTCCAGCGCACAGCCTTCGGCCTGTACGGCGAGCGTCAGGCAGGAGCGGACCGGCAGGCCGTCGAGCAGGATCGTGCAGGCGCCGCACGAGCCCTGTTCGCATCCCAGCCGGGTCCCGGTGAGACCTCGTTCTCTGAGCGCGTCGGCCAGGGTGCACCGTGCGGGCACCTGCACGGGTACGGAGCGGCCGTTGACGACCAGGTCGAGATCCGCGTGTTCGTCCGGTTCGAGCCACGCGCTGTCGACGCGATGGCCGGCGTAGGTCATGGGTACCTCTCTCATCCCGAAAGGGCGTCGTAGGCCGCGGTGATGGACGTGGCGCTCCAGCCCGCGCTCAGCGCGAGCGCCAGCAGGACGCGGGCCTGGGGTGCGGCCAGCACGCCTGCGGGGATCAGGCCTTTGCCGAGCAGGTCACGCTCCGAGCCGGGAAAGCCGTAGGTGCCGGTGAACGTCTCGCCCGCGCCGGTGCGCGAGGCGAGCACCACCGGCATCTCCCGTGCGAGGCGGGCCAGGCTCTCCACCGTGCGCCCGGCCACGTGTCCCACCCCGAACCCGGCCACGACCACGCCCTGGTAGCCGTGGCCGGGCAGTGTGCCCAGCGCGCGCCCGTCGTCACCGAGGGCCGCGGTCACGAGCGCCACCGCGGCGATCTTCTCCGTCTGCGGTGGCAGGCCGATGTGCACGCGCCGCGACAGCCGCAGCGGGATCCTGACGCGGTCCTCGGCCGTCCAGCCCACCGGGCCCGCGCCGGCCGACACGAACGCCGATGGCCGGCTGGTGTGGGCCTTGCGGACGAACCGTGCGGCGTGGATCTCGTCGTTCATGGCCACCAGCACTCCCATGCCGCGAGCCCGGTCGCTCGCGGCGGCCAGGACGGCGCCGCGCACGTTGGCGGGGCCGTCGGCGCCGGGCCGGGCCGGATCGCGCATGGCCCCGGTGACGATCACCGGCTGCTCGGTGGCCAGCAGCAGGTCGAGCGCCATGGCGCTCTCCTCGATCGTGTCGGTGCCCTGGGTCACCACCACGCCCTCGACACCCTCGCCGATCAGCTGCTCGATCCTGCGGGCCAGCCGCAACAGGTCGGAGAGGGTCAGGTGGGCGCCGGGCACGCGGGCGAAGCTCTCCGCCTCGATCCTGGCCAGCGCGTTCAGCCCGGGGACGGCCGCGACAAGTACCTGCGCGTCGAGAGCCGGGATGACACCGGCGTGGCCGTCCTTCGCCGTCATGGCGATGGTGCCGCCCAGCGCGATCACCCGGACCCGCCGCTTCCCCTCGGACACCGCTTCTCCTTCCGACCAAGGTAGGAATGAGCTTACGTAAACTCATACATAAAGGGAAGGTATACGAAGCATCACGACGCCGAACCGTGCGGCGGGCCGCGAACGCGGCGAATCCGTCGCATGACTGGTCTCAGCTGATATTGGGGCTCGTTGCCATTAGCCTGACTTGCCATGATCAGCAACGCGGGATGGCAGGCGGTTTCGCCCGTTCAGGGATGGTCGCGGCACCTGGCCTACAGCCCTTCGCTGGGCGCGCTGGTGCTCTACTGCGTGGCAGGCGGCGGGATCGAGCAGTGGGTCTGGCAGGGCGACCGTTTCGTCCGCAGGCAGCGCCGGCCGTTCGAGGGCAAGGATCTGGCACTCCTGACGCCCGAGCACGGCGAGCCGGAGCCGCTCCCCCTCCCCGAGGACGGCGTCGTCGGCGCCTGCGCTCTCGGCGCCGACGTCTACGCCGTCCGCAGGAACGGGGCCGTTCTCCGGCTCGACGGGAACGCGTGGGCGCAGGTGGCCGGCCCGCTGCCCGGCATGGAAAACGTCTTCACCGACCACCTGTCCCTCGTGGTCGCCGATCACGAGAACGGCCGCCTGGTGGCCGTCACCCACGAGGGGCAGGGCCATCACTTCGTGCCCGGTTCGGGATGGGAGCCGGGCCCCCGCATCGGCCCCCTGGGCCACGGCCTGACGTGGAATCCGCTCACCCGGCGCCCCGAGGTGCTGCGCGGCGGCGGGAACATGGGGCCGTGGACCGAACCGGAGCCCTGGGGCGAGGAGCGGGTCCCGACCGAGGTCTACATGCGGGCCGGCTGGTACCACCTGCCGTTCGCGGTGGACGAGGCGAGCGGCGAGTGGGCCCTGCTCGAAGCGCACCGGCTCCTGCGCCGCCGCCCCGGAGGCGAGTGGATCTCGTATCCGCTGCCGCTGGCGCTGCCCGACCGTCCCGCATGGGTCAGCGTGGGCGGTCACCTCATGGCGCTGTCGGTCAAAGGCGCCGGCGACGTGTGGCTCGACGGCGACCACTGGGTCGAGACGGACGCGCCGACCAGCGGCTACTACCTGCACGCCGCGGCCCCGCACGGCACCGTCACTCTCGATGGGCGCGGCGCCCTCAGCCGGACGGCCGGCGGGCACACGGACGAGATCGCCGTCCCGTGCGAAGCGCTCACCGACCTCGACGAGATCGACGACGACCTCACGCTGATCTGCGACCGCGACCGCGTCGTCCTCTGGCACGGCCGCAAGCGCCGGACCTGGGTCACCCGCGAGGGGGCCTGGCGGAAGGTCACGGGCGGCGGCCCCCCGAGAGGCACGGGGCTGTTCTGCTCGACGCCCGCCGGGCTGTTCTACGTGGACGAAGAGGATCGCCCGTTCCTGCTGGACGACTCCGACCGCTGGGAGCGCCTGCCGCCCCTGGGAGACGGCATCGAGCTGCTGTTCTGCCGCCCGGCCTCCCCCGCCCTGTGGGCGGTGACGTCCGAGGGGCTCGCGGTGTGGCGCGGCGGCGCCTTCCGGCCCGTGGCGCCTCTGCCCGAGGAGGCGCCGGCCGACGCGCGCCTCCGGGACGTCTGGTACGACCCGGAGGGCGACCGAATCCTGCTGCGACTTGGCGGCGGAATGTGGCAGTTACCCGTACCCGACGTCAAAGGCGGATTCCCCCGGGCTTACACGGCGGCCGGCGAGCCGGCTCCGGAGCCGTGGGAGAGGCGGAGCTGCTACGTCCTGGAGGCGTCCATCGAGCCGGGCGGCGCGCGCCAGGGCCTGCTGTTCGCGCTCCCCTATCTGGAGAGTGTCCGTGACATCGTCGAGGAGCTCGTGCTGGACGACTCCGCCGAGGCGAAGGCGCAGCGTGACCTGCTGGCCATGGGCGGCATGCTGACCCTGTGGGTCGTCCAGGAGGGCCTGCTGGCCGGAGGTGTCGATCTCAAGCCGCACCTCGATCCGGCCGGGCGGGCGATCGACTGGGACGCGGTGGCCGCCGCCACGCCCGCCCTCAGGGGAGAACTGATGGACGTGGAGGGGGTGCTGGTCGAGATGGGCGAGTTCGTTCCCGGGTTCACCTATCTGGAGGACGGGGTGCTGCTGGATCCGGGCCCCAACGACCTCGAAGGCGGCGGCCTGCCGTCGATCTTCCGGTGAGCCCGCCGCGGGTCAGACGTCGTGCGTGCCGGTCGGGCGGCCCATGGCCTGCAGCCGGTCGATCGTCGCCCGGGCCCCGGCCGCGGCCGGCTCCGCACCCCCGCTGAGCAGGACACGCCGCCACGATTGCTTCCATTCTGGCAAGATCACGATAAGGACCCTCAAGCAGACGAATTGAGACGCCACCCACCTTGGGGCGCCGCGCCTGTTCGCGTATCAATCATTCGACCGGTGCGCGACCGGAGGAAGGAACCTTATGACCGCGAGCGAACCCCTCTCCCGCCGGCCCCGGCTGCTCGCTGGCTAGCCCCGTTTCCGCACATGAGTGATCTTCAGCGGAGGTCTCGTGGATCGCTGTCGAGGAGGTCCAGGAGATCGAGTTGGAGATCGGTGGGTTGCGGGATGGTCGGGGGTGACTGGCCGGTGCCCGGGATCAGCCGGATGCCGGCCAGCGCGTCCAGGATGAGTCTGCCGGTGGGGACGGCGGGCCGTCCGGCGTACAGGCCGTTGACCTTGGTTTCGCCGCGGTCGGCGAGGGCCTGGCGGGCCTGGCGTTCGATCAGGCAGAAGATGAGCAGGGCCAGGCAGATGACGGTGATCAGTGCGTGGATGCGGCGGTTGTTCTTCAGGTACAGGTTGGTGACGGCCAGCGGGCCCTTGAAGGCCTGGTAGCGGCGTTCGACGGCTTCTTGGCCTTTGTAATGGCGTAGCACCTGTCCGGCGTCGGCGGCCTCGGGGGGCAGGTTGGTGAGCAGGGCGTACCAGCCGTCGGTGGCGGTTTCGGCGTCGATCGCCTGCTGGTTGAAGTGCCAGGTCAGGGTGGGTTTGCCGGTGGTGGGGTCGGTGCCGGTCCGCGCGGTCAGGTAGGTGCTGGCCCGGCGGTCGCGGCCGATCGCGGCAAGGCGGTCGGCGACGGCCTGCTCGGTGGGGTAGTGGCGGCTGCCCAGGCCGCGTTCCAGCCGGGCCAGGTCGTCGCGGGCGCGATCGAGTTTCTTGGCCCGGGCGCTGGCGGCGGCCTGGGCGCGGGCGGAGGAGTGCACGAAGATGCGCCGCAGGGTCAGGATCGGGTCCTTATTGCGCGGCCCGGCCAGTGCCATGGTGTCGTCCTCGCGCACGTGCCAGGCACCGCGCCGGTCGGCGCTCTTGCGCTCGTCCCGGGCGGCGACGTAGTCCACCTGGGTCGCGTCGCCGATCTTCTGGCCGGCCAGGGCCGCGGCGCCGACGTACTGTTTGGAGGCCGGCGCGATGAAGGCGACCCCGGCGGCGCTCATCGCCGCCAGATTGGCATACGAGATCAGCTTGGAATCGCAGATCATGAGCATGCGTTGCGGGCCGACCAGCTTCTGCAGGCCCTGCATGGCGCCGATGACCTGCCCGACCTCACCGGCCGCGCCGTCGTAGGCGCGGTGCAAGACCGGGATCGCGCCATCGGCGGCCACCGCGATCCCGGCCTGGACCTGCTTGAGGTCCGGCCGCCGGTCCTTGGGGTGACCGAAGCGCGGCGTGGCGTATCCGGGCTCGGGCTGCTCGTAGTCGCCGTGCAGCGAGATCGAGGTCATGTCCCAGTGCAGGCGGGCCACGTCCAGGCCGAACGCCTCGATCGCGGCCAGCCCGACCGACCCGGCCAGCTGGTCCAGATGCGGGGCGATGGCATCCAGCGCGCGGCCGATCCGGTCATCGTTGAGCAACTCCGGATCCACCCCGAACGCCTCGCCCACCGCCCAGGCGCGCGCCCAGTCCCGCACATGCACCAAAGGGGCGGGCGAGGTCAGCCGGTTGGCCACCAGCACCTCGATCACCTGCCCATGAGTCAACTCGGCGACATCGCGCACCGGGCAGGCCGCATCCACCAACTCCCGGATCCGTAACCGCGAGCAAAACCCCGCGATGACCGGCAACGCTCCGAGCATCTTCTCGGCACTGGCCTGACCCCACTGCGCACGCTGTCTCACCAGTCAGGTCATACCGCGACAACGATCACCACGGCAAACCCGGCGATCTTCACTTACCGCAACATGCGGAAAATGGGGCTAGCCCGTTTTCCGCACGCTGCCGTCAGCCCTCGTGTTCGCGATCGTAGGCGGCCTGGGCGGCGGCGACGGCGGCGCCGTGTCGCTTGGCCCAGTCGGTGAGCTCCAGCAGCGACTTGTGGAGTTCCTGGGCCATCTCCGTCAGCGTGTACTCGACCCTAGGCGGAACGACCGGGTGGACGGTGCGTACGAGCAGGCCGTCCCGCTCCAGCTTGCGCAGCTTGAGCGTGAGCATGCGCCTGCTGATTCCTCTGATCGAACGTTCCAGCTCCGTGAACCGGACCGGACCTCGCGCAGCGGCCACCAGGATGCCGATGCTCCACTTCCCGGAGACGTGATCGAGGACCTCCGAGACCGGGCACGCCTCGCTGGCCAGGGCTGACACATCGATGTGACTCTGAGACATGAAAGTGCCTTCTTCCGCCGGGCTCGACAGTCACCAATCATGACTCCGTATCAAATCGTGCACCCAACCGGAAGGCGACCCGATGCTTCAGGAACTCGCAGACCGCACCGCGATCGTGGACGCCGTCATCGCGTATGCGACGGCTCTGGATACCAGGGACTGGGAGACCCTGGGCGGGCTGTTCACCGGCGACGCTCGCTGGGAGTACAGCGGTTCGGGCGAACGGCTCTGCGGGCCTGACGCGATCATCGCCAGGATCAGGACCAGCTTGGAGCGATTCGACGCCACCCATCACCTGAACGGCAACCACGTCGTCACGGTGCATGGTGACGAGGCCGAGCACACGTGCTACTACCAGGCCCAGCATGTCCGCCTCGGCCTGCCCGACGGCGAGAAGTTCCTTGGCGGGGGCCGCTACGACGACCGGCTGCGCCGCACCCCGGACGGCTGGCGGTTCGCCCACCGCAGGATCACTGGCGTCTGGAGCGAGGGAAACCCCGCCGTGATCACGTCCTGACGGCGGATCCACACGTGCGGAAAACGGGGCTAGCTGCTCACGGCGGTGGCGGTCGTGGCGGTGGTCGCCCTGCCGTCCGACGCGGCCGTCTCTCTGTTCGCGGAGGCCTCCACGACGACCTCCCCGGACCACCTCGTCGTACGGATACAAGACCCGGTAGCCGATCTGGCACGCTACCGGGCCGAGTTCCGGCGGCGCGAGATGAACATCGACCTCCAGGTGGTGGCCGCCACCGCCGCCCGGACCGGCAAGGTGCTGTTCCTGGAGGACAGGGACAACCCCGCCGGCAGGCCCGAGATCGTGAGCGGCAGGTGCGGCATCCAGAATTGCGGGGTCGCCGTCAAGGTGCCGGTGAACTACCGCTCGTACGCCAGCATCGTCTTCGGGCGCCCCGCGAAGCCGGGAGAGATGTACGACACCGGTCCCGGCGACTCGCCCGGCGAGGGCATCGGGCTGCCGGACATCACCGCCTACCGCGTCCTGGAGGCGGTGGCCGCCCTGCGGAAGCGGAACCTGGAGATCGAGTACCGATACAGCTACCGGGGCTCCGACCAGCCGTACCCGAAAGGCGTTCCCGCCTCGCAGGTGCGGCCGGACTGGTACGTCCACGACGGGCTGCACGGTGACGCGGGGCAGGTCATCCTGTTCGTCGGCCCGGAGGCGGCGGGCTGACAGGAGCCGGGAGCTCAGCTACCGGGCGGTGGTGTGGCGTCGCCGATGTCGTCGGCCGTCGGGTCGTCCACTATCTCGCACGGCTTGACGGGCCCGTTCGTCAGTTGCCCCTTGAACCCCCAGGCGACCCCGGGACGATCCTTGGTGGGAGTGACGGGGTTCTCCCAGATCTCGAGCATCGCGATCTAGCCTCGCTCGATGTGGCGAGGGTAGACGGTGATGCCGTCCTTCGGGCGGATCGCTTGGTAGGAGGGCGTTCTGTGGAGCTGGTCCAGGAGCCTGGCCCGCGCGGCAGCGTCACCGGCGGTCGGCTCCCGCCCCGCCGCGCCAACGTCGTCGCCCTCCAGGGCGGGGGCCCGGGTGTTGCCGCAGCGCTTGCCGAGCGGCAGATAGGTGAAGTCGGCAGCCGTCACGCCCCGCCCGGCCAGGTCCTGCTCGAGCTGCGCGGGCTCCCGCAGGTCGTAGATCTCGATGTTGATCGATCCGTCCTGGTTGTCGGTCACGGCGTATGCCGGGGAGGCGGAGGCGAGCAGGAAGGGCAAGGTCCTCGGCGAGTTCCGGGTCGAGCCTGAAGGAGACGTACCGGTAGAGGGTGCCGGCGTAGCGGTCGAACACGGCGGCGAATCGCTCCGGGTCGTCGAGCCAGCTCGCGATGACCTCGGAATCCGCCACCGCCGGTGACGTGTCCGTCACCATAGATGGTCTTTTGTCAGCACTGGGCCTCCCAAGAGATGTCAGCTGTGTCTTGTCGCGAGTGCCAGAAGTGTTCATGGGGGCCGGTGTGACGGACGTACGGTGCGAGACTTGGGAGAGTGGACGACGGCCTGACCGCGGCGCTGGCTCGGCTTCGCGAGGTGTTCGCCCGCTATCCCCGGCGGGCGGTGCTCGAAGGATGCCCGCACTGCCGCGGCTCGGTACGGCCGGAGGAGCACGACCTGTTCGCGCTGACGATCAGCCTCGGCAACACCGTCGGAACCGTCGAGGACGTCAAGAGCCTGCTGCCCTTGCTGCTGGAACGGCTCGTCACCGGCGACGAACTCGACGCGGGCATCGTCCTGGGCAAACCGGCCGCGCAGGGCTGGCGGAGCTGGCCGCGGGATGAGCAGGACGCCGTCGAGGCCTACCTTATGGCGGTCTGGCGGTCGTTGCTGTCCACGTACCCGCCTCGGGCCGGCTCGTTCGGCGACGCGGCCGGCTTCCTCGGCGCGGCCGGCGGACTCACCGGCGACGTGGGCGCCTTCCTCGGCGAATGGGACACCGCTCGTGGACCGGCCGCCGACCGCCACCTCGCCGACCTGGTGGCCGGATGGTCCGGCGGGGTGCGGCTGCCTGCCGAGGTCCTCACGTGGCTCCACAGCGATCTGGTACGTGACCGCCTGCTGGCGGCGTTCGAGCGTGACCATGACAGCGCGTGGGCCGATGACCTCGCACGAGCCTGTGACCTGCTCGGCTGGCGCGCCGGCTCAAACCGGTAGCGGCTGCCGATCAGAGCTACGGTGGAGCGGTGAGGCACGAACTTCCCGGCGGCTGGACGCCGGCGCGGATCGCCGAGGTGGCCGGCACGCGGTCCGCCGAGTTGCTGCCGCTCGACACGCCGGTGTTCATGGACCTGCACACGGGCGCCCGGGAGCGGATCCGCCCCTCGTTGATCATCAAGCTCGGGGAGATCTGCCTGGCGCGCGACGCCGAGGACGGCAGCTACGCGATGGGGCAGCTCGACGGCGACGGCGCCCTGCGCTGCTGGGGGTACTACGGGGACGATCTCGCCGAAGCCTTGCGAGCTCTTTAGAGCACCTACTCGCCGGTGACCGGGTTCCTGTCCAGCCGCTCCTCGGTGACGAGCAACCGGATCACTCCCTTGGAGCGCTCTTCGGCATCCCAGACGATCCAGTCGTCGCCGACGGGGATGTCCTGATCAGAAGGTTCCGCGTAGCCTCCGCTCGGATTGGGCTCGATGACGACCAACACCGCCTTCAAGTGGCGTTTCCTGATCTCGGACATGACCTCGCCGACCGTCTTGCCTTCCACGGGGAAGCCGGCCAGCGAGCCGTTCTTCCCGGTGGCGGAGTGGTACACGAGGACCTTCGGGGTGGGCGCCGGCACCGGCTCGCAGGGCGCCACCGGCCCCCGCATGAGGTACGTGGTGGTCGTGCCGTGTTGGCCGCTGATGGTCCACACGAACGTCTCACCGGGATTGAACAGCTTGGTGTTGATCCGCATCTGCCACCCTCCCCCCGGCTCGCCGGGGATGTTCTCCGGCACGCTGTACAGGCCGCGCGGGATGGTCTGCACATGCTCGCCGCGCGGTTCCCTGCACATCATGCCCGTGGGCACGTGGTCCACCAGCGCCGGCACCCCCAGCTCCCGCAGGCGCCGCTCCAGCTCGGGGGCGTCGTCGAAGTCGCGGATCTGGATCGTCACCATTCCGTCGTCCAGGTTGACGGCGTAGGAGCTGGGCGCGCCGTCCCGCAGCACGATCGGGACCGCCACGATGCCGGCCGCGAGCGCGACCGCGGCCGCCAGCCACGCGACCCTGTACCGGCGCCGTGCCCGCATCGTCACGGGCCCGGACCCGGACGCGGGCTCGTGCGCGGTGACCTCGGCCAGCAGCGCCCGCGCCGCCGGACCGGACGGATCACCGCCCAGACCACCGGGCTCGACCCTGGCCAGCGGTCTGATCGCTTCGATGTCGTCGATGTTCTTCACAACGCTCCTCACAGCGCCCTCTTCGACGGGACCAGCCCGCTCCGCGCGTTCACGTGCACGCCCGCCTCGGTGAGCGCGCGGGACAGGCGGCGGCGGGCGCGGTGCAGCCTGATCCGTACGGCGTTGCGCGACAGCCCCAGCACTTTCGCGATCTCCTCGCGCTCCAGCCCCTCCCAGGCGAGCAGGGACAGCAGCTCCCGGTCGTCGCCGGGCAGGCTCCTGAACGCCCTGCCGATCGCGTCCAGCTCGACCTCGGTGTCCGGGGAGTGCCCGTACAGGTCGGCCAGCTCGGCGTCGAGATCGGCCGTACGCGCCCGGCGGCGATTGTCGCCCCGGAAGTGGTTGGCCAGAACCTTGCGCGCCACGCCGTACAGCCACAGCGTGGCCTCGTCGCCCTCCGGCAGCTCCTCCACTCGCCGCCAGGCGACGGCGAAGGTCTCCGCCACCACGTCGGCGGCGTCCTGCGGCTCGTCGCAGCGGCGCGCGGCATAGGCCGTGATCGGGCCGTAGGCCCGGTGGTAGGCGGCCTCGAACCTGGCCGGCCGCTCGTCATCCACGGGCGGTTCCCATGGTGCGTCTCCTCATCGGCTCGCGTGGTCGGACACCTGTGCCTATGTGCGCGGATCGCCCATCATTTCCGGAACCGTGGCTTCCGCCGTCGCGCGGCGGCGCCCAGTCATCCGACAGATTCGGCCCACGGTTCCGGCCCCGTACCGTGGTCACCGCTCAACGCTCGACAGTGGTTCAAAAGGGAGTGTGGACGGCTGGACGGAGTCGCGGTTCCTTCCAGCCGCCCATCCCGCAGTAGCGCGGGGCGGGGCGGGCGCAGGGGCCTGCCCTTGACACTGGACGAGATCTGCTCGAACGCGCTGCGCTTGATGGACGAGTCGGGCCCCGAGGGCCTGTCCATGCGCCGGCTGGCGGCCGAGCTGGGCGTCAACCCGATGTCGCTCTACCACCATGTGCCCAGCAGGGAGGCGCTGATCGGGCTGGTCTGCTCCAGGGTGGCCGGGCGCGTACCGCTGCCGCCTGATGACGGGGCGCCGTGGCAGGACCAGCTCGCGGAGCTGGCGCTCGCCTACCTGCGCAACGCCCAGGCACACCCCGCCATCTGGGCCTACATCCACACGCATCCGGAGCTCATCGAGGACCGGCGCTCACCGATCCGGAACATCCTGGACCGGGTGCTCCGGCTGGCCGGGGTGGCGGAGCCGGAGCTGCGGCGCACGAGCGACGTGTTGCACGCGCTGGTCACCGGCTTCGTCATCGCCGCGGCCCAGGAGCACCTGCCCGGCGGGCAGGACGAGATCGACCGCGGTTTGGGCACGGCCCTGCGGCTCCTCGTGTCCGGCGTCGCGGGGCTCTCGCAACGTCAGCCGCCGGGTCGTTCAGCGGACGGGCGATAGCCGGCGTTCCCCGCCGGTCGGATCGCTCAAGGCGACGGTCAGGGTGTCGAAGCGCCGGGTGTGGCGATCTGCCGGGGTGCAGCCCGCCCATGCGGGAACGCCCGGACCGTTGGGATTTACGGGGCGGACGAACGAGCCCACGGCCCGGCGGAAGGCACGGCCGATCGGTTCGACGACGGCAGGACTGCGTCGCGGGTGATGGCCGTGGTGAGATCCCTCATCTCAGCTGCCGAGACGGCTGGCTACCGGCACTGAGGCGTCGGAGCAGTTGGGCTGTCGCCTGTGGCTCGACTGCGTAGGGCATGTGTCCTCCGGCCAGGTCATGTACGTGCGTTCCCACCTGATCGGCGACCCACTGTGAAGTGCCCCTCAGCGGCCCTTCGGCGCCGGCGACCACGGCCACGGGCACGCTCGTCCTGGCCAGCGCTGCGGCGTCGAGCTGGTAGGCGGTCAGAGCAGGCACGTCCAACCCGAAGAACGGCTCCCCGTTGGCGATCAACCGTTCGCGGTGGCCGGGGGTCAGGCGGCTGAAGACGTCGCGGAGAGCCTGGCTCGCATGCTCCTCCATCGCTTTGCGGGCATCGCCGCTTCGTGCCTGGCGGGTGATCTCGGCGGCCATGGCCTCGCCTTGAGGTAGGACCGAAAACAGCGGCGGCTCGTGCACTATCGCTGTGGCCACCAGGTCGGCGCGGCGGCTGATCAGGTCAAGCAGGATGACGCCGCCGAGGCTGCCGCCCCAGACGATGGCGGGTGCGAGGTCCAGCGCTTCGAGCAACCCCGCCACGTCGTCCGCCTGCTCGGCGATCGTGGTTCCGTCCTCGGGCCGGCGGCTGCGGAAATAGCCGCGGCGGTCATAGGTCACGATGGTGAACTCGTCGGCCAGCAGTTCGGCCACCTGGGCGAAATGGCTGGCGTCCACCCCTCCTCCTGGAATGAACAGCATCGCGGGGCCGCTGCCGCGCCGCTCAAAGTAGAGCGAGACGCCGTTGACGGCGGCGTAGTCGGAGATCATGTGCTCGTTGCTCCTCAGTCGAACCAGTAGGTGAAGTTGTCCTCGGCGCGCCACGAGCCGTCCGGCTGCACGCGCGCGGTGAATTCCCCGCGTCCCCGCAGTCCGGCCAGCTCGCCGGTGCCCGAGCCGGGCACGACCGTCCAGACGCCGCGCACCGCGTTCGATCCGTCGTCCTGGGCGTGGCTGGTCAGCACGAAGGAGCCCGTCCGGCCGCCGACCGATCCGATGACTCGCTCGACGCCTGCGGCGATCTGCGTGCCGTCGGGGCGGAACACGCGGATGTGGTCGGCGTACCCCATGCCTTCGATTCCGCCGCTGAAGCGCTCGGTGAGCAGCGTTGCGACCACCTCGTAGCCCTCGGCGGCCGGGCCGATGTCCTGCTTGTCGTAGCCGACGACCTCGACCGTGCTGGTGTGGGTGACCGCGTGGTCCGGCGGCTGTGCCTCTTCCACGGCGGCGTGGCCGGGCGTCAGTCCGCCCCAGGTGAATGTCATGTCGCGGTCCTTTCGGCAAAGACGTGTTCGGCGTCGTAGGAGTAGAGCCAGCTGTTGTGGCCGAGCGGGTCTTCGGCGGCGAATGCCGCGTCTCTGCTCTGCTGCTCGGCACCGTCCGGAAGGTGATGGTGGGCCAGCCGCGCCCGGCTCATGACCTGTACCCGCCGGGCGCGTGGCACGCGTGCCTGCTGGTATTGCTCCAGAGCGGCGTGGACGTGTCCCGGGTCACGCGCGAGGCAGGCGGCCAGGACGGCCGCATCCTCGATGGCCTGGCCCGCGCCCTGGGCGAAGAAGGGCAGCATGGGATGAGCGGCGTCTCCCAGCAGCGCCAGACGCCCAGCCGTCCAGACGTCAAGGGGATCGCGTTCCAGGACGGCCCAGCGTCCGACGGACGTTACGGCCGTGAGGAGCTCGCGCAGGCGCGGGTCCCAGTCGGCGAACTCCGCGGCCAGGTCTTGCGGCCGCCCCTGAGAGCTCCAGGACTCCACGTCCTGACTGCCCGCGGGGGTGAAGGCCACGACGTTGACCTGTCTACCGCCGGAGACGGGATAGTGCACGAGATGGCGCCCGTGACCGAGCCAGAGCGTCTGGACGGGGCGGCGAGCGAAGCCGGGGACGGCCTCGGCCGGGATGAGGGCCCTCCAGGCGCACAGTCCGGTTGCCGTGGGCGCTCGCGGCGCGGTGACGCGCCCGCGCAGGATCGAGTGGACGCCGTCGGCCGCGACGACGACTTCGGCGTCAGTGGTTGACCCATCGGCGAAGACGAGCGTTGCGCGATCGTCTTCCATGCGCAGGTCGACGCAACGTTTGCCAAGGTGGATGGCGTATTCGGGCACTGCTGAGCAGAGCATGCCAAGCAGGTCGGCACGGTGGAGCACCCAGGTGGCCTCGCCGTAGAGACGCTCGCACTCCTCGCCCAAGGGCTGTGCGAACAACACCCGGCCGTCCTGCCATCGGCGAAACTCCCACCCCACCTCAAGCCGTACCCCAGCCTCCTCCAAGCGCTGGCCCAGACCGAGGCGGCGCAACAGCCGGGCGGCGTTGGGCGCCACGACGAGCCCGGCGCCGACCTCGGTCAATCTGGCGGCCTGCTCGAACAACGCGACGTGCAGGCCGGCCCGGCGCAGGAAGGCCGCGGCCGCGAAGCCGCCGATGCCACCTCCGACCACCGCAACGGTGAGCGCCATCACGGCACCCCCTTTCTCATCAAACCGGGAATTCACCGGAGTCGGAATTCACTATGAAAGGAGACGAGTCGGGTCGAAACGCCGATCCCACTCAGCGGGAGACCACCTGGTGGAGGAAGTCGTGGCAGGAAACAACGGGCATCCCGGGCAGTCGGTCATTGCCAAGGTCGCGGCGATCTTGGGCGCCTTCACCGGCGAACGCGTCCAGTTGTCCCTCTCCGACCTGTGCCGGGCAACCGGCCTGCCCACGAGCACCGTCCACCGCCTGGCCCAGGAACTGATCGGCCTGGGCGTGCTGGAGCGCTCGCGAGACAGGCGTTACATGGTGGGGGCGCGGCCATGGGAACTGGCCGCCCGCGCGTCCCGGGTCTCGGTCCTGCGTGAGGCGGCGCTACCGTACATGCACGACCTGCACCACGCCACGCGCCAGCACGTGCAATTGGCCGTCGCGGACGGTGACCAGGCCCTGCTCGTGGAGAAGATCTCCGGGCTGGGCGCGATCCCAACCGTTGGACGCGCAGGGGGTAGATTGCCGCTGCACGCCAGCGGAGTGGGCAAGGCCATCCTCGCCCATTCCAGCCCGGCCGTTCAGGACAGGATTGTGACCGGCGTGCTCGTTCGCTACACACCGAAAACGCTGACCTCGCCGGACGCGCTGCGTACCGCGCTCGCGGAGGTCCGGCGCGTGGGCCACGCCACCTGCGACGAGGAGCTCACCCTGGGAGCCGTGTCGTGTGCGGCACCAGTGTTCGGCCCGCGCTCCGCGATGGTGGCCGCCGTGTCCGTCGTGGGACCAGCGAGCTCAGGGGCGCTGCACGAGATGGCCGCTGCAGTCCGCACCATCGCACACGGCATTTCGCGTGCGCTGCACGCGATGCCTGCTTCGCGCCCCGTCGGTGGGATGTCGCCGCTGTCTCATCTCCTCGTGGGCGGCGCGCTCCGGTAACGCCGCATCTGGACGCCGGGTGGGAATGCAGGACCTCCATGCAAGCGTTCGCCTTCGTGCCGATCTACCAGAGTGCTGGTCAGAGGGCCGGCTCGGCCGGAAGACGGCGGCGCGATCTACGCCGCGAACAACTAACCTCGGGTTCGTCGGCCTGCTCGAGAAGGGGGCCAACACAAGGCACAGATCGATCTCGGCCGCCGAGCCTTTCCTGAGGTAGCGGCCAAGCCGCAGCGGGCGCGCTGGAACGGGCTGCCTGGCACGTACGACCTTGCGGCGTGAATGGCTCGAAATCCCTGGCAAAGCCGGTCCGCCAAGAGGAGGGCTTGAGTAGCGCCAGGGGTGGCGTGCCCAGTGTCAAGATCAAGCCCTGGTCCCGCTCCAGCCACTCCTTTCCGTGGTGAGAGCGGAGGGTTCGGGGTCGCTATGGTCAGAGACGGCCTGGGCGGAGCTCACGCTTCGCCTCAAGGCCTCCTCCAACTGGCTGGCATCCATGGTCAGGCGCTGCAACTCCCGTACGGCGAACGCGTCGGCCTCCGTCTCGGCCACCAGCTCCTCGTACTGAGGCAGCCGCCCGCGCAGCTCCTCGACCTGAAGGCGGGCCTGGTATGCGCGCTCGGCCTCGGACACGTGGGCGGCGTACCGTTCGAGCGCCTCCACCCGGGCCAGCACCGCCTCCTGGCTCAGGTCCAGCGCACGGGTGAGCGGCAGAACCGCAGCCTCGGCCTCGGGTGTGAGCCCCTGCGAGATGGTTGCCCGGTGCGCGACGCGCACAGACGACAGCTTGGCCAGCAGCCGAGTGATCTCCCATTCCTGCGCGGGCAGCATCACCGCGTTGCGTACGTCATCGAGCAGGCCTTCAGTGTTGACCCGGGAGGCGGTGACGGTGATGATGGCGCGCTGGGCACGGGTCAGGAGGCGGCGGGCGGACGGGTCGAGATCCTCGACGAGCACGTAGTGGCCCTCGTACCAGCGCAACTGCGCGAAGAGCTCTCGTTCCTGCTCGAACTCGTCATCCTCGTCCTTGGGCAGGCTGAGGCGGCCGGTCAGCGCTGCGATCACCAGGCCGATGATCAGGCCGGCGGTGGGCACCGCGAGCAACATCAGGGTCGAGCCCAGGCTCGTGGAGTCCCGGCTCAGCAGCAGGCCGATCAGAGCCGCCGGCCCGAAGGCTGCGAGCATGAGGACGTGTCCGCGCGTGAGCGGCCGCCGAGACGCGGGGGTCCAGCCCTGACGCATCTTGAGCAGAACGCCTCGGCTCTCCCTCAGCAGGTGGGCACTCTCCGGCGGCACCTCAGGGTCGACTATCACATCCGCCATGAATCCGGGTCCTATTGCTGTAGGCGGTCACTCTTTGAGGGCACAGCAGGCATGGCTGCAATCCTTTTCCAAGGCCCAGGGCGGCCGCATCTGTCACACGACTGGTCTCAAGGGCATCGAGCCCCAAGATCAGATCTCTTGAGGTAGGCATGGTTCAGGGGGCTCAGCAGGCGTGAGGCGGGTCCTGGCCGCCGGTGTGCCGGGCCTGGGTCGCGCCGAGCCCGCTGTGGGGGCACGCGCCGCATGATCGCCGGAATGGCAGCGCACTGTCCGCGGAGTGGCGCCCGCCGAACACCTGATCCCACAGCCTGGCAGAGGCGTGGATGGGGTCATGTGCCGTCGCGTGACGCAGTCGCCTCGCGCACGCGTTGGCTGATCACCGGCAGGGACGACTCGAGGAAGGCCGGAACCCGTGCCTTGCCGCACGTTATGGATCACCCCGGCGGGGGTGACGGGAATGGCCATCTCTTCGGCACCAGCCAGTGCTGGGGCCGAGGATGTCGCTACCATCGCCGACCAGGAGGCGGCGCTGGCCCAGGATCTGGCACCGTCGCCGCCGACGAGGGCCTCGCCTTGGAGGAGGCCACTGGCTTCTCAAGCCACCTGCGGTCGGCTTGTGCCCTCGGTTCCGCGATCAGCCGGCGAAGGGAATGGGGCCGAAGCGGCACCACGCCACGAAGACGGCCAGGACGAGATAGGCCACGTTCACCACGATGGCCTTCTCCTCGTGACGGCGGAGGTGCGTGATCATCGCGCCGACCATCAGGAGTGCCAGCCCCAGGGCGGCCAGCGGCACCAGGACCGGCGCGATGCCGAGGGCGGCGGGCAGGATCAGGCCGGCCGCGGCCAGGACTTCGAGAACTCCGATGGTTTTCACGCTGCCGGTGCTGAAGTCCTCGGCCCAGCCTCCGGTCGAGGTGGCGGCCAGCTTGTTCTTGGGCAGGACCAGCTTGATGGTGCCGCCCGCCAGGAAGGCGGCGGCGAGCAGTCCGGCGATGATCCACAGAGCAACGTTCATGGGTTTCCTTCGGAGGGTCGTTGACGAGTTCGGCTGCCGGAGCCGGCGCGGCCGTCGGGTCTCCTGCGAGGGCGGCGACGGCCGGATCGCCGGCTCTCCTTCGGCTGTATGACGACACAGCCGCTCGGAGTGTGAGGCCGGCTGCGTTCACCGCAGCGTTCCTGTCCGGCCACCAGACCCCGAGGGGTTGCCAAGAGCCGCAGGCTCGTGTTGTGCGCACGCTGCCCTGCCCGCGACGGGCGCGCTTCGAGGAAGGGCCTCCCGCGCCGCCGGCGCCTGGCTCTCGCGCTCAGCTTCGATGGAAGCTCGTCATCGTCGCGTAGACGATGATGTTGTCCAGGTAGTGCCCGGTGGTCCGGTCGTAGTCGCCGCCGCAGGTGATGAGATGGAGCTGGGCGTCGTCCCGGGGCCCGTACACGCGCTGGGTCGGGAAGGCCTTCTTGCCTGCCTGCTCCACGCCGCCGACGGTGAAGACCGCCGTCGTCCTGTCCTGGCGCCTGATCTCGATCACGTCGCCGTTCTTGATCTCCCGTAGTCGGGCGAACACGGCGGCGCGTGTGCGGGTGTCCTTGTGGCCGAGCAGGACCGCCGGGCCCGCCTCCCCCGGGGTGGACATGTTGCGGTACCAGCCGGCCAGGTTGGGCTCGTCCATGTCGGGCACCTCGATCGTGCCGTCCTTGGCCAGGCCCAGCGACGTGATCGGCGCGTCGATCCCCAGTGAGGTGATCACGATCCTGGTGGGTGTGGACGGCAGCATGGGAGGTGCCGGGGTGATCCGCGGCAGTGGTGGCGGCATGTCGGCCGGGGCCTGGAAGAGCGCCTGCCCCGGCCGGCCGCTCTGCTCGGGCTGCGCTGGCAGGTTCAGGGTGTCCCTGTCGCGCGGCAGGCCGTACTCGCCGGGCGACCGCAACACGATCAGCAGCCCCGCCACGACCGACGCCACACCGGCGAGGGCGGCCACGATCAGGACGGCCTTGAGCGCGCCGCGTGGCGCCGCCGGGTGCGCGGTGCCACGGTACGGCCGGTGGTCCGGCATCTCACCTCCTCATGAGGCCGTGCCGCATGGCGGGCTCGCAGGAGTCTTCCGCTTCGCTCGCCAGCCGGCGCAACGCCCGCATGATCTCTTCGGTGACCGCGTGAAGATCGGCGCCGCTGCCATCCTCGTACGATATCGGCAGAGGCGGCCCGGCCACCACGGTCACCGGCGTGCGGAGCCGTAGCCGCAGGCGGCCCGTCTCCGGGTCCAGGATGTTCTGCGGGCCCCAGCTCGCGACCGGAACGATCGGCGCGCCGGTGCTCAGCAGCAGGCGGGCCGCGCCCGTCTTGCCCTTGCGGCGCATCTTGTCCTCCCACGGCTTGGGGGTACCGCCTTCGGGATAGATGACGACGACGTCGCCCGCCCGCAACGCCTCGGCAGCCACGACGAGCACCCGTCCTGCGTCGGCGCCGCCGCGGTTGACGGGGATCTGCCGCATCCTGAGCAGGAAGCGGCCCAGCAGGGGTACGTCGAACAGCGGCGCCTTGGCCAGGAATCGCGGCCAGCGGCCCGCCGCGCCCATGAAGCCGGCTATCACCAGCGAATCCACCTTCGACACGTGATTGGCGACGATGATCACGGCTCCGTCGCGCGGGATGTGTTCGAGGCCGGCGTAGCGACGTCGGGTGGCCAGGCGCAGCACGCCCTGCAAGGCCGCCATCGACATCCGCTGCCAGAAGTCCGGCGCACGATCCGAGCGACTGTTCACCAAGCCATCCCCCAAGCACACGACTCAGCGGCTCCTCGTGAAGACGGCCGCGGCGAGCACCGCGCTTTCGCTGAAGCCGCGTGAACCCGCAGTGAACCGTCGTGCGGTGCCGCGGTACGCGCACGCGAAGCTATCGACCCGGGTAGCGGTGGCGAATCTGTAGCATGACCGGACTTCACTCACCCCTCTCTTCGCGTGTGCGGGTTGGTGCCGGCTTCCCAGGCCGGGCTGACCTATCTGCTGCGCTTCAGGAGATCCAGTACGAGGGAGACGGTCCTCGAACCCGCCAATGTGGATCGCATATCCCTCCAAATGAGCATCCCGGACTGGTACCACGGTCCCGTCCGGCTCGCCGATGGTGACCCGGGTGCCGCGTCACGATCCTCCCTACGGCCGAAGAAACGGAGCATGACAGTCGCCACGCTGGAGGCGTCAATCGATTCGGGGATGGTGAATGGTGACGTGGCTGGCGTGGCGGACGCTGCGATGGCATCCGGGAAGCCTGATCGGCACCTGGGTCACGCTGGTCGTCGCGGCGACCGCGGTCGCCGCCCTGTGGTTCGTGGTCGACACCACGGACCGGCGGCAGGTGCCGGTGGAGCGGTACGCGGGCGTCCCGCTGGTGGCCGGCACGGCCGGAGGGGGGATCTCGCCCGCCCTGGTGGCGTCGGTCCGCTCGCTCCCGGAGGTGGGGGCCGCGGTGCCCGAGCGAAGCTTCCCTGCCGGCCTGTCCGTTCACGGGCGCCCGGTGCGGGTGCCCGGTGACCAGAACGCCTGGCCGTGGGGGCATGGCTGGTCGAGCGCCCGGCTGACGCCGTTCGCGCTCCGTGACGGGCGGCCGCCGCTGGCCCGGGACGAGGTGGTCGTCGACGCGCGGCTCGCCGCCGCCGCGAGGCTCGGGGTCGGGGACCGGGTGGAGGTCACCGTGGCGGGGACCATCCGTACCTGCGAGGTGGTCGGCGTGGCGGCCGCCCGTTCGGCCTGGCGGTACCAGTCGGCGCTGTTCTTCGCCGACGGCCACGTCACCGAGCTGCTCGGAGGCCGGCGCGGTGCTGACGCGCTCGGCGTCTTCCCCCGGCCAGGTGTCGGGACGCAGGCACTGCGGGCGGCTGTGGCACGGGCCGTCCAGCCGTACAACGCGCCCGGCCTGCCCGTGGTGAGCGTCGCCACCGGCGCGGACCGCGGCGAACAGGAGAACAACTTCCCTTCCCCCGCCGGGTTCAACACCCTGTGGTTCTCGGTGTGGATCACGGCCCTGATCTCGACCGGAATGATCGCCGCCGCCATGGGCGTGTCGGTCCGGCGGCGCGGCATGGAGATCGCCGTGCTGCGGGCGATCGGTGCCCGGCCCGGGCAGATCCGCCGCATGCTGCTCGCCGAAGGGGTGTCGCTCGCCGTCGTGGCCGCCGCCGTGGCGGTCCCGCTCGGCATGCTCCTCGCGCCGGCCGTCGCGGCCCGCTTCCGCGACTTCGGTGCCGTGAGTGTGGCGTTCGAGGTCGGCTACCGCCCGGCGCCCATGGCGGGGACGCTCGCGCTCGCCCTGGCCATGGCCCTGACGGCGAACCTGATCTCGGTGCGGCGCGCGCTGCGCATCCGCCCGGGCGACGCCCTTGCCGAGGCTCCGGCCGAGGGCCGGACGCTCGGCAAGGGACGGTTGCTGACCGGCCTGGCGCTGCTGGCGGGCGCCGGCGCCCTGTCGGCGGTCCTGCTGTCGGACCTGTTCGCGCCGGACGGGCCCGCCCTCATGGGCCTGCAGTTCGCCACGCTGGGGCTGACCGTGTCCGCGGCCGGCCTGCTGGCGCCGTGGGGTGTGCTGGTCGCGGGCAGGCTGGTGCGTCCCGTCGTCGCCCGCCTGTCACCGGTGAGCGGTCATCTCGCGGCCGCCGCCGTGGTGTTCAACCATCGCAGGTACGCCGGGGCGGTGGCGTCGCTGACGCTCGGCGTGGCGCTGGTGGGCGTGGTCACCGGCACGCAGCTCTTCTACGACTGGCGGGTGGCCGCGCAGGCCGTCCGCGACGTCCGCGCCGACTTCGTGCTGCGGCCCACTCCTGGCGCGGGCGCGCTGTCGGAGGTGCTGCGGCGCCGCGTCCTGGCGCACGAGGGGACGTCCGCCGCGGTCGGGATCGGCTCGATGCCGGCGGCGGTGTCGGTCGAGGGCCGGCCGGCCGCCCGGGAGCCGCTGCCGCCCGCCTCCGTCACGCTGGTCACCGGCGACCTCACCCAGGTCCTCGATCTGCCGGTACGCGGCCGGCCACCCCGCGACCTGGGCACGGACGAGATCGCCATGAGCGACGCGCTGGCCGCCCGCGCCGGGGCCGGGCTGGGGTCGCGACTACGGATCCGCTTGCCCGGAACGGCCCAGGACTCCTCCTTCACGGTGACCACGATCTACACGGCCACTCCCGAGGTGGGGCTGATGCTGCTGCCGGCCGGGGCGATCGCCGGCACCCACCTGACGTCGAACCTGCACGAGCGGATCTACGTGCGCGGCGCCGACCCCGGCGAGGTCGTGGACGCGCGTTCGGCCGTCGAGTCCCTCACCAGGCAGGAGTACATGTGGCGCAAGAGCGAGGAGAACGCGGCGCGCAACCGCCTCATGCCGTACCTCTCCGTCCTGGTCGCGTTGTTCTGCGCGGTGGCCGCGGTCAACAGCCTGTGCCTGGCGCTCGTGGACCGGCGGCGGGAGTTCACCGGCCTGCGGCAGCTCGGCATGCGGCGCGGCCGGTTGGCGGGCATGGCCTGCTGGGAGAGCGTGCTCACCGTCGTGCCCGTCCTCGTGCTCGCCCTGGCCGCCTGCGCGTGGCTGGTGGCCGTGCAGGCCGCGAGCGAGCCCGGCGGCCTGGCCGGGACGTTGTCGTTCATCCCGTTCGGCTGGCTGGCCGCGCTCGGAGGCGGTGCCCTCGCGGGCACGGTCGCCGGGTCACTGCTGGTCATCCGCGGGGTCATGAGGAACAACAGGCAGGAGATGGCATGAACGTCGATCCGGAGCCGGCGGTGCTCCTCGACGGCGTCGGCAAGGTCTACGGTACGGGGCCCTCGGCCGTGACGGCGTTGCACGAGGTCAGCCACGGGTTCCCCCGGGGCTCGTTCACGGCGGTGATGGGGCCGTCGGGCTCGGGTAAGACCACGCTGCTGCAGTGTGCCGCCGGGCTCATTCGTCCCACGGCGGGCTCGGTACGGGTGGGCGGCGCCGACCTCACGACGCTGACCGAGGCCGAGCTGTCCAGGCTGCGCGGCCGGCGCATCGGGTTCGTCTTCCAGGCGTTCAACCTGCTGCCCGCGCTCACCGCCCGGGAGAACATCGAGCTGCCGCTGCGGCTGACCGGGACGAGGGCCCGGCCCGGCTGGGTGGAGGAGCTGGTGCGCCGGACCGGCATCGCCGACCAGGTCAACCGCCGGCCGCACGAGCTGTCGGGAGGGCAGCAGCAGCGGGTGGCCATCTGCCGCGCGCTGGTGGCCCAGCCGGAGGTGGTCTTCGCCGACGAGCCGACCGGCAACCTCGACACCCGGTCGGGGCAGGAGGTCCTGACCCAGTTGCGTCTGGTGGTCGACGTCCTGGGGCAGACGGTCATCATGGTCACCCACGACCCGGCCGTCGCCTCTCGCGCCGACCGGGTGCTGATCCTCAGCGACGGGCGGCTGACCGACGTCATCGACGCGCCGACGACCGCCCGGATCTCCACCGCCCTCACCCACCGAGCCGGTTGACGAAGATCGTACGCCCCAATACCCTTTTACCCGCTCCCTGATGGCGGCGGTGGCCGAGACGCGGATGACCGTCGTGCTGTCCTCCCACGTGGTCTCCGACCTGACCGACACCTGCGACTGGCTGGTGGTGCTCAACCGCGGCCACGTCCAGATCAGCGGCGAGGTCGACGAACTGCTCGCCGCCCACCGGATGCTGACCGGACCGGCCGAGCTCGCCGACGGCATCGCGGCCAGAATCCCGGTGATCAGCGACAACCGCAGCGGACGGCAGGCCGTCCTGCTGGCCCGCACCGGCACGGGAACGCCGTCGCACGACCCGCGATGGAGGGCGTCCTGCGTGAGCCTGGAGGAGCTGGTGCTGGCCTACCTGCGCCACCCCGACGCCACGGCGCTGCCCCGTCCGGCCCTGACCACCACCTGACCGCTAGGAGACATGGAAGTGTTGTGGCTTACCTGGCGGCAGCACCGCATGCAGGTGCTCCTCACCACGGCGCTGCTGGCCGTCCTCGGCGTGGCGCTGCTCATCAGCGCTCTGGGCACGGCCGAGTTCGCCGCCCGGAACACTCCGGCGGCCGGCTGCATGCCGTACACAGCCCCATGCAGCACCTTCACCATAGAGATGAACGAACGCATCCGGCCGTTGGGTGAGCTGCTCGGCTGGCTTCCGCTGCTGGCCCCGGCCATGATCGGGCGGCATGGCCATGGGCGCGCTGCTCCGGCGCACCCTGCCGGCGATGGCGGCGACCCTGGCGGTGTGCGCGCTGGCGTTCTTCGGGCTGCTCCACGCCCCACCCTCCTACGCGGCGCCGCAACGCGCCGTGCAGACCAAGGCCATGGAGGATCCCGCCCCGGAGGACTCCCTCTTCGTGAACCCCTACTGGACCGACAGGAACGGCGCGACCTTCACCCATGAGCAGGTGACACGCGCGCTCACCGGCCCTTGCGGGACGGACGGAACAGAGGAGACGGCCAAGACGTACGCCACGTGCTCGTTCAGCCATGGCTACCGGCAGGTGGCCGAATTCCACCCTGCCGACAGGTTCTGGCAGTTCCAGTGGACCGAGGCCGCCATCCTGCTCGTCCCCGCTCTCGCCCTGGGCGGCGTCGCCGTCCGGCGCACCCTCCGGCCCCGCATCTGAACGGAATCGCCTCCAGGAAGGGAGGCGCCAGCTCGGCCCGCCTGGGTGGTCGATCCAGAGCTTCATCAGGCCGGCCGACTATGTCACCCCGAACCGGTCCGCAGCAGGACTGCCGAGAGACAGTCGCGGTCTCCTTGACCACGTCCCCCGCCCCGACAACCCCACCGCCATGGAGATGCACTGGCAGGGCTTCACCACGACTCCCTTCGCCGCCCTCCCCCACTTCCACCCCGACGCCGGACGCATCCCACGAGAGAGGACGATCAATGGCGGCCACGACCTCCGCTCCCAAGAGCGCCTGCTCAACGGTCGCCTGGGGTGACGAGGCCGGCCTCGTACGCGACGATCACCGCCTGCGCCCGGTCCCGCAACCGCAGCTTGGTGAACAGGTCGCTGACGCGGTTCTTCACCGTCGAGACCGCCAGCCCGGTCTCGCCGGCGATCTCCTGGTTGGACAGCCCGCGCGCGATGAGCTCCAGCACCTGCCGCTCCCGCTCGCTGAGCGCCGCCAGCTCCGCGGGGACCGTGACCGCGCGCGAGCGGGAAGGGCGGACGAACGTGCCGATCAGGCCGACCAGCAGCCGGGGCGCCACCGCCGCCTCCCCCCGGTGCACGATCCTGATGCCGTCGATCAACTCCTCCGGCGAGACGTCCTTGGGCAGGAACCCCGACGCCCCCGCCCGCAGCGCCGCCACGACCTGCTCCTCCAGGTCGAACGTGCTCAACGCCAGCACCTTCGTCCCCGGCAGCTCGGCCACGATGCGCTCGGTGGCGGCCACCCCGTCCATGACCGGCAGGTGCAGGTCCATGAGGACCACGTCGGGTCGTACGGCATGGCACTGCCGCACCGCGTCCACGCCGTCGGCGGCCTCCCCCACCGTGGCCAGCCCCGACGCGGTTTCCAGCAGCAGCCGCAACCCGGCCCGCACCACGGCGTGGTCGTCCACCAGCAGTACCTTGATCACGTCACCTCCGTCAGCGGGATGCGGGCGCTCACCACGAATCCTCCCTCGGGCGCGGGCCCGGCACGCAGCTCTCCGCCGCACAACGACACCCGTTCGGCCATCCCCGCCAGCCCCAGCCCCAGCTCTCCCCCGCCGGACGGCGCCCGCCCGTCGTCGGCGACCTCCACCTCCACCAGACCGGGCCGGTAGGCCAGCCGCACCGTGGAGCGGGCGCCCGCGGCGTGCTTGCGGGTGTTGGTGAGCGCCTCCTGGACGAGGCGGTAGATCGCGTGGTCCACGGCCGCCGGCAGCTCGACCGCCGTGCCGGTGACCCGCAGCTGCGCGTTGCCGGACTCCTCGACCAGCGCCGGCAGCCCGGCCGCGCCGGCCCCCGCCTGGCTCTCGACCTGCTCCCCGTCGGTACGCAGCACCTCCAGCAGCCGGCGCATCTCCGCCATCGCCTGGCGGGCGGTGTCCTCGCCGGTCAGCAGGGCCTGCCGGGCCCGCTCCGGGTCGGCGGGGATCGTCCTTCTGGCCGCGCCCATGTAGAGGTTCACGACGCTGACGTGGTGGGCGATCACGTCGTGGAGCTCGCGGGCGATGCGCCGGCGCTCCGCGCGGACCGCGTTCTCGGCCGCCTGCCGCTGCCTGCGCCGCGCCAGCTCCGCACGCAGGCGCACGATGTGCCCGGCCGCCACGGGCAGCGCCGGCGGCAACGTCAGGCTCAGTGCCATCGCGGCGCCGTACGCCCAGCTCACCCTGTGCACGAGAGCACCGCCGACGAGCGCGCCCACGGCCACGGCCACGGCCGCCGCCGCGGAGCTGTGCCGGCCCACCGCGTACAGCGCGATGAGGATGGCGCTCACCGGCGCGTCGGGCACCGGCATCCGGTAGGCCACGACGTACAGGCAGCCGACGAGCAGCGCCACGGCCACCGGATGGCGGCGCCGCAGCGGGACGAGGCCCGCAGCGGCGAGCGTGATCAGCACCGCTTCCGTGCCGGGCCGCCCGCTGAACGAGCCGAGCTCGGCCACCAGCACGGCCAGGGCCAGGGCGATGTCCGCTGCCCAGGCGTGGGTCAGCCATCCCCGCAAGATCGCCCATGCCACGCCACCAATGCACCACAACCCCGCTCACCGCGCAAACGGCACCCGCGTACGGTAGCGGGCGGCCCTCGTGCAGCGCCCCGGTGGCGGGCGTCATCCGCGCTGGGCCCGGCGCGCGGCGCCCAAGGTGGCGGCCAGGCCGCTCGCGGCGCAGATCGCCACCAGGCCGGCGTACTGCGGCAGGGAATAGGCGAACCACGGCTCGCCGGTCAGCGCCTCGCCCAGCGCGCTCAGCGACGCGGCGGCGATCGCCGTCCCGAGCAGCGCGCCGACCCCGGTCACGAGCAGCGTCTCCCAGCACAGCGCCCGGACCAGTTGCCGGGGCTTGGCGCCCACGGTACGCAGCGTCCGCATCTCCTCGCCCCGCTCGGCCACCGACATCGCGGTCGCGTTCAGCACCGCGACCACGGTGTAGATCACCGCCGACCCCACCAGCGTCGGCGCCGCCCACGCCGACGCGCCGGTACGGGTGACGCCGGCCACCGCGTCGCTGGTCGCCACGGCGAACAGAAAGGTGCACGACAGCGCCACGGTCAGCACCACCGGGGACGCGGCCGACATCGCCCGCCGCGGCTGCGTCACCATCCAGGACGCGGCCAGCGTCCCCGGCCCCGGGTCGAGCCGGGCCGCCACCGCGCCGAGCAGCCCGCCCAGCGCCCGCAGCAGCACCGGGCCCAGCGCGGAGGCGGCCACGCACAACATCATCGCCGCTCCCAGCCCTGTCGGCGGCGCGTCCGCAGGCTTGACCCGAGGCACCAGCTCCACCAGCACGATCCCGGCGGCCAGCGCCGCCACCCCCGCCACCGCGCGCGGCCACGGCAGCAGCCGCCGCTGCGCCGCGCTGTCGCGCAGCACCTCCAGCGGCCCGACCCTCGTCGCCTTGCGCGCCGCGACCCGGGCCGCCAGCAACGTCACCACCAGCCCGGCCACCAGCGCCGGCACGAACGGCCCCGCCGTGATCCGCACCGGGACACCGCCGGGCGCCAGCCCGGTCACCCGCAGGACTGCGCCCATCACCAGCGCGTACGGCACCGCCAGCACGCAGCCCGGCACGGCGGCCAGCACGCCCAGCATCAGCGCCTCCGCCATGACCAGCCGCCTGACCTGCCGCGGCGTCATGCCGACCGACCGCAGCAGCGCCCATGTCCTGCGCTGCCGCAGGACGTGCAGGCTCAGCGTGCCCGCCACCACGAACACCGACACGAAGGCCGACACCGCCGCCGACACCGCCAGCAGCCCCACGATGCCGTCGAGGTCCGCGCGCGTGTCCGCGCCGGCGATCAGCAGGCCGCCGCCGGCCACCAGCATCACCGCCAGCAGCACGGACGTGAACGACGCGGCCAGCCCCGCCCGGCCGTCCCGGACGTTGTTCCAGGCCAGGACGAGCATCATCGCCGCTCCCCCAGCCACGCGCCGATCCGCTCGGCCGAGGGCCGCTCCAGGACCTCGACGATCCGCCCGTCGCTCAGCATCAGCACCCGGTCGGCGCGGGCCGCCGCCTGCGGATCGTGCGTCACCATCACCACCGTCTGGCCGAAGTCGTCGGCCGCCTCCCGCAGCAACGTCAGCACCTCGTGCCCGCTGGCCCGGTCCAGCGCACCGGTCGGCTCGTCGGCGAACAGCACCTGCGGCCTGCCGAGCAGGGCGCGGGCGATCGCCACCCGCTGCTGCTGGCCGCCGGACAACTGCGCCGGGCGATGCCGTTCCCGCCCGGCCAGCCCGACCCTGGCCAGCAGCTCACGCACCCGCGACGGGTCCGGCCGCCGCCGGGCCAGCCGGCTGGGCAGGACCACGTTCTGCCACGCGGTCAGCGACGGCACCAGGTTGAACGCCTGGAAGATGACGCCGACCCGATCGCGCCGCAGGACCGCCAGCTCCCGCTCCCCCAGCCCGGTGATGTCCTGCCCGGCGACGCGCACCGTACCGGAATCCGGGCGCTCCAACCCCGCCGCGCACTGCAGCAGCGTGCTCTTCCCCGACCCGGACGGGCCCATCACCGCGGTGAAACCACCACGCGGCAGAGTGACGCTCACCTGCCGCAACGCCGCCACCTTGGCGGCGCCCCTCCCGTATGTCCTGGACACGTCCTCCAGGACGACCGCGTGCTCGTCCATGATCACCAGTGTGGCGCAGGCGCCCGCCGCCACCCATCCGGCAGCCCCCACCGGACGGGTAGGGCTGGCCCTACCAGCTCTCCGGCATGCTTACGTGGACAGGTGCCGAAAAGGGGTTCTGCGATCAGGAGGCGGGAGTGCGGGAGATCGAGTTCCGGCTGGATAGCGGCCGCGATGAGATCCTCATCGACGGCGTCCCGTTGCTCGACCTCGTGCGTGCGGCGGAGCTGCCGTACGCGCGGCAGGAGCAGCTCGAGCGCGCCGGGGAGTTCGCCCCCGAGCCCGCGCCCCTGCTGGCCGGCGAGTACGGCTACCTGCCGGGGCGCTCGACCTGCTGGCCGGCCCGGCACTTCCTGGGCGAGCCCGTGGAGGTCACCTACGACCAGGAGGACGGCGAGACCATGCTGCTCGGGTGCGCGTGCGGCATCCTGGAGTGCTGGGCGCTGCTGGCCAGGATCGAGGTCACGGAGGCGGAGGTGCGCTGGTCGGGGTTCCGTAACAACTCCAGGGACTGGGACCTGTCCGCCGTACTCGGGCCGTTCGTCTTCGCCCGCCGCCAGTACGAGGAGGCGCTGCGCGCGACCGCGCAGCCCCCCGCCGCCCCGCCGCCGGCGCCGGTGGTCCACGATGATGTACGTCTGGTGCCGGTGATCGACGTACTGTCCGGCCTGGTGCACGACCTGATCGAGGACTACCCGGCGCCGCCCGCCGACGAGTCGCTCTGGGACGCCTACTGGTCAGAGCGGATCGCCGCGGCGGGCCTGCCGGAGCCGACGACGGCCAGCGCGCAGTTCGTCCCACTGTCCGGCTTCCTGGACGAACGACACCTGACGCTGCTGGTCCGCGCCACCCTCCGGCGCTCCCTCGGCGATGACGACCTCGCGGAGCGCCTGGCCGGCGCGGACACCTTCGAGGAGGTCTTCGAGGAGGTCGGCTGTGTGGCAGGGGGATACCGCCTCATGGCGGCCGGACGGCCTCTCGTGGCACCGGGCTGCTGCAGCGACCTCACGGACCTGGCGAGCTGGCGCGACGCCGCCCGGCATCGCGAGGGTTCGCCGTCGATGGTGTGGATCGGCCACCCCTGGCTCAATGTCACGGCCGACGGCGACAAGCTCCTGCTGACCGGCCCGACCGAGCACGATCCGGGCCCTGAGCTCGCCTGGATCACCCGCCGGGCGCTGGATTCGGCCGTTCGGCAGGCCGCGGCAGAGGTTCGCTACTTCGCCCGGCCACTTCACGACCTCTGCACCCGGCTGGCCGGCGCCCGCAGGGCGGACGCGCTGTGCACGGCTCTTCTCGGAGGGTCCTGGCTTCGCGCCGGCTCCGACTGGCTGGCCTGACCCTTTCATGTGCGCAGGCTCTTGCCCTCTTCCGCTTCGCGGGCCAGAGCAGGGGCACGTCGAACAGCGGCGCCTTGGCCGGGAACCGCGGCGAGAAGCGGCCCGCCGCGCCCACGAAACCGGCGATCACGAGCGAGTCCACCTTCGACACGTGATTGGCGACGATGCTCACCCCGCCGTGGCGAGGGATGTGCCGCAGGCCGGCGTAGCGGCGCCGGACGGCCACGCGCAGCAGGCCTTGCAGGGCGCGCATCTACAGCCGCCGCCAGAAGTCCATCGCACGATCCGACCGATTGTTCACCAAGCCATCCCCCAACGCAGGCGGCCATCGCTGCCGACGTCCGCGCACGCGAAGCTACCGATCCGGGCCACGAGCGTGAATCTGTAAAGTGACCGGGCTGGACACCGGGAGCCGGCCGGTGAGCGGCGCCTCAGCGGCCGGGCAGGGTCGGGTGCGGGACGCTGGGAACGATGCCGGCCATGTCGTTGGTGATGGCCCAGCGTCCATGACCTCGCCAGGCGCCGTCGATGAACAGCAGATCGGGCGAGTAACCCTCGTAGCGGAAGCCGTGACGCTGGACGAGTCTGATCGACGCGTGGTTGTCGGGCCGGATCTGCGCTTCCAGCCGGTGCAACCGCAGCTCCTCGAACGCGTGGCGCAGCACCATGCCGAGGCCCTCTGTCATGTACCCGCGACCGGCGTAGGGCGCGAAGGCCGCGTAGCCGAGCGAGGCGGTTTGCGCGCGTCCGCGGATGATGCTGTTGATGTTGATGTTCCCGGCGATGGCGCCCGTGTCGCGCAGACAGACCAGCAGGCCCTCAGCGGTTCGCCCCTCGTCGAATCGATCGACGAACGCCTGGAAGTCCTCCGGTGTCGCGGGCAGGGTCATCCTCGCCCGGTGCTGGTCGACACCGGCACGGACGCGTTCGAGCCACTCGTCCTGGTCGCGGCCGGTGATCCGGCGTAATGTCACCCGAGGGGAGCTGCCCAGGTCGCCGGACACAGGGGTGTCCGGCCGCTCGGCTTGTTCCGTCCCGCCATTCTCGATCATGAACAGCACGCTACCGCGCCTGCCGCCCGGCGAACGGGCGGATCTCATCCCATCACGTTCCGGCCTCACAGCCGGCCGGTCACGTTGCCCTCGGGGTCCAGCACCTTGATCACCGGCGTGTCGTCCGCGTCGATCTCCAGCACGATCCTCGGGCGCCCCCGAGAGTCGCTGAGCACCAGGAAGGCACCTTCCGCGGTGCTGTAACCGAGCTGGACGCGGGGCGGCATGGCGGGCACCTGCTCGACCGGGAGCGCCGGATCGGGCATGTGCTTCATCTCCAGCATCGCCGCGCCGTGGACGCCTTCCCAGCGGGCGGCCATCGTGATCGCCTGCGCGTTGCCGTAGTCGAGCGACAGGCTCGCCCCGGCCGAGGAGGCGACGATGCCGCCCTTCTCGCTGCCGTCCCCGTCGTTGAAGATCAGGTACGTGCCCTCAGGGCCCTGACGCTGGTCGGCGGGGTACGTCCTGCCCCCGATGATCACCGGCGGTTTGGTGGAGCTCGCCAGGAAACGCTGCCGCCCCCGGCGGTCCACCACCCGGAACGACTCCCTGGCCTGCTCCCCGGAGGCGTCCGCCTGCGCGGGCCCACCCGCCAACACGGTCATGCCACCCGCCAGCAGCGTGGCCGCCGTTCCAAGCACGGCCCGCCGATCATGCTGTTCCATCTTCGGTTCCCTTCTCGTCCGGAGGGCCACCAGTCGATCATGTGAGCGCCGCCGTGTCCCTGCGGCTAGCGTGAAGATCACGAGTAGGGGTGACCCCACCCTGCGACGCTCCCGGCGATCGGAGACGCATGCGAAGACCCCTCTTGTTCCTCGCCGTCGTCATGACGATGGCGACGTCCGTGTTCCCGCTGACCCGCGCGGCGGCCGGCACCACCAACGACATCACCTGGACCCCCTGCGCCGAGAACCCGGCGGCCGAGTGCGGCACGCTGACCGTTCCCATCGACTGGCGGACGCCGGGCGGGCCCACCGTGGACCTGGCGGTGGCCAGGCGCAAGGCCACCGACCCCGCCGCCAGGACCGGCTCGCTGATCGTCAACCCGGGCGGCCCCGGGGAATCCGGCGTCGACTTCGTCCTGAGGCGTACCGCCTTCTTCAGCGAGGAGCTCACCCGCAGGTTCGACCTCATCGGCTTCGACCCTCGCGGCGTGGCACGCAGCAACCCCGTCGTGTGCTCCGCCGACGTGGTCCAGCAGGCACCGGCGGACCCGTTCATGAAGAGCCAGGCCGACTTCGACCTGTGGCTCGACTACAGCAGGCGGCTTCGCGCCGACTGCCGGGCCCGGACCGGGCCGCTGTTCGACCACGTCGACACCGCCAGCGTGGTCAACGACGTGGATGCGCTGCGCGCCGCCGTCGGCGACACGCGGCTCACCTTCTACGGCCTGTCCTACGGCACGTTGATCGGCCAGCTCTACGCCGAGCGCTTCCCCGGCCGGGTCCGGGCGCTCGCTCTGGACAGCAACGTGGACCACAGCCTCGGCACCGCCGCGTTCCTCGGCACGGGAGCCGCCACGGCCCAGGACTCCTTCGACGAGTTCGTGACCTGGTGCGAGCGGGAAAGCTCCTGCGCGCTGCACGGCCAGGACGTGCGCGCCTTCTGGAGCAGCCTGCTGGAGCGGGCCGGACGCGGGCAGGTGCACTACCCCGGTGACCCCTCCTTCGTCCTGACCACGCTGGAGCTCATCAGGCTTCCCTTCAGCGCCGCGTACGGGTCCTACTGGCAGCAGCTCGCCGAGCTGATGGCCGCGATCGACAGCGGCGCCACACCTCGGTCGGCATTGCCGGAGACCTTCACCCTCCGGCGGGAACATCTGCGGGAGGGGCTCGTCGCCAATCCCCTGCAGATCGTCTGCGAGGACTTCCACCTGCCGATCCGCGGCTATCCCGAGTTCGCGGCCCACTTGCGCCGCATGAAACGCCTCGCCCCCGACATGCTGGTCAGCCCGCTGACGTACTCGTTCACGATGGCGTGCCTCGCCGAGCCCGCGCCGGTCCCCAACCCGCAACACCGGCTGCGCGTGTCGGGCGCTCCCGTGCTGCTGCTGGCCAACTCCTTGCACGATCCCTCCACCGGCTACGCGTGGGCGAGTAACGTGGCCCGGCAGATCGGCCGGGAGGCGCGGCTGCTGACGTACGAGGGCGGCGGGCACAGTGTCTACTACCGCAGCGCCTGCGCGCGCGACGCGATCGACCGCTACCTGATCGCCGGCACGTTGCCGACGGACGGGGCCCGCTGCCCGGCTGTGGAGAACGCCGGTGATTTCGTTTCGTGAGCAGCTCGCGGAACGTTCAGGTGGTCCACCATCTGCTGCGGGACCTCCTCGGTGGTCGCGCCCCGCTCCTCGGCCCGGTGCCGGAGGTGGGCGGTGGCGCCGCCGTCCTGCTCGGGCCGGCTGCGCGAGGCCGTCATCACGCCCGCTGCGCGCCGACGCGCGACGCAACCGCGAGGCACTGCTGTCCCCGGCCCGCCAAGCGTTCCTCGCCGGCGACACCGACGTGCACGTCGAGGACATCGCCCGCAGCGCCGGCGTCCCCGTCGGCATGCTCTACCGCCACTTCGGGACCCGCGAGGCGCTGATCGAGGAGGTCTACCGCAAGGAGGTCGACGACCTGTGCGCCGCCCCCGGCGACCTGCTGAACCGGCACGCCCCGGAAGAGGCCCTGCGGCGGTTCCTGCCGCTGCTCGTGGACCACGCCGCCGTGGGCAAGGGGATGTCCGTCGCGCTGGAGAGCATCATGGCGACGGACTCACCCGTCTTCGACGACGCCCGCACCCGCAGGAGCGACGCCCGCACCCGCCCGCTCGACGGCCTGCGCCACGGCGCCCCGCGCCCGAGCTGAGCCGAAGCCCGCGCGGCCGGGCCACGCCGACGCTCCTCCAACACGAAGCGCCCCACGAACACAACCCCGCGGGTCAACCCTGACCCGCACCATGCTGATTGGATGGCGAGTGAGCACCCTGAGTTTCGCGCTGGACGTCGTGGCCCGCGGCGACGTGCTCGGCGCCGACCACACCTGCACCCCTGACCAGGTCAGCGCGATACTCGAGCCCACGCCCGCCGAGAACCGCCAGGGCGACTTCATGTGGCGCGACCACGGGCTCGTCGAGTTCTTCTGGGAACGCGGCGACGACGGCTGGCGGGGCACCCACTTCACGGTCCAGCTCCACCGCCTCGCCTCTATCGGGTCCGAGGTCGCCGCCGGGCCGATCGAGGCCAGGTATGGCCCTCTGGAGCCGGCCCTGCCGTTCGAGGCGCTGCGGGTGGCGGCGGCCGGGCTCGGCATCGACCTGGTCAGGCTGCCCAGTACAACCTCAGGCGTGCGCGAGTACTGGCAGCCCCGCTCGATGGTGCTGGCCATTCAGGACGACACCGGCGAGGTGTATGCCCTGACCTGCCCGTACAGGCCCCCTGCGGCCGGCCGGTCCAGCACTCCCCCCGCATGACACTTGAAATGAGGTTGATTTAACATCTAGTCTCATTCCATGGCTTTGGTGGAAGAGATCGCCCGGCAGTTGCTCGCCCGCGCCGAGGAGACGGGCGCGGGCCCGCTGGCGGCACTGCACCTGGAGGAGATCGCCGCCCTGTACGGGGTGTCGCGCTCCACGTTGCTGCGCCAGATCGGCAGCCGCAAAGCACTGGACGCCGCGCTCGCCGAACTGGGCGCGCAGGGAGCACCCCGCCAACGCGTGGCGGATCGGGCGATCGCCGCCGCGGCCGACCTGATCGCCAAGCGCGGCGTCGGCGGCACCACGCTGGAGGACGTGGCGGCCGCCGCGGAATGCAGCGTGCAGGCGATCCACGCGCAGATCGGCGGCAGGGACGCCCTTCTTGTCGCGATCTTCAAGCACTACAGCCCCATGGACGGCATCGCCGCCGCACTGGCGGACCCGCCCGCCGACCTGACCGCCAGCGCGCAGGCGGTCTACCTGGCGATCCTCGACGCCGTGCTCGACACCCCCGCGATCGCGCCCATGCTGGCCGAAGTGCTGGCCAGGCCGGACAGTGCCCTCGGCCGCTACGTCCGCGAGAGCTACGTGGCCAGCACGGTCGGGCTCATCGAGCAGTGGCTGGAGGAGCACCTGCGCCGCGGCACGATCCGCCCCATGCGGCTCCGCCTGCTGATGACCCTGTTCGGCGGCCCGATCGCGGCCGAAGCACTCTCCCATGCCACCGCCGGGTCCAGTCCCGGCCCCGCCTACCGCCGCAGAACGGCTCGCGAGCTCGCGGAGTCCTTCGCCCTCGCCGTCCAGCCGCGCGGCACCACTTCAACCCCCGCAGGAGACGTACATGCGCGTCATGAGTGACAACACCTTCCAGCTCGGCCTGTTCGCCCCGAACGTCTGGGGCGGGCTCACCAAGACGACAGCCGAGCAGCGCTGGCAGGCCACCTGGGACAACAACGCCGCGCTCGGAAAGATGGCCGACGAGGCCGGCCTGGAGTTCATCCTGCCGCTGGCACAGTGGTCGCAGCTCAAGGGAGCCTCCGACACCGACGGCCACACCTTCGAGGCGTTGAGCTGGGCGGCCGGCATGCTCGCGGCGACCGAGCGCATCACCGTGTTCGCCACGGTGCACAGTCCGTTCGTGCACCCCCTGTTCGCCGCGAGACAGGCCGTGACCTGCGACCACATCGGCAAGGGCAGGTTCGGCCTGAACATCGTGTCCGGCTCGGCCGGGCCGGACTTCGCGATGTTCGGCACGCCCATGCGCGACCACGACGAGCGCTACGCCTACACCGAGGAATGGACGACGCTGGTCAAGCGTCTGTGGCGAGAGCCCGAGCCGTTCGACTTCCACGGCAGCTTCTTCGACCTCAAGGGCGTCTTCGCCCTGCCGGGCCCCTACGGCGGCGACCGGCCGACCCTGATCAGCGCCGGCTCCTCCCCGGCCGGCCGCAGGTTCGCCGCCCGGCACGCCGACTGCCTATTCATGATCATCATCTCGCCTGAGGGCCTCGCCGACCAGATCACCGCCGTCCGCGCCGATGCCGGCCGGTCGATGCCGGTGTACGCCAGCGGCCACGTCATCTGCCGCAAGACCCGCCAGGAGACCGAGGAGTACTACCACTACATCGTCGAGGAGAAGGGCGACTGGGAGGCGGCCGAGGAGGTGCGGCGCAGCATCTTCGGCACAGGGCAGAAGTCGTTGCCGCCCGAGCTCGCCGACCGGATGCTCGAGCGCATGGTCAGCGGCGGCGGCACCTTCCCCGTCAAGGGCGACCCCGACGATGTCGCCCAGACCTTCAAGCGGCTCAGCGACGCCGGGCTCACCGGCATGGCCGTCGCCCTGGTCAACTACCTCGACGACTTCCCCATCCTGCGCGACGAGGTGCTGCCCCGCATGGAGCGGCTGGGCCTGCGCCGGCCGGCGATCGGAGCGGGCCATGCCGGTTGACATGCGGGACTTTAAACAGGCCCTCGCCAAGTACGTCACCGGCGTCACCGTGGTGACCACCGTCGACGGCGCCGGCCGCCGCTGGGGCTTCACCGCCACCTCGTTCAGCTCGGTCTCGCTCGACCCGCCGCAGATCCTCGTCTGCCTCGCCCGCTCCGCACAGTGCTACCCGGCCTTCACCAGCTCCGCCGGATTCGCGGTGAACGTCCTGACCGGCGAACAGGAGAATGTGGCCAGGCGCTTCGCCCAGCACGACGACGACAAGTTCGCCGGCCTGCCGTTCAGCACCGGTGAGCACGGCACACCCATCCTCGAAGGCGCCCTCGCCGTCCTCCAATGCGTCACCCGTGCCCGGTTCCCCGCAGGAGACCACACCATCCTGCTCGGCGAGGTCGTCCAGGCGAGGGTGGGCCAGGGAGAGCCGGGCCTCTACTACGACCGCC
The DNA here is from genome assembly GCF_012034275.1 of Nonomuraea composti. NCBI lineage: Bacteria > Bacillati > Actinomycetota > Actinomycetes > Streptosporangiales > Streptosporangiaceae > Nonomuraea > Nonomuraea composti. The sequence continues at coordinate 53,926 of NZ_JAATEP010000044.1, read as the reverse complement.
AGTTCCGCGGAGCCGGCTGCTTCAGGTGAGCCTGGACTGATCGGCCGACTCAAGGTGCCTCACCCCGGTCACGAAGCCAGCCGAACGATATCGGACACGGCGGATCATCCTCCACCGGCACCGGGCCGTCACCGAAGCGACCGTCGTCGCCCGGCAGCATGGCTGAACCTGCGTCCGCGAAGTGCCGGCTGGGCCGCGCAGGCCATCCTCCATCGTGCGGGAAGCGGGATCTCCCGAGCTCTCAGGTCCTCCTTCGAGCACGACAACAGCCTCTGCGGCATCCTCATCGACAGCGTCTTGGGGGCTAACCCCATCCGCACGATCGCCGCAGTCGTCCCTCAGGCATGTTGGTCGCCTGGATGCTCACCGAGTTGCTGGCGGAGACCGACAACGGGCCGGCCTGGCCGTTCGCGTTGCGGCGTGCGGGCCTGGACGCCGCAGGCGAAACGATCCCGCCCTTTGGCCTGCTTCTCGGCGGTGGCTGCGGGCGTGGAACCGGACGTGGGACCCTGCGGTGTGCGAGCTCGCGGGGACCCTTCAAGACCGGCTCCGGATCGATCCGCTCTGCCGCCGGGCTGGGCCGCTTCCCGCGCACGCGGGCGGCTTGATGAAATCGCCGACCGCTGAGGTGGGGGTCCTGCCCGACCTCACCATCGACAGGGACCGACAGGGCGGCGTCCCGGTCTTGCGCTGAGTATCAGCGGGCTATCATGGCGTCGGCCCGTTCGCGCCAGGTGCGGAAGCGGTTCGCGGCGGTCGTGGTGTCGATGCCGAGATGCTCGCACATCTCGTTGAAGTCGTAGAAGAACCGCTCCAATGTGATGAGCCCGTCGTGGACGTACCACAGGCACACGAAGGGCAGGTCGAAGGCGCGCCCGGTGGGCTCGATGCCCGCCAGGGGGCCCTTCATGGTGCCGGCGATCCTGCCGACGCCCAGCACAAGGTCATCCATCTCCCGCAGATCCTCAAGCTGGACGGAGTAGTCGGGGAAGGCTCCCAGGAAGCCCTGGAACTGCCTGCGAGCCGCGTCGATACCGTGCGCGGCGGACTGGAAGGCGATCGTCTCGAAAATCACGTCCTGATGGCACCAGGCCAATGCGCCAGTGATGTCACCGCTGGTCTTCGCCTGGGAATGGGCCCGCACCACCGCGGCGGGTGTCAATTCTTCGCTCATATCACTCGTACGCTAAAGCGCTCGGCCGCTTTCCGAATCCGTCGCCCGACTGGTGGTGAGCTCACCCAAGCGGCCATCGTCCCCGGCCGCTGCGGGCGGCGCGCCACATCCAGTCACGTGACGGATGCACCATGGCCTGCGGGACACATAGCCTGCCGCCTGACATGGATTTCCTCAGGAGGTGACACATGCGTATGGGCAACGGCTGGGACTGAGCGGACGTCATGTCCTCCGGCCTGATGGGCGTGATCCCCTGCACGCTCATCAGGCTTTTCCGTGATCGGGGCTTCTTGGTGCGTTATCGAGATCTTTTCGCGGTGCGCGAGTTCCGCCTTCTTTATGCCGGGCTCGCCTCGTCGTACGCCGGGGACCAGCTCGCCGCGCTGGCCGTGTCGGTGCTGGTGCTCGACCGCACCGGCTCCGGCATCCTGTCCGGTCTCGCCTACGCCTCGGCCTACCTTCCGTCACTGGTCGCGGCCCCGCTGCTCGGTGCCCTCGCCGACCGGCTGCCTCGCCGGGGCCTGCTCATCGCCTGCGACCTGGCCCGGTCGGCGCTGGTCTCGGCGATGCTGATCCATGGCCTGCCCGTGTGGGCTCTCGTGGTGCTGCTCTATGCCGCGAGCCTGTTCACCCCGCCGTTCATGGCGGCGCGGTCGGCGCTCATCGCGGAGATCCTGCCCGTGGACGCGGCCGTCACCGGCAACGGCCTCATCCGCGTCACCCACCAGTTGAGCCAGGTGCTGGGCCTGGCGCTCGGCGGCCTGGCCATCGGCTGGATCGGGCCCGAGGGGGCGCTGGCGTGCAACGCCCTCACCTTCGCCGTCTCCGCCGCCCTGTCCGCCGGGCTGCGTCCGCGCCCGCGGCCCGCCGGCTCGGGCTCGGTGCTCGGCGGCTCCCGTGCGGGGGTACGTTACGTCTTCGCCGACCCGTGGTTGCGCGGCTGCCTGCTGCTGGTGTGGCCGGTCTCCATGTTCGTGTACGCGCCGGAGGCCGTCGTCTACCTCTACGCGACGTCGCTCGGCGGCGGTGCACCCCTGGCGGGACTGATGTTGTCGTCCGCCGCGCTGGGTTTCGCGTCCGGCACCGTGCTGCTGACCCGGCTCGTGCCACCGCGTACGCGTGACCGCCTGCTCATCCCGTTCGCCATCCTGGCCGGGGCAGCGCTGATCCCGCTCTGGGCCAAACCATCCCCTCCTGTCGTGGTCGTCCTGCTCTTCGCCTCGGGAGTGGGAGGCGCCTTCTCCGCCCCGCTCAACGCCCTGTTCGTGCAGCGGGTCTCCCCCGAGTTCCGCGGCAGAGCCATGGGAGTGGCGGTCGCGGGCCTGGCCGGCGGGCAGGGACTGGGGTTTCTGCTCGCCGGTGCGCTCAGCAGCGCCGGACTGCACCCGGCTGCGCTCTGGGCCGGATGCGGGGCCGCCGCCACGCTCGCTGCGCTCCTTGCCGCACTGACGTGGGCACGCGACACCCCTCCCCCTTCGTCCTCCTCATCTGCCGGCCTCGGCACACCGGTCCGGGAGACCGCTGACAAGCGATGACCGCGTGAGGGTCGTGCATGACCTGGCGCCAGGCGATCCTCAGCGGGGTCGTTGTCCGGCCCTGTCCACGACGACGGTTTCGAGCACGGCGTCCCCGTCGTGGGTCTCGCCCTTCTCGATGCAGGCGAACGCCTTATCGTCGAACCGTCACCACGGCTCGCGGGTGTTCGTCACGGCCGGCCCGCCGCGCAGCCACAGCCCGCCATCCGTCCGGGTCCGGACGCTGATGCCTTTCACGTGGCCCCACTGTGCGGGCTCGGCCGCGGCCAGGAATCGCGTTGTCGGCCACATCCTGGGCGTTCACCACGGGCCGAGCTCGGTGCGGCGGAAGCCTGGGCCGAGGACGGGCGCGGGTCTGGAGGAGAAGTTGGAGTCCGTCAGGCGAAGCGCCGGAGCGGAGGCCGTCCGGCCAGGTCGCGCCTCAGGCCCTGAGGATTGATGGGGGGCACTTCTCTGAGGCCGCCTCCCCAGCGCCCACCGGTGCTGTCTCAGGGCAGGTGACGATGCGCCTGCCCGGCACCGCGGTCTCCCTCTCACGTCACGGCACAACCCTCCGTCCGGGCTGGAACGACCTGGAAGGCACCGGGTGAAAGACGGAATGCGAATCACCCGCGCCTTGGTCAGGGGGCGGTGCGGTCCAGACCGGCGGGCGGACCGTCGAGGGCCAGAAGGCCCGCCTCCCGGAAGGCGGTCATGACGGCCTCGACGTCCTGGCCGTGCACGGCGAGGTGACGCCCGGCCAGCTCGGCGTGCGACACGGCGTGGATCGCGGTACGGCCGTCCTCGTCGATCCAGATCTCCTCATAGAAGGGGGCGTCCTGACGCGCGAGGACCTCGATGAACCAGTCGTGATCAACGGTGAACGCCGGAAGCGGATCGGTGACACCGGCGGGGATCTGCCACCAGCTCACCGGACGAGGAACCTCCCGCCCGGGAACGCCCGGCCGTACCGTGACCCAGTCCTCCTCGCCGTCCACGGGCCGCGCCGGGCGCAGCACCTCCGCCGGCTCCCGCTCCTCCTGCGCGGCTGCGAGGACCATCGGGTCGTGACGGAGCTCTTCGGCCACCTCTTCGGCGTATGCGGCGGCGGCTCGTACGTCTTCGTCCTCGTGCCGCAGCGCTTCCCTGAGCAGTTCCGCCGTCTCGGGCTCAAGATTCGTGCCTCCGGCGGCCATCACCAGCGGCACCAGGATCCACGACTGCCCGGCGAGGTCCTCCCGCGCCTGGGCGCGCAGCTCCTGCTCCGTCCACACGCGGTACCGCTCGCCGATGGCGGCTCGGGCCGCGATGGCGCGTTCCTCGGAGTCCGCGCGTACGAGCAGCGCCTTCGACCCGGTGTCGGGGTCGACCGCCTCGATCAGGACGATGCCGCGGGACTCGTCGGCATAGACGTCGGCCACCGGTCCGCCACCGAACCCGCCGTGGCCGATGCCGGTCAGGGTCGTGCCCGTCCGGGCGGCGAGCTCGGTCAGCAGCCCGGCGTCCACCGAATCGTTCTCCTCGACGACCAACGCGCACCAGAACGGCCCGCTTCGCACCAGATTGATCACGGACGCCACTCTGCCATGCATCGCGGGGAACACAGCAACCAGTCATGTTTTTGTGCGGCGACAGATTCGTCCGATGAGCGGGCCAACCTACCGTGAGATGTGGCGAAGCCTCCCACCCCGAGGCTTGGCCGCCAATCGGCTTCACCCCAAAAGGAGAATCACATGAAGCCATGGACACGGTGGCAGGACTGGACGAACCTGGTGGCCGGCCTGTACCTCGCACTCGCCCCCATCTGGACGGCCGGTGACACCGGCGCCGCGACGACGCTCATCGTGCTCGGCGCCCTGATCGTGTGCACGGCCCTCTGGGCCCTGATCCAGCCGGCCTCGGCGGCCAGCCAGTGGACCAACGTCACGTGGGCGGTGCTGCTGATCATCGCTCCCTGGGCCATCTCCTACACCGGGCTCGGCGGCGCGGCCTGGACGTCCTGGATCGGCGGCATCGTCGTAGCATGCCTGGCCCTGTGGGCCCTGCCCGCCGCGAAGAGCGCCGCAGGAAGCACTGCCGTCTCCACCAGGCGGTGATCCGACATCGCCGCGGAACAGCCCGACAGCGAACGGCGCCGGCCGTTCGCTGTCCGTGTGTCAGAGGCAGGTGCTCAGCCGCAGTGCTTGGACTTCACCGTCCGGGTGGCCGTCGCCATGACCCCGTAGACGTCGATGCACTTGCCGGGTGCCTTAACGAAGACAGGCCCCGCGTAGTACTTGTACATGGCCTGGTCGAGCTCCGCCCAGCCGTTACCCTTCGCCCCGGACACGCGAATGCCGACGCCCTTGTAGTTTCTCTTTCCGTAGAAATCGCCGACGCCTACGGCGACGGCGCAGTTCTTCTGCGTCCTGGAGCTGTAGAACACCTCGATGGACCCGCGGTGCCTGCCGCCGTAAATGATCTTGTAGCTGCCCACCTGCACGTAGCTGGCATCCTTGCAGAGGTTGCTCGCGGCCTGCGCCGGCGCGGCACCGAGGGGCATCCCGGCCAAAGCCACCAAGGCGCCTGCCACCACTCCGAACGTCCTGCGAAACCTCACGGCTCTTCTCCCTGTGCCACGCGACATAACCGGCCAGAGACGCTACGGGTGCGGCGGGCCGGAGCGAATCTGTCACGTGACTGGAGCTCAGGGCCCTCAGCGCCCGGTCGCATGGCAAATTTGACCTCCCTGAAGGACACGCCTGCGATGTCGAGCCGTTCAAGAGTCTCACCGTCTCCCCCACCACGGCGACGAGCGGCGCCCCGGGAGTGGGCGGGTCGCTGCCGGTCTTCAGCTGAACGGCGCGCCCAACCAGGTGCAGATGGGCCGGTGGCCCGCCGCCGCGCAGTACGCGATGGCCACCTTCTCCGCCTACTCGGTGCTGGCCGGCAAGCGCGGGAACACCTCCGGTCTTCGCCGCGGCAGGCATTCTTGTGGAGCAAGCCGTGTCCTACGGCGAGAAGGTCGGCGAACTCCACGACGCGTGCTACCACCGAAGCTGCGATGATCCGCGGAACGTCAGCGCGGGGCTACTGGCTCCGATGACCGGCGGCGCCGCGTACGCCGTCCAGCATGTCGCGACCACCACACCTGTGCTTCGCCCCTGAAGGCCGTCGCGGAGGGCGGGGTCTGGCGGTGACGCCCGACCGGGCGGGAGAAGGACACGGGATGTCCGGCCGTCGTCCAACCCCACCCTCCGCGATCACACGATCGACGCTTTGTACCGTCCAGCGTCTCTCGCCGACCAATCCGAGATTTCAGTCGCTTCAGTCGCTGCGCCTGTCTCACGGACGCCAAGGGGACCGCTCGTCTCACGTAGCGAGCCCGGCAGCGACCGAAGCGACTCACGCTCGTGGTTCGCGCTGCTTTCTCTGATAGAGAGGCGGCGTGCCGAGGCCATGCGAGGACGTGAGTCGCTCCGGTCACCTGAGCGAACGACTTGCTCTGCCGTTGTTCGGTCCCAGTCGCTACTTTAGGGCGGCGCCCTGGGCCGGTGAATCCGTCACATGACTGGCCGCACCGCACCGGTCAAGGCCCGGACGGGACGAGTCAGGGCCGGGACGGGTCCGCGAAGCGGCCGTAGCGTTGATCGAAGGTCACCGTCACGGTGGCCTTGGGCCCGTAGCGATGCTTGGCCACGATCAGGTCCGCCTCACCCACGCGAGGCGACCACGGGTCGTACGCGTCCTCCCGGTGCACCATGATGACAACGTCGGCGATGTGACCCACTGTGTCGGAGTTCCGGAAGTCCGACAGCGGCCCCGGGCGGCGATCGGCCCGCTCCTTCGACCGGTCGCCGAGCTGGGCACCGGCCACCACCGGCACCTTGAGCTCCATCGCCAGCTCCTTCAGCGCGCGAGCCGCCTCGGCGACCGGCGGGTCCCGCGACTCGTCCGAAGGCCAGGGCCGGACGTCGTCGAGCCCGTCCACGACGATCAGCTCGAACTTCCCGTCGGTGGCCAGGTCTGCGATGTACGAGGTCAGATGCGTGGCCGTCCAGCCCGCGGGCGTGATGACGGACAGGGGCGCGCCGGCCAGTTCCGCCGTCCGGCGTACGACCCGAGCGGAGTCGTCCAAGCCGATCGTCCCCGCGCGCAGCTCATCGAGGGGGACGCTCGCCTCGGCGGCCAGCAACCGCAGGGTCAGCTCGTGATCGGGCATCTGGAAGCTGGCCAGCAGGGCCGGCCTGTGGCGGCGGAACGCGGTGTCACGGCACAGGTGCAGGAGCAGGGCCGACGTGCCCATCGACGGGCGGGAGGCCACCACGGTCAAGGTGCCGGGGCTCAGGCCGCCGCCGAGGAGGGTGTCGAGCTCCTGGAAGCCGGAAGGGGTGCTGAAGGTGTTCTCCGCGCGGGCGTCCATCGTGTCGAGGGCCGAGAAGAGCAGCACCGCCATCGGGACGGCTTCGTCCAGCGGGTCGCGTCTCTGGGCGTCCGGCGCGGGCGTCCGGCCGTCCTCATCGGGCACTGGCATGAGGGTTCCTGGTGGGTGTGCGTGGCGATCCCCTGCGTCGGGGCTGGTGAGAACGTCCGTCTCGCCGACGATAGGCAACCGCGGTGGCGCGGCGAATCTGTCATCAAACCAGTGAGCGGGTATGGCCGCGCGCGGATCGCTCGCTCAGGGAACGCGCCCGATCCCGCAGAGAACGTCGGCACCTCCGGGACCGGCGACGGAGGCGTCAAGAGCGTCCTCGGCGGTCGCCGACACCAGGCCGGGCTCCACCATCTCCAGCCCGTCGAAGAACCCGGCGATCACCTCGCGGCTGCGCGGGGTCACATTGCCGGTGCTGGTCCTGCGGTAGACCTCGCGCCCCTCCCCCACCGCGCGACCGTCGAGCCTTCCCTCGGTGACATGCGAGATGACCAGATAGCTGCCGGACGGCAGTGCTTCGCGGACGATCCGAAGGATGTCCCGGACCTGGTCATCGTCGGGGATGAAGTGCAGCACCGCCATCAGCAGGACAGCCGTCGGCCGTTGCAGGTCGAGGTGCTGAAGGACCTCCGGATGGGTGAGGATGGCCTTGGGCTCGCGCATGTCGCCCTCCACCACGATCGTGTCCGCGGTCTCGGCCAGCAGGGCCCGAGCGTGCACGAGCACGATCGGATCGTTGTCGGCGTAGACCACGCGGGCACCAGGGGCGACCTGCGCCGCCACCTGGTGGACGTTCTCCTGGGTCGGCAGGCCGGTGCCGATGTCGAGGAACTGCCGGACCCCTTTCCGGGCGATCGCGCGAACGGCACGCCCCATGAACGCCCGGTTGGCCCGCGCGACTTCCTTGGCGTTGGGCGAGAGCCGGAGGATCTGCGCGGCGGCCTCACGGTCGGAAGCGAAGTTGTCCTTGCCGCCGAGCAGATAGTCGTAGATGCGGGCCACGCTCGGCACGGCCGGATCCACCCCGGCCGGCGCGTGTTCCTGCTCCGTCACGGTCATCACCTGCTTTCACACGATGGGCATCGCGACCGGTCTGAAGGACGAGGCTAGAGGAGGAGGCCGCCCGTCGAATCTGTCAACCTGCCAGCGTGTCATCCGCGCGGCGGATGCCTGCAGCGCCTCCCGGCTTGAAGTCCCCATGCGGGGCTTGGAAGTCTTTATGGGAGGATATAGCTTGGTCATCGAGGGGGGAGAGATGCACAGGACAGGACGCCGCCCGGGCACCTCGACCACCCGCGACGAGATCGTCTCGGCGGCGGCCGCGGCCTTCACCGCCAGCGGTTACGAAGCCGTGAGCGTGCGCAAGGTGGCCGCCGACGCGGGCGTCGACCCGGCCCTCGTCCGGCGCTTCTACGGCGGCAAGGAGCAACTGTTCACCGCCGTCGTCACCTCGGTGTTCCAGCCCGAGCAGGCCGTGGCCATGCTGCTGGACGGCCCGCGGGGCAAGCTGGGTGAGCGCCTGGCCGCCTACGTCCTCGACCTGCTCGGCGATGTGCGGCAGCCCGGCCCTCTCCTGGGGTTGATGCGCTCCGCCGCCACCAACGATCACGCGGCGGCGCTGATCCGACAGTTCCTGGCCAACGACATGCTGGGCAAGCTCACCCAGCAGCTCGGCGTGGATCAGCCCCAGCTGCGTGCCGCCCTGGCCGCCGGCCATCTGGTCGGGATCGCCATAGCCCGCTACGCCGTCCGCGTCGACGCGCTGGTCGCCGCCGAGCCCGACGAACTCATCGCCTGGATAGCCCCGGCCCTGCAGCGCTACCTCACCGGCCGCGCCCCCGCCCGGCCTGCCTGATCATGGAGGGGTTTGAGTTCGCGACCCGTTCCTTCTCCAGCAGCAAGTACTTGCCACGATCGATGACATGGAGATGAGCGGAGCGGACCTCTTGGCACAGGCCGAGCGCATCACGACAGCCGTGGGCCGGCGTTCGCGCTGGGTGATCCGCTTCCCGCTCGTGTACGGGACGGCGTGGACGGTGATGGTGCTCGCGGTCACTTCTCGACGGCTGGCTGCGCGGCGCGGCCAGCATGATGATCTGGATCCCCGTGATCGCCGCACTCACGTCGAGATCACCGAAGGCTACGTCGGCAAACGCCCGCGGACCTGATTGTCCCTCACCGCCGAAGGCCGCCGCGCGTTCAGGCGGGCACCGTGCTGCCCGCGACGATCATGCCGGTCTCCAACGCGCAGGTGCAGCTCGGCCGCGCCGCCGAGGCCGCCGGCGAACGCGGGTTCACCGCTCCACGGCCTGACCAGTGGATCTACATCGAGACGCGCCGGCAAGGCGCCGGGAAGCCGGCTCCGGGCGCGACCCAGAGTGCGCGAGCACCTCTGGAAACGCAGGTGAGCCGTTCATGGACCCGGGGCGACGGCAGGGAGGTGGCCACCTACGAGAACGGCGACCTGGTGCGCTCGCCCACCGGCGGCGGCATGCCTCCTACCGACTACGCCACGGTGGCGGCGCTTCCCACCGATCCTGACGCGATGCTGGCCTGGATGTATGCCGCCGTGGACGCGTTGCCGCCCGGTTCGGACGAGGAACGGCACGTCCGGGCCTACCGTCTGTTCGACTCCTTGCTGGCACAGAACCTGGTACCCCCGGCCCAGGAGGCGGCCGTCCACCGGGCGATGGCCAAGATCCCTGGGGTGAGCGTGAACCCCGACGCGGTAGACGTGGACGGGCGCCCGGCGGTGGCGGTGGCCCGCAGGGAGGACTGGGTGGATCACGAACTGCTGCTCGACCGCTCCACCTACACCTATCTGGGCGAGCGCGTGATGGCCAACGCCGACCACACCCTTCCGGAGGCCGACATCCGCGCGGAAGGGGATCGGGAGATCGTCTACATGGGTTCCCCCCACACCATCGAGAAGGGAACCACCCTGACGCTCAACGTGCGCCTGGACATCGGGGTCACCGATCGGCCCGGGGTGAGACCCTGAACGGCGGACGGCGCCGCGGATAGGCACTGGCCGCGGTGTCGCTGCTGCTGGTGCTGCCCTCGGCCGTCAACCTGATCTGCGGGCTGACCTGGATCTGGACGCCGGCGCTTCCCTTGCCGCTGCTCGACCTGCTGGCGCGGGCGGGTTTGCTCGACGCGTGGCTGGTGGTGGATCTTCTGACCGCCGCCGGCGGGCTCGGGGCCGCCGGGGTGGCGGCGCTGGCGGGGCGGGAGCGCGCTGCCGGCACGTTGATCCTGGCGGCGGTCTCGGTGATCAGTTTCGCCGCCGCCGCGGCCGGAGGCGGCTGGCTTCCCGCATCGTACGGGCTGGCGTACGGCGTGGCGCTGGTCCCCTTGCGCCGCATGTGAGCCGTACGGCCGCGCCGAAACGGAAGGGACATGCCGGCCGGACGCGAGAGCCCGGCCGGCATCCCGGTAACGAGTATCCCGATACCCCTCACCCCCGAACCTATATCCCCGCTCAGGGACCTTCAAGTCTTCATGCGAGGACTTATCTTGTGGAGGCATCGGGGCGGGCCCGGGTATCCGTCACGCGACTGGCCCGGCTCTGCCCAGGACAACCAGCATCCTCACCCGTTGCGGCGGAGCCGGCGGCACGCCACCATCACCCTCGACGGCCTCCCTTGTCCGGCTGTGTCCCCCCGATCTGACGGACGGCGAGAACCAGGCGAAGGGCAAGACGTCTTGGACTTCACGATCTGCCGATTCCTCGGGCACGACTGCCACGACAACCTGCCCTCGCTCGAGTGGCGGGGCGAGATGCAGGTGGCGGCGCACGCTCACCTGCTGAACCGATGGCTGGACGAGGACGCCACCGCGAGCCCGACTCACAGCGGGCGCCTGCTGGTGGACGTCAGGGACTGCGGCGGCCCGCTGGATGCCGGCTCGCTGGTGAAGTGCGGACTCTTCCCCACCCTGTCACCGGACGGGCCGGCGCGCGAGCCGCTGAGCTGCGAGCCGACCGGCGTTCACGACGCCATTCTCGCCGTCCGGCAGGCCATACTCGCACACCCGCCGACGCGCCGCCTGAAGATGCTCTCCGCCGCACTGGGATGGGCCATCCTCGACGTGGCGGACGAGGCGGCCTTGGTGACGGTCGCCGACGCGGCCGGGGACGAGACGCATGCCGTGTTCTCATCCGGCTCCAGGGTGATCCGCGTCAGCGTCACCAGTCCGGCCAGCCCAGGGAACGACCGCGACCCGGCCTGCTCGTTCGCGGGGCATTGGTGCGAGGCGCGGCCGGCCCTGCACGACGACGACCTCGCGCTGGCCGAGGCCCGGCTGCGCGCCGTCTGCGCCGGAACGATCCTGCGGGCGCCGCTGGACCTGGACGGTTACGCCGCGTTCCGGATCGACCTGGCCGGGCACACGTTACCGCCCGATCCCGACCTGGCCTCCGTCCGCCGATGGTGGAGGAGCACCGCGTGGAGCCGTCGCTACGGCGAGGAGTACTTCGAGGACGAGTTCCCCTGGCCCGACGACCCCCAGGCGCAGGAGTTCGTCCCGGACGACGACGCCGATCCATGGGACCCCCTCGACCTGGGGGATCCCGCGGCGAGTGACGCGGCGGACGGGTGGATGCTGGGCATGGGGCCGCGGTCGCTGAGCACGCCGGCTCTCCTGGCCGAGGTCGAGGCGTTCAGCGCCACCTGCCGCCGGGAGTCCGCCGGCCACGCGGCGGGCGAGCTCGTCCCGTACCTGCTGCACGAGCTGATCGACGAGCCCTTGTGGCGGGTGAGCGGGCCGCAGGGGCGCCTGCTGGTGTGGGCGGACGCCGACGAGGGCGGCCGCTTCTGGCGGACGGCCGACGGGGACCTCGACCGGTACGGCGAGGCCCGCAGGCTGCTCGTCGTGGGGCCGCGCGAGGCGCTGTACGTGGTGTTCAAGGATGAGAAGAACTGCTGAGCATCCGGCACTGTTGTGACGGCCCTCCAGTCATCGACCTGCGCGAATAGGTCATGTGACTGGTTGTCGCCTCTTTGTCGCTCTACGGCGAGTACCGCCGCTTACGCTGACAGCGCGTGCTGCCCCGGAAGTGGCCGGCGGCGCGGGGATGCCGGCGTAAAGGAGTCAACGTCCATGGTGGAGATGCGAACGCGGGCCGCTGCCTGCAATCTGTGCGAGGCCATGTGCGGGCTGAACATCACGTTGCGGGGCGATGAGATCGTCGACATCCGCGGCGCCGACGACGACCCGTTCTCCAAGGGGCACATCTGCCCCAAGGCGGTCGCGCTGCAGGACATCCACGACGACCCGGACCGGCTGCGCCTGCCGGTCCGGCGCACCTCGTCCGGCTGGCAGCAGATCGACTGGGACGAGGCCTTCGACCTGGTCGCCTCCCGCCTGGCCGGCATCCGGGCTCAGCACGGGGCGGACGCGGTGGCGCTCTATCTCGGCAACCCGGTCGTGCACAGCCTGGGGGCCCTCACGCACGCGCCCGGCTTCGCCCGCATGCTCGGCACCCGCAACCGCTTCTCCTCCAACTCGGTCGACGTGCTGCCCAGCCAGTTCGTGTCCTACCTGCTCTACGGCAACCAGTGGCTGATACCGGTCCCGGACATCGACAGGACCGGCTATTTCCTCGTCTTCGGCGCCAATCCTGCCGCTTCCAACGGCAGCGTGATGAGCGCGCCCGGCATCACCCGCCGCATTCGCGAGCTGCGCGGCCGGGGCGGGCGGATGGTGCTGTTCGACCCCCGGCGTACCGAGTCGGCGAGGCTGGCCGACGAGCACCACTTCATCCGCCCGGGAACGGACGCCGCGGTGATGCTGGCCATGGTGCGCACGATCGTCGACGAGGGCCTGGCCAGGCCGCTCCCGTACGTGGACGGCCTGGAGGACTTCCGCGCCGCGATCGAGCAGTTCACGCCCGAGCGGGTGGCGGAGGTCTCGGGCGTGCCCGCGGAGACGATCGTCCGGATCGCCCGCGAGTACGCCGCCGCCCCCTCCGCCGCCTGCTACGGGCGGACCGGGGTGTCCACCCAGCGGTTCGGCACGCTGTCTCAGTGGGCGATCCAGATCCTCAACCTGGTGACCGGCAACTTCGACCGTCCCGGCGGCGTCCTGGTCACCCAGCCCGCCATCGACATGATCGCCGGCGGCCAGCTCAGCCCCGGCCACTACGCCAGGTGGCACAGCCGGGTACGCGGCCTGCCGGAGTTCAGCGGAGAGCTGCCGGTGGCCGTGCTGGCCGAAGAGATCCTCACTCCCGGCGAGGGGCAGATCCGGGCGATGTTCACCGTGTCGGCCAATCCGGTGCTGTCCACCCCGGCGGGTCACACCCTGGGCCGGGCGCTCGGCGAGCTGGACTTCATGGCGTCGGTCGACTTCTACATCAACGAGACGACCCGCCACGCCGACGTGATCCTGCCGCCGACCGACCTGCTCGAACGCGACCACTTCGACCTGTTCTTCTCCATGTTCACGATCCGGGATGTCGCCCGCTTCACCCCCGCCGTGCTGCCCAAGCCCGACGGGGCCCGGCACGACTGGCAGATCATCGGCGAGCTGGCCCGGCGCTATCAGGAGCTCCTGCCACCCGACGAGCGCAAGGACCAGCCCGCCCTGAGCCTGACCCCCGAGCAGATCCTCGACTACGGGCTGGCCGCCGGGCAGTACAAGCTGTCCGTGGCCGAGCTGCGCCGCCATCCGCACGGCCTCGATCTCGGCCCGCTGCGGCCCAGCATGCCCGCACGCCTGCAGACCGACGGCAAGCGCATCGACCTCGCGCCGCCGCTGCTGATGTCCGAGCTCCAGCGCGCCCGCGGCGAGCTGCTCACGCCCCGGCCCGCCGATGAGCTGCTGCTCATCGGACGCCGCCATCTGCGCGACAACAACTCCTGGCTGCACAACTCCGCCCGCCTGGTCAAAGGCCGGCCGCGCCATCATCTGCTCATGCACCCGGATGACATGAAGGCCCGGGACCTGGCTCACGGCGACCTGGTGAGCGTGCGGTCCGACGCCGGCACGGTCGAGGTCGAGGTGTCGGCGAGCGAGGATCTCATGCCGGGCACCGCGAGCCTGCCGCACGGCTACGGCCACGCCCTGGCCCGCGAGACGTTGTCGATCGCCGGCACCCTGCCGGGCGCCAGCGTCAACGACCTCACCGACCCGCACTACCTCGACCACATCAGCGGCACGGCCGCGCTCAACGGTGTCCCCATCACGGTCACGCCGCCCCACGTGGTCGTCTGAACCGTCCGAACTCGGTTCGAGCAGGAAAGGCGCCCTGAGCCTTGCTGGTGCGCATTCCGGTTGCCTGACAGATTCGCCCCGGCTCCGGCACGGACTAGCGTCGGTCAGACCTCTGACACGCGCCGTCACGCGGACTGCGTCATCACAGCCCCACACAAGGAGATCAGTAATGAAACTCGCTTCCCAGGACGCCATTCAGGCGCTGGACGCCGATTTCGCCGCGATGGCCGTGAAGCGCGGGCATTACGCGTGGGGGTTGCCGCAGCTTTCCATGCGGGAGAAGGCGTTCGTGTTCGTCGCGGCGGATCTGTGCAGCCGTTCGCTGCAATTCCCGCTGCAGACGCACGTGATGATGGCCCTGTCGAACGGCGTGGCGCTGGAGGACATCCGGGAGGCCGTCCGCCATCTGGCGCCTTACGTCGGATATCCCACGGCGGCCGAGGCTCTCATGCGGCTCGGGGAGATCGAGAAGGCGGCCGTGGAGGCCGGCCTCGCCACCTCCGGGGAGAAGGAGTCCGGCAACGGACACGCGGGGCAGGCGATCGAACTCCCCGAGCACGTCGTGCAGGCGACCAAGGCGCTCAACGAGGACTTCGCCGCCTTCCTGCAGGAGGTGTTCGCCGAGCGCTGGGGCCGGCCCAACCTGACGGTGGCCGAGCGGGCGCTGTGCACGATCGCGACCGATGTGCTGAACGGGACGCTGGAGCAGTCGTTCGCCCAGCACGTCGGGCTGGCGCTGGAGCACGGAGCCGGTGAGGAGCAGGTGCAGGCGGTCCTGCTGCTCGTCGCCGAGTTCGGCGTGGCCAAGGCGGGGCGCGCCTTCGCCGCGCTGGCGGACGTCCTGGCCGCCAGGCGATGACCCGCTCTCCTGGCACGGGCCTCCGCCCCGCGAAGGCCGTTCGCCGTGAGGCTGTTGCGCGCTCTCACGGCGGACAAACCGATTCCCACAGCATTCACATTCTTGGAGGGCGCTCATGCCGACGTACGGGACCAGCCGCGGAGGAGTCGTCGTCACCGGCGCTTCCACCGGCATCGGTCAGGCCACGGCCCTCGGGCTGACCAAGGCCGGCTATCACGTCTTCGCGGGCGTGCGGAAAGAGGCGGACGGCGAGGCACTGCAGCGCCAGGCCGGAGAAGGGCTCACACCCCTTATTCTGGACGTCACCGATCAACACGCGGTCCGGGAGGCCGCCAAGACCGTCGACAAGTCGGACGTGCCTTTGGTCGGCCTGGTGAACAATGCCGGAATCGGTCTGACGTGGCCGGTGGAGGCCATCCCGCTGGAAACGCTGCGCTGGCAGTTCGAGGTCAACGTGTTCGGACAGGTCGGGGTGATCCAGGAATTCCTGCCCGCGCTTCGCCGGACGAAAGGGCGGATCATCAACATCGGCTCCATCGGCGACCGGCTGACCCTGCCGTTCGGCGCTCCGCTCTGCTCCTCCAAGTGGGCGTTCGCGTCGGTGACGGAGGCACTGCGGATGGAGTTGCACCCGTGGGGCATCCACGTCGTGCTGATCGAGCCCGCCACGATCTCCACCACCGCGGTGCAGAAGCTGCGCAAGGACGCCGAGGACACACTGATCCAGATGACCGCGGAACAGCGCGGATACTACGAGACGACCTACCGTGCGATGACCGCCAAAGCCTATGAGAGGGAGCAGGGCGGCAGCGATCCTTCCGTGGTGGCGAAGGTGGTGCTGCAGGCCCTGACGGCCGCTCGGCCGGCGACGCGGTACAAGGTCGGCAAGGACTCCGGGCTCCTCGCCTTCGTGGCCCGCTGGCTCCCCGATCGCGTATTCGACCAGGCCAGGTTCAAGCTGTTCGACCTGCCGGGCAAGTTCGGCAGCCTCTCCTAGGCTTCTCACCCGAGCCTGCGAACCGTCCCTTAGACCGGCAAACGGGCGACGCCGCCGTAGACGCCGGACATCTCCGGTGGGAGGGCGCCGTCGTCCGCGCCGTCGGGCCGCCATCGGGGCACGTACACCAGGCCCGGCTCCACCAGGGTGAAGCCGTCGAAGAAGCGCTGGATGGCGTCGTGCGTGCGCAGCACGAGCGGGTCGGCGGCTCGCCGGTACTGTTCCTCGGCCGTCTGGATCTGCTCCGGGGACAGGGTCTTGTCCAGGCCGTCCATGGAGCCGTGGCTGAGCGCGAGGAAACTGCCGGGAGCCATCCGGTCGCGGACGGTGGCAATCAGCCGCTTGGGGTTCTGCTCGTCGGTGACGAAGTGCAGAACCGCGTTCAGGACGAGGGCGATCGGCCGGCGCCAGTCCAGGAAGTCCCCCACGTCGGGGTGGCCGAGGATGTCCTCGACGCGCCGCAGGTCGCCGCCGATCACCCGTACGCGATCGTTGCCGGCTGTCAGGGCACGGGCGCAGGCCACCACGGTGGGGTCGTAGTCGACGTAGACCACCCGGGCGTCCGGATCGATGCTCTGGGCGATCTCGTGCACGTTGCCGGCGGTGGGGAAACCCGAGCCGATGTCGAGGAACTGGCCGATGGCGCCGCCGTCAGGGTCGGCGAGCCACCGGACCGCCCGCCGCAGGAACGCCCGGGTGGCCCGCATGCCGACGGCCGTGTTCGGGCTGCCGGCCAGCATCGCCTCGGCGGCCTCGCGGTCGGCGGGGAAGTGGTCCTTGCCGCCGATGACATAGTTGTAGATGCCCGCGGACGTGGGGCGCGTGGTGTCGATGCCCGCCGGCACCCACCCTTCCGTTCCGGCCTTCTCCGTCACCCTCGCCTCCTGGCAGTCCTGTGATCGTTGATCATCCTTGACAGTGCTCGCCGGACCCGCGCCACGTCAAGACTCCGGCTCGATGTGGACCTCGGACACGCCAGCGCCGGACGCGGCCAGCAGGATGCCTCCGGGTTCCCCGCTCTGGGACAGACCCTACTGCGGCGTAGGCGTCTCGATCCCGGACTCCGCCGCCCAGGCTCGCAGCTCTCGCACGGCCTCTTCCCGGGTGGCCAGGCCTCGTTCGGCGTGCACGTCCTGCAGATGGCGGATGGCGGCCCCGACCATGCGCCCCGAAGGGATCGCGAGCACTTCCATGACGGCCCTGCCGTCGAGGATCACGGGCACGTCGCGCCGACGCTGATACCGGTCCGCCTCCGCGGCGGCTCGCTCCGCCTCCTCGCGCTCCGCTTCGCGCCGCTCGTACCACTCGTCATAGCTCGCTGCCCAGGAAGCGAATCGGGCTGCCCACATCCAGTCCTCGTGATTCCTCCCCCTGCCCAGCCCGGCCTCCAGGAACAGGTCCGCGGCCGATGACGGGACCACGCCGATGCGGTCGAGAGCCGCGTTGATCGGCCAGTCTCGGTCTGGCCCGCTGAAATCCCACGTATGTGCCGGTCCCCACGTCTTGACGCCGGCCTGCCACACAGCCGCGGACTGATATCCGTGGCCTCCGTGGAAGGACGCCTCGATTTGGGCGAGCGGCCCGCTGTGCGACCCGCTGTGCGACCAATCCAGCAAGGTTCGCTCGAAGGATCCGGACGTCTGCGAGAACGGGAATTCGAGGGAGCCGCCCCGCCGATTCCGGACCGGCAGTGAGCGGGTCAGTTCATCGATGAGAGTTTCATCGACGACAAGCAGCCCCATACGCTGTTCGAGCGGAGCGACCAAAGCCCGCGCCAGGTGAGCGGTATGGCGTTTAAGGCGGTCGAATTCGCCGATGACGGCCATGAGCGCGTACTTGGCGACACGGTATACCTGCCGATGACTGTCACGGGAGCTGTTCCTGGACCAGTTCACGAAGCGCCCGCACCGTTTCCTCGTCGATCCATTCGGGCAGATGGAGGAGAGCGGCACTCACGGCTTCGGCAGTTTCCCGGGGCGCCGGATCGTTGGCGCGCAACCAGCCCTGGAGCATATCGGCCCACGGTTGACGCATGCGATCACGATATTCCGGGTGCTCGGCTGTCGCATATGCCAGGCAAATGACGCGCTCGGTCATCGATATGGCGTCAGTGGCGCGCAACACCGAGTCCCAGAGCCTGCCGAGCAGATCCAGCAGACCGGATCGATGAATGATGGCCAACAACTCCAGGATCTGCCCGCGTACCCGTCGGTCAGGGTTTTCCTCGAGCAGCGCGAACCAGCCGTCCGGCCTGGTGCGGGCCATGCCTCGGGCGGCTGAGCGGACAAGAGCGGAGGCCTCTTCCCAGCTCTGCCCCCAGCATCCGGCAGGGCCCGCGTCGACGGCCACGGCGATGTCCAGCAGCAGGCTCAGGCTGAGGTCGCGACGCAGGGTGCGCGGATCCTGAGCGAGCCGGACGAGGAATGGCACGGCCGGCGGAGTGGCAGCACGGATGCAGTAGCAGGCGAGCATGTCGGAAGAGGTGACGAACCGGCCCTCCAAGTCCCTGATCGCCCGGACACCCCGATTGTCCGTGACATCGAGGAGATCGGCCGACGTTCCCCAGAGCCAGCGTAACAGGATGGGTATTTGCCCTCTGTCTCCGCGACAGTCGACCAATGCGGTCCAGTCGATGTGTTCCAGTCCGAACAACGGCTCCGGAGCCGATGTCATGCGATTTCCTCCGAGCATTGCATCATGTCTCCGCGTGGATCGCGTGCACTTGAGCGGCCGGCGCCCGCACTTTCACCTCCGGCGTTTTCAGCCCAGGCCGGGATGCGGGAGCTAGCGGTCGGGGCGGATGACGGCCAGCGCGGCATCGTCGGCCATGAACGTGTCCATGTCCGCGATCCGCCACCCCGCGCCCAGCAGCACCGGCACTAGCGGATGCGTACCCGGCACCGCCACCTGTGCCGTCGTGCAGAGAACTGTGGCGGTCAAGGCGGCGACGACGGCCTGGGCACAGTCCTGCGGCGCGATCCCCCGGCCGGCCCGATCGTCAGCCGGTCCCCGGCCAGGCGCGCAAAGGCGTAACCGGCGTCCGTCGCGCGCACCGTGACGCCGGGGATCGCGGCGTACCACGCGAGCGTCTCCGCCCGACACGGCAGCGTCCAGCGGGGCGACTTCGTCCGGCCCCACCGTCCTGGCCGGCGGGCCGGGCGGGCCTTCGACCGGCCTGCCGGTGAGATAGAGCAGCGGGCACCACGGCCGCAGCCCGGATCGTGCGTACAGGGCGACGGCCCGGGGATCGGACGAGGCGAACGTCACCCTGGGCCCAGCCTCGCCGAGCAGCCGCGCCAGCAGGACGCGCCCCACGCCGGACGACTGGCGGCCGGGCAGCACGAACAGGTCTCCCAGGCGGGTGACGTCGCCCCGGAGCAAGGTGCCGCCGAAGCCGGCGGCCTCACCCGGTGCGGCCAACGCGACGAGCAGAGTGCCGTGCTCACGCTCGGCGTCGAGGAAGTCACCGCCGACGGGCCAGCCGTCCGGCAGCCCGAAGTGCCGGGCCACCTGCCGGACGGCGGGCATGTCTGCCTCGGCCGCGGGCCGTACGCTCATGACGGGCACACCTCATGATGCCGCAGCCGGATCAGTGCACGGGGCGGCGGATCACCATCCGCCACAGACGGTGGACCCGCCTTTCGAATGGCGACAGCAGGCGGCTCGGCCGGGTACTGGGCCGGGCAGTGCATTCCGGCGGCCGGGGGCGATCATCGCCCAGGGGACGCCTTCGTCCTCGCCGACGAGGTCGTCCCACTCGTCGGGCTCCCATTCGTCAGGACGGGCCAGGGACCATGCGAGCTGGACGCGATCAGACGCGTCCGACTCAGCACCTCGGCCACGACGCCGACAGCCCACACGGGCGGGCCCACGAGGTAGGCGGGCCCTCCTGAGACCGCCACCGCTTCGCCGCCCAGGAGCTCCCGGCAGGCGTCCAGCACGTCCGGGGGCGAGCCGGGACGGGAGGAAGCGCCATGACCTCACCCCCGGGCCGCGGCGCCTCAGCGGTGGAGGATTCTGGGAGGCTGCGCGGCTTGCAGAGGTTGCGGCCAGGCGGCGTCGTCCTGCCACGGTACTCGCCGCCTGGCCACGAATCCCGGCACGGCCGCCACGATGTCCGCGCGTTCTTACAGGCGGCTGCCGAGCACGGGACGGCTCAAAGGTAGGACATGCGGCGGCAGTCCGAATCCGTCGAGTGACTGGTGCCGTTCGGCCGGGCGCGCGGCGCGCAGCGGATGACATGCGGCATCGGCCGCGGCGGGACATGCCCGCGACCAGGGACCCAAGCGACCGGTCATTTCGCACCAGTCGGAAGACAGATGCCCACCGTCCTGGCGGCAGGAACTCTGGCGATCAGACGCCGGCGTCCATGAGGAGGTTGCTATGGGCCATGTCGATGTCATCGGGGCGGGTTTGCCACGCACGGGGACCACGTCGATGAAGGCGGCCTTGGAGCATCTCGGTTTCGGCCCCTGCCATCACATGCAGGAGATTGCCCGGCATCCCGAGCAGGGCGATCGCTGGTCAGAGGTCCTGACGAACCGCCCGTCCGGCTGGGAGGAGGTGCTCGGCGGGCACCGGTCGGCGGTGGACTGGCCGAGCGCGTTCCTCTGGCGCGAGCTGGTGCTCGCCTTCCCCGCGGCCAAAGCGGTGCTGACCGTGCGGTCCCCTGCCACCTGGTACGCGAGCATGCGGAGCACGGTATTCGAGCTCATCCGGAACCCGGCCCTGACCCGGGGCATGCCCGGAGCCGAGAGCATCGTGTCCCTTTCACGGCACCTGTGGAGCGCTGTCTTCGGGCACGGCTCGGACGTCGTGCTCCCCACCGAGCGGGAGGCGACAGAGGTGTTCGAGCGGCACACCGCAGAAGTCCTCTCGAGCGTGAGCTCGGACCGGGTGCTCGTGCACGACGCCACTCAGGGATGGGAGCCGTTGTGCGAGTTCCTCGGGGTGAAGGTGCCGAGCATCCCCTATCCGGCCCTCAACAGGGGTCACGCCGCTCAGGAGGCGGTGGAGCAGCTGCGCCGCGGGGAACGCCCTTCCCTGCCCGGAGGAGATCCGTTGCCCGGCGGGGACGGCCCGGCGTACGCGTGACGATCACGAACCTCCCGCCGGGAGGATCCGGTCGAGCCAGTCGCACACCTCCTGGGCGAGCCGGGTGGGATTGTTGATCTGGCAGTGGGCGTCGGCGCCTGTGGCGGCGTCGAGTTCCAGGAGCTTTTTGCGCGGTGACGGCAGGGCGTGGTGCCAGCTCCGTACCTGCTCGACGAGGGCGGGCGACTCCCCCAGGCCGACGACGGACAGGAACGGGCAGCTGACCCGGGCGGGGTCGGCGGTGAAGGTGGCGAGCAGGCGGGCGAAGTCGACCGGCCCCGCCTGTCCGGAACGCCACAGGTACATCTGGAAGTTGTCCTTCATCGCCCCCTCTTCGGCCATCCGCCGCACCACCTCGACGGGTAGCAGCGACCCGAAGTCGGAGATGGGCGTGGTGGCGGCGGCCGCCGCGATCCGCCGCTCCGACATGACGGCGCGGCTGACCATGTAGCCTCCCCCGGAGAAGCCGATGATGGCGAGCGTGGCGGGGTCCTGGCCGTAAGCGTCGATCAGATGGTCGACGACGGCGCCGACCGGCCGCTCGGTCTCGGCCATCAGGTGCAGGCCTCGCAGCGGCGTGCTGCCCTGCCCGGGCAGGTCCGCCATCACCGTGGTGTAGCCGCGCCGCCAGGCGTTCAGGCCGATCAGGTGGTACATGTCCTCCCGGCCGCTGTCGCCGCCACCGATGACGATGAGCGTGGGAGCGTCGGGTCCGGCGTCGAGTCGCAGCCCCGGCAGCGACGTGCCCTCGAACGGCACCTCGAGGTAGTCCAGGGGCAGGTCCAACAGCGTCACCGCCCGCTCGAACGCGGCCTCGTACTTGTTGATCAGACGGATGAACCCATCGCCGCGCCCGGCGAACTGCCACGCCTGCCGATAGCAGTAATAGGCCTTCATCATGACCTCACCGGCGCTGCGCCGGCGGCCATCCACCTCCCAGCCGTCTGCCAGGTCGCGCTGGGCATCCCCGTAACGTTCGAACTCTTCCGTCCAGCTCGCGGTGTCGCCGTCGGAGATCCGGGAGGCGATGTGGTAGAGCTCGCCGGCGTCGAGGCCGCCGGTCTTGGCGGCTCCGGCGGACCACTGGAAGATGAAGTCCATGTCCCGGTCGTCGAAGCGGTACCGGAGGGGATTGCTGCGCTGCACCGTCTCGTCTGTCATGCCGCCGAGGCTAGGCCCGGCCCCTTGGCGGTGGTGAGGACAGAACACGCGGTGAGGGGGACCGTTCACGCAATGGAGCTGCGGTACTCCTGAGGGGTGCGCCCGTGCACGCGCCTGAAGGCGCGCCGGAAGGCGCGCACGTCGGCGTAACCGAGCCGGGCGCTGATCGCCGCGACCGGCATGCCGGTGCCGGACAGGAGCTCCACGGCCAGCCTCGCGCGCTCCGCCTCCAGTTCCTGCCGCCAACTCGTCCCCTCCTCGTGCAGCAGTTGCTGCAGCCGGCGCGGGCTGAGCGCGAGGCTGTGCGCGGCCGCTCTCAAGGTCGCTCTGTCATGGTCGAGCCCGGCGGCCAGGAAGGACCGCACCCGATCCCGCCACGGCCGCCCCTCTCCGTGCCGTAGCCGACTGACGGTGCGCCGGAGCAGGGCGGCCAGGGCGGGATCGGCTCCGAGCAGCGGGCGGTCGAGGTCGCGGCGGCGGAAGGTGAGAGTGTTGGCGTCCTGCCCGAATTCGATCAGTTTGGTGCCGTACGCCGCAGCGAGATCACGGTGGCGGGGTGGCGCGGGCATCGCCATCCCGATGCTCACGGGCCGGACCGGCGCGCCCACCGCCGCCCTGGCGAGGGTCAACTGCCAGCCCAGGGCTGCGCTCGCGGGATGCCGGTTCTCGTCCATCGCGGGCATCCGCCGGGTCAGGGTGACCAGGTCGCCGCTCGTGCTCATCTCGTACGACCCGCCGGTCGTCACGAGGTCGATGTGCCGGACGACGCTGCCAAACGCCTCACTCAGCGTGCCCGACGACAGGAACAAGAAGTCGAGGAGCGCGAAACGCCCCGGCTCGTAGGACAACCCCAGATTCATGCCGAAGTCGGGGTCCCCTACCGCGCGGGCCGCTCGGTTCCACAACTCCGTCACGGCCTCGGCCGGAACACGGGAGCCCGGCACGGGAACCCCGGCGACGTCCAGCCGCGTCTCTCCGACGAGGCGCCTGGGGTCTGCGCCCGCACGGGCCACGGCGGTGAGCAGGACGTTGACCACGGAGGCGGTGAGGCTGCCTGGCATTCCACTCCCCCGTTCAGCCGGACACCAGATAACGCTGCACGGTCGGCCCGACCCAGGTGACAAGTTCCTCATGGGTCATGTCGGCCATGGGCGGGAGGGCGGCGACGAAGCGGCACAGCGCCAGGCCGAGGATCTGCGTGGAGGCGAGGGCCGCCCGCCGGGCGGCCTCCACCGGATCGTCGCACCAGGTGGCTGCCAGAGGAACGATCTCGGCGGCGAAGACGGACCTCAGCCGCTCGGCTCCCAGAGGGCTGGTCGCCCCGCGCAGGAGGATGTGCAGCGCCGCGTCGGCCTCCCACCGTCTCAGGAAGAACTCGACCAGAGTGGCGCCTACCTTCTCCCGCGGGATACCGGCGGGGTCCGGCAGCGGGACGTCGAAGGCGCATGCCGCGAGGAAGAGGTCCTCCTTGCTGGCGAAGTAGCGAATGATCATGGCGGGGTCGATGTGCGCCTGGCCGGCGATCGCCCTGATCGTGGTCCGGTCATAGCCATCGGCGGCGAAGCGTTCACGCGCTGCCGCCAGGATCAGGGCCTTGGTTTCACGCGATGACCTTCTCACCCCACAAGTGTAGGCCAACATCTGTTGGCTTCAGGTGGTATGCCGCGAGCATCCGGCTGATGATGGACACCGCACAACCGATCGACGGCGCCGACACCGGCATCTCCATGAGCGAGGTCTCGCGCCTCCGCGCCGACCTGGACGCAGAGGCCACCGCTTCCGCGATTACCTGGGGTGTTGAGAAGGCGTCAGGCAAGTGACTGGCCGGTCAGCCAGTGTTCGCGGGCATCGATCCGATCCAGCAGCCAGCTGCCGGGATCGGCCGGGTGCCCGTCTGGCCCCGTCATGTCCACCGCCACGGCGGCGCCCCGCCACGGGTCAGGCGGCGGGACATCACATCCGTCATCGCCCAATACACCCGTGATTCGGAGCTGGCCGGCAGGTGCTCGTAGTCGCGGACCAGACGGCGGGAGAAGTAGTAGTACGTCGCGCTCTTGGCGGCAGGTCATGCGGGAGATAGTCCCATTGCACGCCGGTCCGCCCCTGGTGGCGGATGGCATTGACGATCTCGCGTAACTCGGGGCCGCTCTCGTGATCGCTGACGGACGGGTGCGCGGCCGTCCACGCCGTGAGCACCGGCTCGATCACCGCCCACTGCGCGTCGGATAAGTCGCTCGGGTACGGCTTGCGATCAGTCACTCAACCGTCACAGCACGCACGGACCCACCAATCAACGGTAACGCTACACATCCATGCGATCACACTACGACATTGAGGGCATGAATTCGCGAACCGCACTTTCATAAGCCGTCGTTCATCCGCGATGACCGGACTCCCTGTGAGCGCGCGTCCTGGGCTCTTCGCCTCCTGCTGGAGAGCTTGATCCACCACGCGGAGCATCATCCCGTCGTTGATGACGTCCGCCACGAGCGGCTGGGCGTTGAGGGAGAAGGGATGTGCACTGGTCTTCGAGTGCACCGCCGCGGGCCGCAGATACCGGTGCCATCAAGGTGGACGGTCGTTGGCGTCATACAGGCCGTAGTCGTCCACGACGTGGACCGCCAGCCCGAACTCCAGCACTCGGAGCGGTCCGCCGAACAACACACCGATGGCCTGTACGGCTCGTAGTGCCCCCTTCCCGGGCGGCCCAAGGAGCATCGCCCTCGGGCTCAAGCTCGACGCGGTCCTGGGTGGTCATCAGGCATGCCGGACTCCGCGCCGGTCATAACAGGCGGGCTGTGTTGCCCCCTGGAAACCGTGACGGCTGCGGAGGTCGTGATGAGTCAGAGGATCGATGTCGCCAAGCTCGTCCCCGGCATCTACCGACAGTGAGCTGCCACACCCCGACGCTGGGGCTGGTCAAGCTGCGGGCCAGCCAGATCAACGGGTGCGCGTACTGCGTGGACATGCACACCCGGGACATGAAGCAGGCGGGGGAGAGCGATGAACGGCTCTGGATGGTGGCGGCGTGGCGTGAGGCCGCGGTGTTCACCGCAGCCGAGCGGGCCGCGCTGGCGCTGACGGAGGAGGCGACCCGGCTGGCCGACCGCGCCGTCGTCTCCGACGCGGTGTGGCAGCAGGCGGCCGAGCACTACAGCGAGGAGCAGCTCGCCCTGCTCTTGGTCGCCATCGGCATGATCAACAACTGGAACCGGATCCTCGTGGGTGCCGGGGTCACTCCAGGTACCTGACGCGCCCGCCCACACGCCCCAGACTTCTCCTGCCGAGAGGCGGCCTGCTCATCGAGGTAGGCGGCTGCCCCGGCACCGCGCTGACTGCCGTACGGTTCGCGCCCGACCGGCGGGCCGCCACTTCGTGAGCCGCGGTGGGCCGCCCTCGGTGGTGGATTCCACTACCCTGGGGGCAAAGCCGGGCCGCTCGGGCCCTTTGTCATCTTCTGCGGAGCGGCCCGATGAACTGGCTCTACGTCGTGGGGATCATCGTCTTCCTCCTCGGGCTGATGGTCTCCATCGCGCTGCACGAGATCGGCCACCTCGTGCCGGCCAAACTCTTCGGGGTCAAGGTGACCCAGTACATGGTGGGCTTCGGCTCGACAGCCTGGTCGCGCCGCAAGGGCGAGACCGAGTACGGCATCAAGTGGATCCCGTTCGGCGGCTACATCCGCATGATCGGCATGCTGCCGCCGCGCCCCGGTGACGAGCCGGGCAAGCTGCGCAGCACGGCGACCGGCCCGTGGCAGGGCCTGATCGAGTCGGCCCGCGACGCCGCCCAGGAGGAGGTCCGGCCGGGCGACGAAGACCGCGTCTTCTACCGTAAGAAGTGGTGGCAGAAGGTCATCATCATGTCCGGCGGCCCGGCCATGAACTTCGTGCTCGCCTTCATCTTCTTCACCATCCTGCTGGTCGGCATCGGCCTGCCCGTGGAGGCGCCCATCGTCTCGCCCGAGACCCGTACCTGCGTGATCCCCGCCTCCGAGCAGCGCACCACCTGCGCACCCGGCGACCGGCCCACCCCGGCCGCGCAGGCGGGCATGAAGCCCGGCGACCACATCGTCAGCTTCAACAGCCACAAGATCAGCTCCTGGGACCAGGCCCTCCGCCTGGTCCGCTCCCACGGCCCCGGCCCCGCACAGATCGGCATCCTCCGCGACGGCAAGCCGATGACGCTCGCCGTCACGCTCATCGCCCAGGACCGCCCCAACCTCGACGACCCCGCCAAGATCGACAAGAACGTCGGCTATCTCGGCGTGCGCCCTGCCGAGGTCATGGAGCAGCAGAGCATCGGCCAGGTCATCGGCTACATGGGCGAGCTGACCGGCCGGGTGGCCGGCTCGCTGATCAACCTGCCGGAGAAGATGGCCGGCGTCTGGCACGCGGCCTTCTCCGGCGAGCAGCGCGACCCCGAGGGGCCGGTCGGCGTGGTCGGCGCGGGCCGCATGGGCGGCGAGATCCTCGCCTCCGACCTGTCCACGGAGAAGAAGGTCGCCATCTTCGTCAACCTGCTGGCCGGCTTCAACCTCGCGATCGGCATGTTCAACCTCATCCCGCTGCTCCCGCTCGACGGCGGCCACATCGCGGGCGGCCTGTGGGAGGGCATCAAGCGGGCCTACGCCAAGGCCGTCCGGCGGCCCAAGCCCGCGTACGTGGATGTCGCCAAGGTGTTGCCGCTGACGTACGCGGTGGCGCTGCTGGTGATGGTCATGGCCGGCCTGCTGGTGTACGCCGACCTGGTCAACCCCCTCACGCTCACCCGCTGAGACCGCCCCGCGGGCGGTGCGGCAGCCGTTTCGCGTCCGCGGGAACGACATGGAGATGGCCCCGGCGGCGCTGCACGTCGAAGCGCACGTTCCTGCCCGGACCCCGCTCGATCCTGTAGCCGTTCGCCGCGACGCTCCCCCCGGTCACCCATTAGTAACGTCACTGATCCGGCGACCCTGGTCACGGAAGGTGCCAGCTCGGCCCGGGTGGCGCTCGTGGTACCGCCGGCGACGAGAGACCCCATCACGATCACGGCGAGTGTTTCCGTGGATGACCTTCATATGCTCTCTCATCGTCACCGGACATGCACAGGCTCGACCGTGTTCAGCACTGCGTCCTTCGTCGAGCTGTCATCTATGTCTTGTCACGGGAGGCGTGAGTGTTGACGGCGGCTCCCCGTTTCACACTCGCCTTGCACGGCTCGGTCATGGAGCCATTCTCCACCAGCCATGAGTCCGGAACCGACTGCTTCGTCCACCGAACTCGGGGTCCATGTCCTCGAAGCTCTGGATGGTCACGCCGCGTTCCCGCAACATGCCGCGTACCTCGGCCACGGTCCGTCCGATGTAGGGCAGGCAGTGCAGCGGCTCGCCCAAGCCGTTCGATCGTGGTGCCGTTCTCGAACGGCTCGCCGGGCCTGGCCTCGCGCCCGAGCGTAATGTCGGCGGGTCCTTGGAAGTTCTCCGGGATCTTCACCCCGATGGGACAGCCGCCCATCCTGTCGCAGGTCCCCGGCTGGTCGATGGTCTTGATCTCGTCGAGGTACCGGTGCTCTGTGGGGGAGGTGGGGAAGATGGAGCCCATCCACGACGGCGTCGAGGGGATGACCCGGAGGGTCACGTTCAGCCCGGCGTCACGGAGCTGCGTCTGGTACGTTCCGGCGTCGGCGTACAGGTCCTTGATCTCGATGATGTAGTACCCCGCCCTCCTTCCTGATGTCCAGCGCTGCGGCCCGTCCCTGGTCCGAGGCCGAGCCCGGCAGGCAAGAGCCAGCTCAGGGCGAGGAACGCGGCGGTCAGCATGGCCACGCCCGGCAGCGCGGCGCGCAGGATGGCAGCCACTCGATCAGCGCCGCCGGCTCCGGGCGGCTCATCCAGGTCAGTGCCGAATCGGCGAGCAGCGCCAACCCTTTTCAGTCGGGCCGGGACGATGGATCGATCGCTTGCGTTGGTCAAGCAACGGCAGGGAGTGCCGGGTGGAAAGCGTGACCAACGTCGCGGGCAGGCGCACCAGCCAGATCAGCAGGAAAGCGGCTCCGGCCGACACGCCGCGCTCACACGCGTCTGGGCCGCCGGAAATGGTTCTTCGTTCGTCTGTACCACCGAGCTCTCATCGAAGAGTCTCGCCTGAGGTGGAAAGCGGCACCCTATCGACCTGTGTCCTCGAGAACGAGTCGCGCCTGCGAAGCCGCCGACACCGGCGACCGTTCGGGCTGCCCCGGTCACCTCTCCCCCGGCCCAGGACCTCCTGACAAGGCGGTGCACGCAAGCCCTCTACCGGCACCCTCCCCTCAGCCCGACAGAACGCAGAGCCATCGCTGCAAGCGAGCATGTCCTCACCGTCATGCCCAACCGCACGCGGGGCCTGCGGCGATCGCGAGCCCCGCGCTTCAACCTCTCGACACCATCACATCGTGATGTGCCTCACCGGCAGCGGAAGTGTCGTCATCGTCGAGAAGATAGGCCTCCACCGCGACCGACACCAACGTCGACAGGTGCTCGGCCCCGGTCTCCTTGACCAGGCCGTTGAGGATCTCGAGTTCGGCCGGGCGGAACTGCACCGGCCACAACACCCGCCGGATGCCCGGCTTGGACTTCGACCGCAGGTTCCTGCGCGGCGGGAAGCGTGAGCCGTTGGGGCGGCTCACCTCCAGGCGGGCACGGACCAGGAAGGTCAGCATGTCCAAGGCGAGGAAGTGGTCGATGGCGTCCATGGCCAGCTGGGCGTACTCGATACCCTCGGCCCGGCTGGTCGCCCTGGCGCGCTCCTTGGCCTCCGGCTTGATGTAGATGCTGACCTGTTCCGGCGTCTGATAGTCGGTGGAGACGGTGGCAGCCGTCACCTGCGGTACAGGGCGGGAGGCGGGACGAGGGGCGGGCCGCGAGGCGAGCGGAGCAGCCAGGGGGCGGGCAGCGGGCGGCACCGGAGCGCTCGGCACAGCGACAGCCTTGCGGCCCGCTTCGGAGGGAGCCACCGGAGCCTCGCCGGTTGGCGCGGCACCCTTCCGCGCCGCCGTGGCCGCCTTCTCGGTGACGGCGCCCTTGCGCGGTGCCGTTTCCCGCTCCTCCGTGACAGCGCCGCGCGGCACCGTCCCCCGCTCTTCCGCGACGGCCCGTCGATCCTCGACCACCTCGACTGGGTCGGGCGACACGGGTGTGGCCTGCTCGCCGCCTCCTGCGGAACCACGGACGGGCTCGGCGCCCGCGTCCTCCTCCACCAACGCCACCCCGGCGTCCTGTACGGCAGGCGCCTGCTCGGCGACGGGAGCGGGCGGCACGTCAGGCACCGGGACGGGGGCCGGCTCGCTGGGAGCAGCCTGCTGGGGCTTGTCCGAAGCTTCCTGGCTGGGGGCGGCGGCCTTGGCGACCAGAGCGGACAGGCCGGTCTGGCCGCGTCGTCCGCGAGCCCGCGTCATCCCTCCGAGCTTGGGGGCGGGAGGCTTGTCATCGAAGAATTCGCTGGTCACGCGTATGCCTCTGCTTCCAGTTCCAGAGCCCTGCTGATGATCTCGGCGGTCGCTTCCTCCATCTCGATGGCGGAGGTCTCGGCCGACTCGCTGCTCAGCGTCAGCTGGTGCCGCTTGGCGTGGGTCTTCCAGTCCGCCCCGGCCGTCAGGTCCGCCAGCTCGGCGAACACCCGCCCGTGCTTGCGGCATTGATCGGCGACGTTGACGGCGCGCGTGATCACGGTCTGGAAGATGGGGATGCCGGAGTCGCCCAGGACCTCGCTGATCTCCTTGCGCTTCTTCGCGAGGAACCCGACCTCCTTGATGCCCACCACCTCTCCGTCCTCGTCCTTGATCTTACGCAGGTTCTGCCGGTCGAAGCCGAACAGCAGGACGCCGAGCGGGGTCAGAGCGGGATTGAGCCGCGAGGCGACGTCGAAGACCTCGCTGACGCCCTCCAGGCCCTGAATGGCCCCTTGGTCGAAGCAGACGGGGATGAGCACGTACTCGGCGGCGACGGCGGCCAGGTGCTGCAGATCGGCGAGGTTCGGAGGGCAGTCGATGAGGATCCACTCGTAGTCCTCGGCGACCTCGGCGAGGGCTTGGGCCAGACTCAGGAGGATCTCCCGCCGTGGGTCGATGGACCGTGTGCCGATCATGGACGCGGTGATCCTCTTGAGGTTCTTGCCGCCAGGCACCACGTCGAGGTTCGGACGTACGTCCTTGATGATGTGGAGCCCCCCGGTCCCCTCGACCACGTCGATGATGCTCTTGCCTTCGTCGTCACCAGGCTTGCCCTGATGTCCCAGATCGAGTCCGAGGTTGCCCTGAGGGTCGAGGTCGATGGCGAGGACGCGCTTGGTCGAACCGGCGGCGTGCAGAGCGGACGCGAGCTGGGCCGAGATGTTGGCCGTTGTAGTTGTCTTGCCCGCTCCCCCCTTGTTGTTCAACACGATCATCACGCGCCTGAGCCGAGGGCGGATCGCCTCCACGATCTCTTGTGTGCTCATCACAGGACGTGAGGCCACGGGTTGGGGGAAGGTCATTGCTCTGCTCTCCTGTGCATGCCGACGAGTTGATGGAAGACCCTTCTGCAGAGTGACGGACGCGGTGATCCCGGGACCGGTCACAGGGACGGAACTTCCGTCCCTTTACTAACAGATCTGCTGGACTCACGCCAGGATCGTGATGGGAGTGTCGGCATCTTCATCTTCCGCACGAAGGGTTCATCCGGACTAGCCGCTTCCCCGCCCATCGGTTGACCCGTCGGTGTTCCCCCCGCCTCCCAGCTCACTTCTTCCCCCGATCAGGGGATCGCCCCGATCGTCCTCCCGTCAGGCGGGTTGCTCGGCGGGCGAGGGATCGCATGCCCTTGCTGCCTTTCGCCCTGGCTCCATAGTCTGCCCAAAAGCATGCGACACACCTTGTGACCTATTGGTTTCTACCCCTGAGACTATCCCTGTCTCAACAACTACTGGATACACAGTTCTTGCGCCGTTCACCATAAACATTATTATCCCTGCTCCAGCAGATATCGGCAGACATTTTTTCGTTCATATCGTTCCCACTATCTTTCAGCATTTCGTTGATCCTTTTCTTGTTACCATTTTAGTCACGAGTACAATGATTATTGCTACACCTTGTGCTACACCTATTACTCGTGGCGACCTGGGGTGATCCGCGAAGATGATCATGTCCAGAGCCATGGTACCGCCTCCTCAGCAGTATCACCAGCGTGATACCTCGACGGGAAAGTGTTGCGACACACGGTGTCACCCGCCTAGATGGAAGCGTTCTCCCTTTAACGCCGAGGCAGCTATTCGCGCAGCGCACAGCAATATCTCATGAGACCCTGCCACGAATCATCACCCGAGACTTTCCATCACGCCACCCGGCGTACATCTCCCGGAGGGGGATGCGGCTCCTTCAGGAGGGCTTCTTTACGGGCTTGCCAACGCACGCGAACCGGCTCTCGCACGGCGCGACCTCCCCTGCAAAGGGGACCCATCCAGCAATCGGACTTGACGGCAGAGCCATGGACGAGCCCGACCCGTTGCCAAAGGGGGAGGCCACAGTGCACGGGGCCGGTTGCCCTCGGCTCCGTGGACAGCCAGGACATCCAAGTGCGTCACCGACTGATGCATGCTTCTCCATCGTGTCCCGCCCAGTGCCGGCCCGTACGGATCACGGATTGGCTCTGTCGATGACAAGGGACAGCGCTTGCCGATCCTCCTGCGAGAGCGATCGTTTCCGATGGAAGACGCTGTCGCTGAGAAGCGACAGCGCCGAGGGCTTACGGTGAGAGCGCTGGCGTGCTTCAGACCCTTTCGAGCGCATGTTCGAGGAGCGCGGTGGCCGCAGGGAGCGGGTCGGCCGGGAGGGCCAGCAGGATGGTGCGCACGGAAGCCGGTTCGAGGGGGATGGCGTGAACGCCAGCGTGGTGAGCGGGTAGAGAGAGCTCGGGCAGGATGCTCACGCCGAGCCCTTCGGCGACCATGGCGAGGATGCTGCTGGTGTCGCGGACTCGATAGTGGCAGCGCAGGCTCGCGCCTGCTTCCCGCGCGAGCGCCGTGATGAGCGGCTCGCATCCGCCCGTCGACATGATGAACGGCTGCCGGGCCAGGTCCGCGACCGGCACGGAGTGGCGTACGGCCAGGTCGTGACCGCTGGGTAGGGCGGCCAGCATCTGGTCGGCGGCCAGCGGGTGCATGACCAGATCGGGCACGCTGGCGGAGACGGCTCCGGCCGTCAGGGTGCCGATGTCGGCGGCCCCGGTCTGCAGCCAGTCGAGGACCTCCCCGTCCGACCCTTCGATCACGGTGAGGCGCACGTGTGGATGCGCCTCGCCGAACGTTCGCAGGATCCGCGGCAGCAGGCGGGCGTTGGCGCTGGGGATGGCGCCGACGCGCAGGCTGCCACGGTCCTGCCCGCGCGCCGTGGCCACCTCCTGCTCCAGGGCTTCGAGCTGGGTGAGGATGAGCGTGGCGCGGCGGCAGACGGCTCGCCCGGCGGCGGTCAGGCTCACCCCGTGGCTGCCCCTGACGAGCAGGGCCAGGCCGAGTTCGCTCTCCAGGCCGCGCAGCGCATGGCTGACCGCGGACTGCGTGGTGTTCAGCTCCTCGGCCGCGCGGGTCATGTTGCCGGTACGTGCGACCGTCTGCAGGATCCTGAGCTGGGTGAACGTCATAGCGCCGCGCGCAGCAGCCCCACGACCAGCGGGTGCGGACGCCCGGGCCACGAGCTCGTCTGTGGCACGAACAGTGTGGCCAGGTAGTACGGGTGGCCGGGGATCTCCAGCACTCGGGCCTCAC
Organism: Nonomuraea composti; assembly: GCF_012034275.1. Lineage (NCBI taxonomy): Bacteria > Bacillati > Actinomycetota > Actinomycetes > Streptosporangiales > Streptosporangiaceae > Nonomuraea > Nonomuraea composti. The sequence continues at coordinate 20,747 of NZ_JAATEP010000044.1, read as the reverse complement.
CGGTGTCGTCCACGCCCGTCACCCGCAGTCCGCCCTCGTGCAGGGCACTCTGGTAAGCGGGATTGAGGCCGAAGTTGCAGTAGTACTGCTCCTTGGCCTCCTCGCGCCCGTACACGTCGGCCACCAGGGAGCCGGGCGTGAGCGTGACGGGCATGGTCCGGCCGGCGAGCGAGCAGGCGAGCTCGGTGACGAACAGACTGGAGGCATAGGGGTCGTACTCGGCGTGCTGCGCGTCCTCGAACCGGAGCTTGTGGCGGGCGTACTCGATGATGATGTGCTGGCAGCCGCCGCACGTCCCCAGGGTGGGGACGCCGTGCTCGCGGCTGTGCCGCAGGGCGGCAAGCGCGCCGCGCAGACTGCGGTACGGGCTGCCCGGGGCGCACCACAGCACGTCCGCGGCGCGCACAGCGGACAGGTCCGTTTCGAGCGGCTCGGTGGCCAGCCAGCGGACCTCGATCTCGACTCTGAGGTGGTCGGCGGCGTGACGCAGCGCATCGTCGGTGGCCACGTGCGGGGTGTACGTCTTGTCGTAGTCGCCGACGACCGCGACCTGCAAGGAAGGCTTCACACGCCAACTATGCGGGGACGGCGGCATGAGCTCCAATACCTGATCGCGCAGGCGCCATGAGCTCACGCTCATGACAGCAGGGGGCCATGAGAGCCGGCGAGCCGACGTCCGGGTACGGCCGGGGGTGGCGTTGTGATGGGAGTGACCGCGATGTCCATGACACGCACGCTAACGACGCCAACGACCTTGCAACCTGGCTCTCCTCAGCCACCGGCCGCAGCACCTGCATGTCGATGATTCCCTGATGCCCTTGGACAGCGAAGACGGCCCGATGTCCGGCCCTTGACCTGGGCGGCCCTGATTCGATGGCACAGGACCCGACCTCACTGGCAACGGATACCTGACGGTGGAGGGGGAGGGCCTTTCCTCCTGGGTGCTGCTCTCTCTCACCGGCATTCCGCGCTCGGCCAGCCCTCAAGCGCTGACCAAACTGACCGGCGACCGCCTCGCTCCAAACAAGGCCGCACCCGCGAGCCATCTACCGCCGATCGCGGCCATGAACCGGGCGCGGCCGCGTCCCCACCCTGCTCTCATCGTCCCGCCCTCAGCTTCACACACCATCGGCGGAACCGAGCCGGCACCACAACCCTGCGGTCGCTCGCCTCTCAAGGCGCAGCGCCCCGACACCAGCCACAAGGCAGGTGCCAGTGCCAGGCCCGAGGTGATGACCATCTCACGACCAGCTGTCGACGTCCTTCGGCCTCCCTTACCCACTCGCACCCCGGGCTTCTCATGAGCGGGGTTTCGCCTGAGCAGCCGGACCGGGCCTCTCGTCACTTGCCCCCTCAGGAATCACCGAATACAGCGCGATGGTGCTCAGCGGTGATCTCAGTAAGACGGGGGACAAGCTCGCCCAACTGCTCGCAGAAGGCGGCGTACCGAGGTTCGCCGAGCACGTCCACCACCTCCTGCATCCACCAGCCGATCTCCCGCAACGTCGGATACTGCGTGGCCGACAACGGCCACTGCATCTGCCGTACTGCCCGTCGCAGGGCGATGATGCTCTCGGCGAGCTCGTCATCGATCAGATGGTCGTATTGGCTCCGGGCGGCGACCAGTTCGGAGGCTGCTTCCCACAGCGGCAACGCATGCCGGTCGTACCAACGAGCCTCGGCAGAGGTCGTGCCAGGTCGGCTCCTGGCCAAGCGGTGCGCACGCTCCGCCCGTTCGCTACGGGCCAGGCCCAGCTTGGCCGCCCGGTGTCGCAAGAGGCGATGCTCAACCGCTTGCCGGCTGCGGACGTTCAGGGCAGGCGCCATGCGGATCATCGCAATCTGCATCCTCACCCCCAGCTCCAGCAGCTCGTGCTCAAGCTTCTCGGCTTCGTCAGGACGGTGCGGACAATGCCGGCGGACGTAGGCGAGGACCCACAGAGCATCCAGAACGTCCTGCACGGTAACCCAGTCCGGCACCCGTCGGCAGGTGAGGATGTGACGGACGATGGTGAGCGGATGCTCGATCGGGTCGACGCTCTCCAGCACGGCCAAATCGGGGTCGCCTACCTTCCTTCGTCGCTGTACGATTCGCTCGATGGCCTCCTGACCTGCGGTTTTATCGATCTGAACCAGTGTCCGCTTCGGCATGTCAATAGTGTATTGACATAAATGATCATGCGGAAGCCACTACGGAAGGCACCCAACCCCTCCGTTGTCCTGTCTCACGAGACCTGGCGTGTTTCTCACCCACCTGGCGTTTTGACAACTACAGTGCGCCCTCGTATGGCTGCACTGCGTACGATGTGGCGGCGGGCTACCTTGACGGCGTTATCGGCGGCTCGCGTCGAGCGGGCCGAGTTCATCTGACCTTCCTGGATGGTGCAGGGGTCGAGCAGCATGCGCCGCTGGCTGTGAACTCGCATGTCTGGTTTGAGCGGGCGCCGGCGGTGCGGTCGTTTCCGTCTTTCCGGAGCAGAAGAACCTTCCAGGCTGGTGGTGGGCGGCCACGACTGGCGATCACGTTGGCTGCGAGTCGTGGGTCGAGCGCGACGTGCTGAGGTGATGGACTTCGACCAAGACATCGTCACCTTCGCCTCCCAACCTCTCTGGCTCACCTGGGCCACCGACGATCTGCGTGCGACGGCATGCACCGGACTACTTCGCCCGGACGCGGGACGGCCAAGGCATGGTCGTGGATGTCCGACCTGACGACCGAGTCGATCCGGCGGCGACTGAGGCATTCGCGGCCATGGGGCGGGCCTGTGAGGAGGTGGGCTGGAAGTTCCATCGAACGGGCGGCCCTGACCCAGCGCTGCGAGCGAACCTTCGCTGGCTGGCAGGCTATCGCCACCGGCGCTGCTATCGGGAAGAGCTCGCCCGAGAACTGCTCCACGTATTCAGCGCTCCGACCGCGCTGTTGCGCGGCGCTCAGCAGGTGGGCGACCAGTTGGTGACGCTTCCGGCGCTCTATCGCCTGCTCTGGAACGGTATCTGACCACCGGCCTTGAGTCCTCGATTCTCGGCCCGGCCGCCATCGTTCGAGCATCGGACCTGCGATGAGTACGGCACGAACGCCGAGGCCGCCGGGGCCGCATCTCGGGGAGCGAGTCACCCTTGAGAAGACGATGCATACTGTGGTCGGCTTGGCCGGTACGTTGGTACGGCTCGCCGCCGAGAGCGGCGTGGCTTTGGAGGTCTCCACCAGCACCGCTTGTAGGTCAGTGCTGACACCACCCGGACCAGGAGGGCACCCTAGTGTTGGTGGGAGTTGACACCACCCTGGCGGGCGCGCAAGCGGAGCTCGTAGAGCAGGCCAAGTGGCGGGAGCACCCCAATCGGGACGCCCCCGAGCACGTCCGCGATCAGGCCGAACTGTGGGCGGGACACGCACGCACCCAACTGGAGTGGGCGAAGAGCCTGAGCAAACGACTGTCTGAGGGCGCCTACACCATGGCCGATGATCCGGGTTCGTGGCGAACGGTCCACGATCCCCTCAAGATGCGCTTCTAATCAACCTTGACTACAGACGTTCTCCTCGTGTACTCTGGCCAAGTAATCAAACTTGATTAGCTCAACCAATCCGTTCGCAACACCGAGAGAAGGACTCGAACCCATGGGAAAGCTCGCGATCGAGACAAGCAGATTGAGCGGAGGTGGGCGTATGTCGGCGACGAAGCTCCTGGTACTCGGTATCGTGCACCTCTCCGGCGGCGCACATGGCTACCAGGTGCGGTCCGAACTGCAGAGCTGGGGTGCGGAGAGTTGGGCCAAGATCAAGCCCGGCTCGATTTATCACGCGCTGAAGAAGGCGGCGGCTGATGGCCTCCTCACCGAACACGCCGAGCCGGGCAACTCCGGGCCGGAGCGCGTTTTGTACCGCGCGACAGCTCGGGGACGTGACGAGATGGTCGAACTGGTCCGCGATGGTCTGCGGCGCACCCACGACGCGGACATGCTCAACGCGGCCATCGCCATGTTGCCCATGCTGACCAGGACAGATGCCATCGCGCACATTAACGAGCGGGTCGCGCGCCTGGAAGCGGAACTCGTAGGGCAGGCCAAGGGGTGGGAGAACCCGAACCCCCACATTCCCGAACACGTCCGCGATCAGGCCGAACTGTGGGCGGGACACGCACGCACCGAACTGGATTGGGCGAAGAGCCTGAGCAAACGACTGTCTGAGGGCGCCTACACCATGGCCGATGATCCGGGTTCGTGGCGAACGGTCCACGATCCCCTCAAGATGCGCTTCTAATCAAACTTGAGTAGACGTTCCTCCTCGTGCATCACTCTGGCCAAGTAGTCAAACTTGACTAGCTCAACCAATCCGTTCGCAACACCGAGAGAAGGACTCGAACCATGGGAAAGCTCGCGATCGAGACGAGAGGGTTGAAGAAGAGCTTCGGCAAGACCCATGCGGTCGCCGGTGTGGATCTGGCCGTGAGCGCCGGTGGCGTGTACGGCGTGCTCGGCCCGAACGGGGCCGGCAAGACCACCACGATCCGCATGCTCGCCACGCTCCTGCGCCCCGACGCCGGAGAGGCGCAAGTGCTCGGCTACGACGTCGTGCGTGACGCCCAGGCGGTGCGAAGCAGGGTGGGCCTTACCGGGCAGTTCGCGTCGGTCGACGAGGACCTCACCGGGGTGGAGAACCTGTTGCTGCTCGCCAGGCTGCTCGGCTACTCACGCCGCCGAGGCAGGCGGCGAGCGGCCGACCTGCTCGACGCGTTCGGCCTCGCCAATGCCGCCGACCGGCAGGTGAAGAAGTACTCCGGCGGGATGCGCCGGCGCATCGACATCGCAGCGAGCCTGGTCGTCCCCCCGGAACTGATCTTCCTCGACGAGCCGACCACCGGGCTCGACCCGCGCAGCAGGAACCAGGTCTGGGAGATCGTCAGGGGCATGGTCGCCGAAGGCACGACCGTGTTGTTGACCACGCAGTACCTCGACGAGGCCGACCAGCTCGCCGACCGCATCGCGGTGATCGACCACGGGAAGGTCATCGCCGAGGGCTCCAGCGGCCAGCTCAAGGCATCGGTCGGCGCCGGCTCGCTGCACGTACGCCTCCGTAGTCCCGAGCAGCGGGCCGAGGCCGAGCGGGTCCTCGCCGCCGCTCTCGACGTGCCGGCCGAGCCGTCCGCCGACCCGGTCGCGCTGTCCGCGCGGATCTCCGACCCCGAGCGGGTCGCCCGCGCCCTGGCCGAGCTATCCCGCAGCGGCATCGACGTCACCGAGTTCGCGCTCGGTCAGCCGAGCCTGGACGAGGTGTTCCTCGCCCTGACCGGACACCCGTCCGAGGAGACACCCAAGGAGGATGCCGCATGAATGCCACGTCCGCGGAGCAGGCGTCGCCGCCGGTCACCGAGGACGCGCTGCGCGGTGTGCTCTTGGCCGGTGAGCGCCCGCCCCAACCCGGTCCGGTGAGCACCTCGTTGACATTCGGCTGGCGCGCCCTCCTGAAGATCAAGCACGTGCCCGAGCAACTCGTCGACGTGACCATGTTCCCGATCATGTTCACGTTGATGTTCACCTACCTGTTCGGTGGCGCGCTCGCCGGGTCGACGCAGGAATACCTGCAGTTCCTATTGCCGGGCATCCTGGTGCAGGCGAACGTCATGATCACCATGAACACTGGTATTACGCTGAACACCGACATTCAGAAAGGCGTTTTCGACAGGTTCAGGTCGCTCCCGGTGTGGCGACCGTCCCCGCTGGTCGGCGCCCTGCTCGGCGATCTGGTGCGCTACTCGATCGGGTCGGCGATCGTCATCATGCTCGGACTGGTCCTAGGGTTCCGGCCGGAGGGTGGCGCCGTCGGCGTGGTGCTGTCGGTCGCGCTGCTGCTGGTGTTCTCGTTCTGCCTGTCGTGGCTGTGGACGATGCTCAGCCTGATCCTGCGCACGCCGAACTCGGTGGCGGGAGTCAGCATGATGGTGATGTTCCCACTGACGTTCGTGAGCAACATCTTCGTGGACCCGAAGACGATGCCCGGGTGGATGCAGGCGGTCGTCGAGGTCAGCCCGATCACCCACCTGGCGACCGTGGTACGCGGCCTGATGGACGGCTCGGTGCCCGCCGGGGAAATCGGCTGGGTGCTCGTCTCGTCCGTCCTTCTCGTCGCGGTCTTCGGTCCCATCACCATGGTCCTCTACCGCAACAAGAAGTAGATCCCGCTACCGCGAGCACTTGGTCGACATCAACTCCGACAACCCGGCCCACTCGGCCAACGCATCACCGGTACCAGGCCCGGACACGACAAGGAGAGACGCATGAGCACCATCCCCAAGAACAACTCGGAAACCGTTGCGCACACGCCCGGGCGGGCGAGCAGCATCGGAGTCTGGATTCTGCAAGTCGTGCTGGCGGCGATAATCGCCGGCGGCGGAATCTCGAAGCTCGCCGGCGACCCGGTCATGGTGGACATGTTCGCCGACATCGGGGCTGGCCAGTGGCTCCGGTACCTGGTCGGAGCGCTGGAGGTCGCGGGAGGGGTTGGACTTCTGATCCCGGCTCTGGCCGGCCTGGCCAGTCTCGGGTTGGCGGCATTGCTGACCGGTGCTGTCATCACCGATCAGTTCGTGCTCGAGCAGAGCCCTTGGCTGCCGCTCGCCTTACTCGTCGTGGCGGCCGTGATCGCAAGGGCGCGGTGGTCGCGCACCAAGGCCGTCGTCGGCACGCTGCTCAGGCGCTGAGACAAACCTCTCGAACGGAGATGTGAGATGAACGAGATGGCCTTTCGCGTGACATCAAACGATGGCACCACCATCGCCTACGACCGGGAAGGAAGCGGCCCGGCCGTCATCCTGGTGGGCGGAGCACTCGACGACGGGGTGGAGAACGCGCCCTTGGCACCAGCTCTCGCCGAGCACTTCACGGTCTACAACTATGCCCGTCGGGGACGCGGCGCGAGCGGCTTCACCAAGCCCTACGCCGTGGAAAGGGAGATCGAAGACCTGGATGCGTTGATCGCGGAGGCGGGCGGCTCGGCACACCTGTTCGGGGCGTCCTCGGGTGGCGCGCTGGCGCTGGAAGCCGCCGCGGCCGGGTCAGCCATCAACACGATCGCCGTGTGGGAGGTGCCCTACGCGGTCGGAGACGACATACGCCCGCGATTCGAGAAGTACATCGCAGACACCCGACGCGCCTTCGACGCCGGGCGAGACGAGGAGGTTCTCGAACTGTTCATGCGCATGACCGGCGCCTCCGACGACAACATCGCGGCCAGGAAAGCGGCAGGCAAGCAGACGGCGCATTGGGCGGATTCGGTCGCCCTCGCGCCCACACTGGTCCACGACAGCGTCTTCCTCAACCGCTACCAATTGCCGGCCGATCGACTGGCAACGGTCACCCAACCGGTCCTGGTCACCACCGGAGGACCGATCACGGTCCCCTACATGGCAGGCCTGCCCTCGGACTTCTTCGACCGCGCGGCCGACGAGCTCGCAGACCTACTACCCCACGCTCAACGGGAGACCCTCGAGGGGCCGGATCATGTCGTCGACCCACAGACCGTCGGCCCGCTGTTGCTACGGTTCTTCAGCAGCGAACACTGAGGGACCCGCGAGATGCTGCAGGAAGACCCATTAGGCACCGCGCAAGCAGATCTTCGTCGCGCCAGGGACACGGGGCGGACAGGTGATGTCGAGGTTGATGTCGTCGGCGGCATCACAGGCCTGATCCTGGGCGTGCTCATCACCAACGTCCTCGTCACCACGCAAGGCCGGGCCGTCGTACTGACCTGGGCTTCAGTGGGACTCGACCTGGCCCACTCGCTGCTCATCGGCTCCGTCGTCGGTACTCGACCGCCGCGGCGCGGAACTCCTCTTCCAGGTCCTCACCGAGCGTGAGGAGAAGGCCTCGGTCGCGATCGCGTCCAATGAGTCCTTCGGCGGCTGGACCAAGACCTTCACCGACCCCCGGCTATGCGCAGCCATCGTCGACCGACTCACCTTCGGCGGCACCATCCTCGAGACCGGCACCGACTCATACCGTCTGGCCCAAGCTACAAAGCAGCGGACAACCTGACACCCGTCGGGCGCGGAAGCGGTGTCGACGCAAACCAACATCCGCGGCACCGACACGTGCCCGGCGGTGTCAGAACTCGCCAATAAGCGGCGTCGGACGGAACCTCCGCAGCCAGCGGCGGCACCATCGCGGTGCACCTGCCGCACTTGCTGGCCGACCCTTCCTTTGAGCTCCTGGGCGGCCCTGCTGGTGGGAGCACTACATCGTCGAGATCCTGACCGGCGTGCGCCCCGATGCCCCGGCTGGCACTCGACCGAGACCTGAGTTCGACCCCGGCTTGCCCGCGGTCCGCGAACGCGACCAGGCCAAGGCCCGCGAACCGGCCAAGACGGGCCGTGAGGGAGTCAGCCTGCGCGCCATCGAGCGCAAGCGTCAGCGCTATCAGGCTCAAGGCCTGGCCGGGCTGGTCGACGGACGCCGCGAAGGCGCCAGCGGACCAATCCGGACGAGTCCACCCGCACGTGCTGGCGACGCTGTCTCAGGCGATTGAGGAGTCCACGGAGCGATCCGCTCGAACGGCGAGCTACTTCTACGGGAAGATCGGCCAGCTCGTTGCCGACCAACCTGATGTCCGCATGCCTTCTCGCGCAACCTTCTGCCGCCTGTTCGACCGGCTCTCCCGTGGAGGCCACGTCACCGGCTCAGCCCGCACCCGCCGATCGCTGGCCAGCCGCCCGGATGGCGAGTTCAGCCAGGTCACCGCCAACCGTCCGGGCGGACGGATGGAGATCGACTCCACGCCGTTGGACATCTTGGTGACGTTCGACGACGGCGTGGTCGGGCGAGTCGAGCTCACCGGTATGGTCGACCGGGCCACCCGCACCGTCACCGCGGGCGGGCTCCGGCCGGCTACCAAGTCGGTGGACGCGGCACTCCTGCTGACGCGAACGGTCACCCCGGAGCGATGCGTCCAGGCTGGGTCCCAGCACTGTCCATGGCCCGCTCCGTGCTGCCCTATGAGCGTCCTAGGAAGCGATCCTGAGACCAGTCACGTGACAGATTCGCTGCCCCGTGACCGGTCATAGCCTGGCCACATCACCGTCGCGCAAGGGCCGATCATGCAGATCAACAAAGGCTGGCTCGTCATGGTCGTCACGAAGCGCTGAGAGGTTGACCTCCGTCGCGCGGAGCCGGGCGCAGGTCGCCCTGCGAGTGCCCGGCCGAACCACGTCGTCGGTCACCGCAACGTGCTCGCCTCTCTCAAGAGCTGTCTGCGGGGGTCGGTTTTGCTTGCGTCTCCTCAGGGCCGACGCTGCCGTCCAGGCATGCGGCAAGCTCGAGGAGCACGCCGACGGGCATTGCGGATCAAGCCTTCGGAAGGGTGAGGCCCAGGGCGACCATGGCCGGAGAAGGCGGACCTCCTTCGGAACGCTCGGTCTTGTGACCGGGCTGACGTGGCGCGAGCGTGCGCGGATCGACCGACTCCAGCGGAGCGCCGGTGCTGTATTCACCGCCGGGCAGCGTGTCGCGATCGTGCGGAGCGAGCCAGAACACCCTGCGGTGGAAGGTCCCGGATGCCGCAGCCCCCTTGGCTGACGGCCCCAGGACGGCGTATCCCACCATCCGGCCATCGCGGTGATAGGCCGGTTTGCCTCGACGCGTGGGCAGCCGATCGAGACTCTGGCGGACGTAGTCGAGCTTGTCGATGTCCTCGAGCCAGACTATGTCGATCTCGTGGATCAAGCTCGCTTCGTTGATCAGACTCATCGCTGCGGCTCCTGATCCTGCAAGTCGGCGCTGAGTGCGATCCCTGGGTAGTACTTGCGTGAGTTGGACAGAACCATGTCCTTGGGTGAGGCCATCTTGAGTGTGTCGCGTATGCGTGCAGCGAAGTTACGGGCTGAGACCGGCGAAGCTCCCTCTTCACCGCACCAGCGAGTGTAGGCGGTGTAGAGGCTGGTCTGTTCTGCACGCATTCCGGGGGCCATTATGCACGCATCCGCAATGAATCGCCCCACCACATCCTCCGTCGCTTCATAGGCGTCAGTAGCTAGACGTACCCGTTCAGGACCGGACAAGTCCTTCTCCCCGGTCAGGTAGCGGCGTGCACCATCGACGAGCCATGCGAGTATCCCCGGCCCTTCCTCATCGACCAGGATGCGCGCCAGGTTGTCAATCTTCTGGGCATCGGACACCACGCGCTCGAAGGGGATCAAGCGCAGTCTCCGCCAGAAGGCGAAGCCCCCCGTACTGACCTCCGGCCGATGGTTTCCCAGCAGCCACAGGTGATGGGTCGGGTCGAAGCTGAAGAAGTCCTGTCGCATGCGACGGGCCTTGATCTTGTCTCCGCCCGTCAGGAGCTTGACCCGAGCTTCGTCGAAGCGGTCGCCGGGCTTGAGCTCGGAGCAGACGATGATGCGGCGGCCATGCAGCTCGGCCAGATCGGTCGGATGGCCGTCGAACGACTTGGCCATGAGGAACCCCGGCGGCGCGGCGTCGGCGTAGTCGCCCAGCAGTTGCAGCATCACTTCCAGCAGAACCGACTTGCCGTTCTTTCCGGCGCCGAACAGGAACGGCAGCACCTGCGCCCCGACATCGCCCGAGATGGAGTAGCCGAGCAGCAGGTGCAGGAAGTCGATGGTCTGTTCGCCTTCGGCGTCATCTCCGAAGGTGTCGACCAGAAAGCGTTCCCAGCGAGGAATAGGGGTGGTTTCCGGGGCCAGGGTCGTGGCACGCGAGTGAAGGTGCTTGTGCGGGTCGGGCGGGGTGATCAGGCCGGTGCGCAGGTCCACGACGCCTGCCGGAGTGCACAAGGCGTACGGATCGGCGTCCAGCATGGTGGCATTGAGCGCCATGCCAGGGGCGGCCTTGGCCTGCAGCAGCATGGCGTGGATGCCGGCCGTCGACAGCGCCCGCTTCTTGTGCCGTCTCAGCTCGGCGGGGGAGTGGCGGTGATATGGATCGATCGTCGCCAGCTGCTCGGCCATGTCGCCGGCCGCCCACAGGACGGTGTCACCTTCATCGAGCACCCACCGGTAGTCGGCCCACCGGTACCAGCCGAGCCCCGGCACATGCCGGAAGTCGCGGCCGTAGAGGTCGACGAACAGCTTGGCGTTGCCGCGGTCGCTGAGATGTTCGGGCAGCAGGCCGTTCTTGGTGGCCGACGGCGGCAGGGAGGACTCCTGGGCCGGCGCGGCGGTGGGAAGGTCGGCCAGGTCGAGCATCTGCTGTGCGACGGCTTCGGCGTTGAAGTTGCCTGGCTCCGTTCTGGGAGTCATGAGCGTCCCTGAAGATAGAGCGGGCGAGTGGCACCTCGGGTCAGGCCACTGGCGATGATTTTCGCTGAGCGGTTCTCTTGTCCGGCGCGGGCGTGCCGGGCGGCTCTGGTGAGCTCCTGTTCCGCGTCCTGCCTGCTGAGGTAGCCTCCCGCTACCAGGCCGCCGGCAGTGTAGGCGGCGCGGTTCAGTTTCGCCGTGAAGCCCGCGCCCTCGTCGACGGCGGCGCACGCTTCGACCTCGGCCGCCAGAGTGTGCAGGATGCGCAGAGCAGGATGCGCGCCGCCTCCTGCCTTCGTGACGGCTTCGCGGGCACGGGGCGGGACAGGCGGGCTCGTCTCGGCGAGCGTACGGGGCCTGTCGCCAGGCACATGCCCGGTCCGGGCGAGCTCTTGGGCCAGCCAGCGGGGAAGTGCCGCAGGCTGACGGCTCTCTCCCAACGGGGTGTAGAGGCCGTCCTTCGTCCGGGTGCCCGGGGCGATGATGTAGCCGCCGTGCGCTCGGACGTCCACCTGCCAGGCAAGAGCACGCGCCTTACCAGAGCCGGTGGAGCACAGGAACGTCATACCAGGATCAGCTCGGTACCAGACGTGCAGCCCGCCCGAGGGGGTGCGGACACGCAAGGTGGTGGCGTCTTCGGCGGGGCTTCTTTGGCCGCGCAACGCGGCCAAAAGAGCCAGAGTGTGATAGCCCGAGGCCAGCCCCGTCAGGTCGACCTTCGGGTGAATGGGGATGCCGGGCAACAGCTGGTCGCGTTCCGGCACAGGCGTGGGGTGGGCATCGATGTCGATGACGACAAGTCTGGCTGGGCCGCACGCCACGCCCACCCCGGAATTTGGCTGGGTCCGCCACCACCGGTTGATGACCTGCTGGTCGAGAGTGGCCGCTAGATGGCCGTGGCACCAACGCCCTTCGGTGAGGCAGGGGCAGCCCTCAGCCACATGACCGGGGGCCTGGCAGACGGCGCAGTTTCGGGCGGGGAACTTCCGGCCGGGGGCCAGTGGGTGGACTGGCCAGCCTTGAGCGGCGCACCATCGCGCAAGAGAGAGCGACTCACTCGGGAAAGGCTGTACGGCATCGGCTGTCTGAAGAGGGGAAAGCAGCGTCACATCGTCCCTTCTCTTCGGCCGTCGGTGTGCTGGGGCCATGCCCGGCGGTGGGACGAGTCGAGCTCGGCGGTCGCCGTGGAGCTGAGCGACTGAAGCGACTGAAGCGACCGACCCTCGGACATGGCACAACAGAGTAGCGGACCGGGGGGCGTGTGCGGCGGATTAGGCAGGCGTGGCGGGTGGGAGAAAGGGGGAACAACGGGGAGAGGCCATCCGCTGCCTCTGCCCCAGGCCCGTCGACGGCTGGTTCCCTGTTCTTCGGTCGCTGGTGCTTGAGTCGCTTCAGTCATGAGCAGGAACACATTGCTGAGCAGGACAGCAGCGACCTGGGAGCGACTGAAGCGACTCAGGTCTCCATCTATGAGTGTCTGCAAAACGAGCAGTATTACGGGGCCATATAGGGCAGGGACAGTCGCTTGGGTCGCTCCGATAGCCACGGCTGACCTGCTGACCTGCTGTTTCGTCCAGCGACTCAACGACAGCGACCGAACCGCAGCGACTCAACGCCGCCTGGCCTGATGAGCTTGGGTCACTGACATCACGAGCCCTCCCAGCCAAGCCCCCTGCGGGACCACTACACCGATGTCGACGGTGCCCGCCCTCCCGGGGACGCAGTGAGTTTCGTTCCACTTTCCGTGTCTTCCCCTGACCGCGACCTCGTCTTCTCGGACGTGAGAATCAGTCGCTTCGGTCGCTGGCTGTCTTCGCCTGCACATCCGCCCCTCATGAGAGCGTCCCGCAGGCCCCGTCTTCCCGGCATCAGCGACCAGAGCGACCGAGGCCGCACCATGACCGACCCTACGCCAGCTCGCGCCTCCGGAAACGGCCATTTCCCACCTGAACGCGCACAACCAGTCACTTGACGGATGCACACAAAACCCTCACGGCGGGCCCCAGCCCCGGCGACGCGAGAGCTTCTGGGTCGCTTTCCAAGGCTGCCGCCGGCCACGAACGGCCTGATCAAAACGGTTACACGCTCGCCGACGGCGGCCGCGCCCTCCAGCCCGAGGAGGGTTTGGCCGCAACAGCACTGACAGCCGCCTGGAACAGTCGCTGTCTCGGCCGGCCGCCTCACCGTGCCGAGCTGACACATCCAGCAAGCACCCCGATTGCATGCCAGCTCGACGACAACGGCCGATCAGGATCGCTACAGTCGCTCCGCTGACAGGGCCCCCGCCCCTCTCCACGATCAGGCGACGCCGTACGGGCAAGGGAACTCACCAGTCACGTGACAGATTCGCTGGCGGAGCCGAGTGGTTTTAATCATGGCGATGGCCAGCAGGCCTCCAGGCCAGTTCCGCGAGGGTATCGGCGATGGCTGAAGAGTCGCTCGTCCCAGCGACCGAAGCGACCCATGCCTTCGCACGCCGCGGAACGCACCTTGCTCCCTCGAAAGGGCGACTGCATGACAGCGACCCTCGGTCGCTCCGGTCGCTGTCTGGCGCCCGCCCCGCCGGCTCACAGCGACTGAAGCGACCGAAATCTCGGATATCCTCTCGACTCGCGCGCCGGGGCGGATCCACTGCCTGTGCGGGGACCTCATGCCGCTCGCCCCTCCGCGTTCAGAGATACCTCCCCGAAGGGTACGCGGCAGGCACGCTCGCGGCCGCTAGGCCGTTCCTGTGCCGGCCATCACGAGGACATCCACGGGCTCCCCACGCCTCTCCCCGAGAGGGAGGCCCCCAAACCATGCCGATGGCCGCAGATCCGTTTCGGCCCGCAGGAGGCAATCCGGGTGAAATCGATCCACCAGAGGTCACCGATCCACTACACATCTGCTCATGACGATCAATGAGCCGCGCACGTCCATGTCGACCGGTCTGAGCCGCAGACGGTTCCTGGCGACGAGCGCCGCCACCGTGCCCGCCCTCGTTCTGGGAACCTCCCACCCCGCGCTCGCCGCGACGGTGCAGACCGCCGGAGTGGCCCCGGCCGCGCTGGCCGGCTTCGACAACGTGATCAAGACCTACATCGTCGAGCGCGCCATCTCCTGCGCCCAGCTCGCCATCACCAAGGACGGCAAGCTCGTGCTCGCACGGGCCTACCGCTACAGCGACGATCCGGCCGTGCCCACGCTCGGCCCTACCTCGCTGTTCCGCATCGCCAGCCTGAGCAAGCACATCACCGCTGTGGCGATCGTGCGGCTCGCCCAGGACGGCAAGCTGAACCTCGGCACATCCGTCGCCTCCCTGCTCGGACTGCCCACCACGGCCGACCCCCGGCTGGCCAACGTGACAGTGTGGCGGCTGCTGCAGCACACCGGCGGCTGGGACCGCGACCTGTCGGGCGACTACCTGTACCTGGACCACACGATCGCCCGCTCCCTCGGCGTGCCCCTGCCGATCACGCGCGAGCACATCGTCCAGTACGCCTGCGGCCGCCCGCTCGACTTCACACCCGGCAGCCGGTACGCCTACAGCAACTACGGCTACCTGCTGCTCGGCATGATCGTCGAGAAGGTGTCGGGCATGACCTATGAGGCATACGTCCAGCAGAAGATCCTGGCCCCCGCCGGCATCACCCGGATGCGGCTCGGCCGTACCCTCAAGGCACAGGCCGCGCCCGGCGAGATCGTCTATGAGTCGGCACAGACGAGTACGACCGTCACCGACGCCTCCGGCGCGACGGTGCAGGCCCCGTACGGGGGCTTCAGCATGGAGAACCGCGGCCCCGGCGGCGGCTGGCTGGCCTCCGCGGTGGACCTGGTGCGCTTCGCGCGTATCCTCGACGCGCCCGGCACGGTGCTCAATGCCACCTCCATCTCCAGGATGGTGGCCCAACCGGAGACCGGCGTCACCGAGAGCGGCTCCTGGTACGGCGCCGGTCTGTGGGTCCGCCAGGTCACGGGACACCTCAACACCTGGCACAGCGGTGGCCTGCCCGGCACCTACACCTACACCGCGCGCCTGCAGAACGGCTTCACCTACGCCGCCCTGTTCAACCGCAACGAGGAGAGCGGGTCACCGGACTTCGACGTGCTCAGCCCCCGTATCAACGCCGAGATCGGCAAGGTGACCTCCTGGCCCACGACGGACCTGTTCCCCCGCTACCTCTGAGGTCGGCTCGGGCGCGAACCGAAGTCCATGAGGGATCTCGACCGGCGAGCCGTGGCATCGCTCCACGCGCTCGCCAGACCTGGCGGCATCGGCATCCTTCTCTCAAGACCCCCTGACGCGATCTGACCGTCGCGCGCAACTCAGGCCGCAGAATGAGCCAGCGCGCCGCCAGTTGGCCGCCCGCCTGCGGGTGCGGCGAAGCGAGCCAAGGCCGCCGACGCGGCGCATGCCAGTCGCGTGACGGATGCGCCCGTCCCCGTCCCTCTCATAGCCTGCCATGCCGCACGTTTCCGCAAGAAAGGACACACATGCGCTACCGCAAGAAGCTCGCGGCTCTTGCAGGAATGGCCTTGGCAGGATGCTGGCTGGCCGTGAACGCGGCACCCGCCGCAGCCGCCGGGCCGTGCGGTCGTGGCTACGAGTGGGTGGACAGCCACCGTATCCCCGACCATGGGCCGAAGACAGGCTCCATCGAGGTCTACTACAACCCGGACATGGAGAGGAATTGCGCGATCGTCCAGGCGCAGGCGTCGGGGGAGAGGCAGTTCATGTCCGTGGACATCGCGCTCGCTGGTGCCAAGAAGTCGGCTGATGCCGACTTCGGTATGCGCAAGCATCGAGCAGGGCCTGTGTACGTGTCATCGGGGGGCCGGTCCTGCATCGATCTGATCGCCATCATCGGCCCGCTCACCCGCCAGGTGAGCGGCGAACAGTGCCACTGATCCCTCGGACGACGCCTTCGGCCCGTTCGGTCGAGTCCATGCTGCGCCGGCCCTTGACCCGAGGCCGACGGCGAAGATCCGATCCGCACACCAGTCATCTGAGGTTCGCTGACAGGTTCACCCCGACAGATCCTTCCCCTACCGTTTCCAGCCGCCGAATCGCTCAGCGGATGGAAACCGATGCAGCATCACGAAAGGATCGCTGTACTGGCAGGTGCGATGCTGGCCTGCCTCTGCCTTCCTGCCAAGGCCGCACCGGCGCAAGCCGCCGGCCCCTGTGGGGACAGCTATGCGCAGGTCGGCAGCTACGGCATCAAGGTCGATGGGTGCAGTTCCCGATCGGGGATCGGATGAGCTCGGTTCAACGTGCGGTCGCGGTAGGCGGGGTCGTTCTTCTACCGCCGTCAGAGTTCGAAATCCTGGTAGCCGTACTCGGCAGTGTGCTCAAAGTGCCCGGGCAGCGGGCGCAGTGCGACTACGTCTCCCTCTCGCGCGACCTCCCCTCGCAAGGGCGGCACCTCGATACGGTCCCAGTGGACAGTGACGGATACCGCGTCCCCGAGCTCTCCGGCGAACATGCGAAACGACGGAGTCTGGATTTCGTCCTCTGCCTTCTCATCGGCCTCGAAGTCATACCCCACCTGCTCCTCAGGCCCGGTGAACGTGATGTCCGGATAGCCTGTTATTGAGATCGCCAGGAACGGATGCCGGTCGATCGAATCGGCCTGCATCCCCTGCTGGTAGACGTCCAAGGTCAGACGGGCGCCGTACCAGCAAAAGCAGGTACAGGCTGATCTCCGGTGCGAGCTCCGCAGCCAGATCGTGCTGCACCGTCCGAAGTGCGAGTGGCCGTACCGCTGGTCCCAACCGACGTCGCCCGGATGGAGGCAGACGGGTCAGCTGACACTGGCACGCGTCCCGCCGCTGCCGAGATCATCCCGTCAAACGGACGCGGTGACACTCCACCCGGACGTCATCAGGAGATCGCGGATCACGGCCGGCGCCCCGGCCGGAACCGCGCGGGGAGATGATTCCACGCGCGGCGGAACCCCCTCGGGAACGCACCGATCGGCAGCGGGTGACCCCAGCCGTTGTGCCAATCGTGTTGATCGGCCGGGAGCCGGCCAGCGCGGCAGGCCGACGCGAGCCTGGAAGCATGCGTACGCAGATGGGCCAGGGCGAGCTGGGCCGCCCCTTCCTCACGACTCCACCCGGCCCGCCAACCGGCGAAGTCCTCGGCATTCCCCGAGGACAAGCGGTCGAGACCGGCCAGCCAACGCGCCGCCTCACCGTTCCCCTCGCTGCTGAGCAGATGCTGATACCACGCGACGGGAAACCACCACGGGGGCGACCCGGTGTCGTGATCCAGCAGGCGGGCGTACGTTCCGGCGACAAAGCGGGGAACGTACAGTAGCGGCATGGCGGCTACGCCGATGAGGATGTCGGCCTCCTGGTGGTTCAGGCCGAAAGCGGTAAGCAACTCGCGCAGCCTGGTCCACACCGCCACCCGGTCAAGGTGCACGCCGCGTTGCGCCTCGTCCGGCAGGAACCACCGGTGGACCTGCCGCTCACGCAGGAGCGTGGCGCCGCCGGTGTCATGCTCGGCAGCGGCTCCCACTTCGGCCCAGCGCAGCCACGAACCGTCCGGTCCAGCGTCGGCGCCGATCGAGGCCGAACTACCGGCGTCGATCGGCGGGACCGGCAGCGGCAGGCAGGGCATCAGATCCGGCAGAGCCAGGAGGTCCACCCGATCGCCACGCCATGACAGGTGGCACAGCAGCGCACCGGCGAGGACACATTGAGCCCCGACGGTGCTCAGCCTCTGCTCACCGGAGGGCAGATCGAGGCTGCAGGCGATCGTGTGATGCTTTTCCCGGTAGACGATGACGAGCGTCTCGTCGAAGAACCGCATCTCCTTCACATTGCAGCCGAAAAACGGGTTGTAGGTGGGCAGATCCACTCGAAGATGTGGCAGGCCACCTCCGGCCACGTTGATCGTGATGTTCACCGGGATGTGACCGTGCGCGGGGCTGCCTGCCACCTGCTCGACCCACCCGACGCGGCCGTCCTGCCGGTCGATCGTTCCGGCGAGGATCTCGACACCGCGATCGCTGGGCGCTTCCTGCATCGTCGCTGGGGAGAGGTAACCGGACGCGCGTGGCAGCGGGGACGCCTCATAGCGGCCGCCCAGGCCCAGGGCCGCACCGATCGAGGAGAGCAACTCCGTCCGGGAACCTGGGTTCCGGCCTGCCGCGCCCACCCGGTCAAGATCATCCACGGCGGCAGTGTACGGCGGTCCACGACATCATGAACAGGCTGGTCACAGACGACGCCTCACCCGGTGAATGTCGGTCCCGTTTCCCACATTGCCGCCATCGCAGACATTCACGCAGTCATGGTTACCATGGACCTGTGCGGTGACCTCCCGGAACCCGAGCTCGCCGAGTTGTACCGGCACCTTGGTCCGCGCCTCAGGGCATGTCCGCGAGCAGACGCTCATCGTCAACGACGTCCTCGAGCTGCTGGATGAGGAGCACGAGCCAATACGAGACGACAACGGCGACTGGGTGATCAGGGAGGTTTCCCGGCCGGGGTGCGATGACGGCACCCCTGACGCGGCGTCGAAGAGGCCTGGTGCCGGGCTCTCGATCCTGGTGCGCTCGATCATGATCCACACGGTAGATCGGGACGCCTGCGCTCGACCGGCGCGCCCCACGACTGTCCCGCTGCGACACCCATCGCCCGGGGAGCCGCCTATCGCACCTCACAGCCGCATCAGCGCCTGGAGACCAAGCAGGGGGTCTCATCTGCCCCCGTCGATTCCCATCCGCCTGGTCTTTTCGTTGATGAACGCGGCGAAGGACGCGTCGGACTCGGCCAGCAAGGCCTCGATCCTGTCCGGATCGAACATCTGCTGGGGAAGCTGACCGCCGAGGGCGTTCTCCAGCAATTCCTGCGTACGCCGCGCCGCCTCATCCTGAGCGGTGCCGATCGCCCGCAGGAGTTCCTCCGCCAGAGTAGGCGAGTCGAGCCGCGTCACCCGAGGATTCAGATCGATCTTGGTCACCCGGCCGGCGCCATCCGTGAGCACCGTGATCAGACCGCTGGCGCCGCTCCCCACGCCCTGCACGCTGGACAGTTCCCCCTCCGCTCCGGACAGGCGACGCATGGTCTGCTGGGCTTCGTCTCGGATGCGGTCCAGATCGGCAAGGTCGATCTTCGCAGGGTCGAATGGCATGGCGGACACGATGACTCCTTCTCCGCGGTGACTGCTTCACCACCGATGACGGGCTCTTCAGGCCGACGCGGCCGAGCCGGTGTTCTTGGCATGCTCCGGCTTCTCGCGCTTGGGCGCCACCCACTGAGAGGGGGGATCCATGGAGATCACCGCCCTCTGGAAATCGATGCGGGCTCCCCCGGTCGGTGTAAGGTTGAATATCTTCGGCAGCGCCGTGCCGGTGTCGGCCATGGTGACGGCCACCGCCGCCAGGAAGGTCGCCAGGATCTTCGTCTGGTTGGCGAGGACGAAATTGGTGAAGGCGACGAGCCGGGCAAGCGCGATTTCCCCCTGGGCTCTCAGATACGGCGTGGCTCTCATGAGCAAGGTCGCGGCCAGATAGCTCAAGACGATGGAGGCAAGAGCCCCGATCTCGTACCAGTACCGCGCATAGGCGTCCCGTATCTGATCGACCTGACCCTCCATGGTGTAGCAAAGGCCGCTCAGTTTCTGCAGATCGCCTCCGAAAACGGCGGCCGCGTTCAAAAACGCCTGACGGTCATCGGCGATCCAGTCGGCGCGGGACAGGAACACCGCATTGCCCAGCAGGCCCGGATACTCGACCTCCAAAGCCTTGGCAAGCGCGTTCCAGTTCGCCTTCGCATCCCCCATGCCGGGAACATTCGCCACCGCCGTGCTCAACATGACGACGGTCGGGACGAGCCGCTTCTCCCACCTCGCGGCCTCCTTGAAAGAATTCCAGGCGGCCGCCTGCTGCAAAGCAGGAAAGTAGACCACGCGGGTTCCCCTCCGATCTTATTTGTAGACGACGGTGCTGCTCTCCTCGGCGTCCCGCCAATTCTTTTTGATCGTCTCCAGGGCCGTGACCCACGCCTCCACCGTCTTGACTGCCTTGTCCACGGCACCCCGCACGTCATCCTGTCTCGCCCCGTACGCCTGGCTCAGCGCCAAGCCCAAAGGCATGCCGAAACCCGGAGCGGGAACGTCGGTGTCGTCGATGGTCTTCTTCAAGGCTTCCAGGGCCGGAATGAACGTCTCGTCAAGGTGGTGCTGGATGCTGGAGATCGCAGCCGAAGTGACATAAATCTCCTGGGCCATGGTCGGCTCCTCCCCGCAATAGTGGCTGGCCTCGGCGCCGCCATGAGTCGGCTGGGCTCGCCGGGGATGGACGTCGCAGTGAACATTAGGTAAACCGAGCAAGACGGTGAATCCGTCAATTGACTGGTCATCAGCTGTCGCCCGCGGGTCGCGCCGACAGCATCGGCGCCAACCCCTCCGCCGCCTGGTCTTCGTGGACGGAGCCCGGCTCACCGCTATGGGGAGGCCGGCTTGAGAGGTCTTGTAGGGTCGGCCGTCGATGAGCTGGATGCCTGTTGAGG
>NZ_JAATEP010000043.1:0-101664 GCF_012034275.1 Nonomuraea composti | reverse complement strand
TGGGGGGTGGGGGGGGGGGGGGGGGGGGGGGGGGGGGTGGGGGGGGGGGGGGGGTTGGGGGGGGGGGGGGTGTTGTGGGGGGGGGGGGTTGGGAGGAGGGGGGGTGAGATGGAGAAGGCGACGTCGGCGAGTTTGGCGCGGGCCGACAAAGCGACCGTTTCGGCGCCGCGCCGGGAGCGGACGAAGGCGAGGGTGCGTACGTCGGCCAGGACGAGGTCCGCCAGCAGGTCCGCCGCCTCCGCCGTGGCCGTGCGCCGTACAGGAGCCCCTCCCTCGCCCCGTAGCTCCGTCAGGGGCGGCTCCCACAGGGCGATGGTGGTCGAGCCCTTGGGGGAGGCGTCCACCGTCACCTCGTCCATCTCAAGGCCCGTCAGCCGCGTCGCGAACGCGCCCGGCTCGCTGGCCGTCGCCGAGGCCAGCATGAACGTGGGGCGCGCGTTGTAGCGGGCGCACGCGCGGCGCAGGCGGCGCAGGATCTGGGCGACGTGCGAGCCGAAGACGCCGCGGTAGCCGTGGCACTCGTCCACGACGACCATGCGCAGGCGGCGGAAGAACGACGACCACTGCGAGTGGCGGGGCAGGATGCTGCGGTGGAGCATGTCGGGGTTCGTCAGGACGTAGTTGGCGTGCTGGCGCACCCAGGTGCGTTCCTCGAACGGCGTGTCGCCGTCGAAGCAGGCCGCGCGTACCTGGGTGATGCGCAGCTCGCGCAGGCCGCGCAGCTGGTCGGCGGCCAGGGCCTTGGTCGGCGTCAGGTAGAGGACCGTGCCGCCGCTGAGGCAGGAGGAGATCGCCGGAGTGAGGTACGCGAGGGACTTGCCCGAGGCGGTGCCCGTGGAGATGATCACGTTTCGGCCACGGTGTGCCAGGTCCGCGGCTTCGTACTGGTGAGGCCAGAGTCCTGTCACCCCGCGGTTCGCCAAGCGCGTAACAAGTACTTCAGGCGTCCACTCGGGCCAACGCACTTGACCCGCCTGACGTGCTGGAACATGCTCCACATGGGTGACACGCTCATGACGTGCGGGAACGCCAAGCAGGTGGTGGAGGAGTGGACCTGCCTGTTGTGGGGAGGATCCGGAGGAAGTCACTGTTTCCAGTCTTGCATCGATGGGCAAAGTCGCCGGGAATCGTGATTTCGTATAGACACAAGCCAGGCGCGTGGTTGAATGCCGCGCGTCAGGGTCGGACAGTCTGGGGCCACGCTCCAGATTGCCAGGCCCGCAAGAGTACTTTCGCAGGCGAGGCGCTGGAGGATCTGTGGATCTGAAGTTGGATCACCGCACCGAAGACCGACTCACCATCGTGGAGGTCGAGGGTGAGATCGATGTCTACACGGCGCCGAGATTGCGTGAGCTCCTCATCGACCTGGTCAACAAGGGCAACTTCCACCTTCTTGTGAACATGGAGAAGGTCGACTTCCTCGACTCCACGGGCCTCGGTGTCCTGGTCGGGGGGCTCAAGCGGGTACGCGCGCACGACGGCTCCCTGGAGCTCGTCTGCACGCAGGAGCGCATCCTCAAGATCTTCCGGATCACCGGTCTGACCAAGGTCTTCGGGATCTACGCTTCGGTCGACGAGGCCAAGGAAGCTCACGGCAAAGACAAGTAGCATGGCTACCGTCGAGCTGACGTTCAGCGCCCTCCCCGCGCACGTGCGCACCGCACGGCTGGTGGCGACGGCGATCGCCCGCCGCACCGGCGTGCAGGAGTCCCTGCTGGACGAGGTCAGGCTCGCCGTGGGTGAGGCATGCTCCCGGGCAGTCGAAGCACATCGCGCACACTGTCCGGGCGAGCCCATCCGCATCGAGCTGCGTGATGACTCCGGACGTTTCGAGGTCACGGTCAGCGACCAAGCCCCCAGTGATGAGATCAAGCAGGAACAACCCCTCGATCTGGGCATGCTCTCCGACTCGTTCATGTCGAACTTCGGCATTGCGGTCATCACGGGCTTGGCCGATGACGTTCAGGTCTTCCCCAGCCCTAAGGGGACGAATATCCGCATGAGCTGGCCGGCGGCCGTCGGCGTCTGACCCTCGCTCGCCTGGGCCCTGAGTGGCTTGTCCCCTGGATGCGCGCCTTGTGGGGCTGTGTGGCGCGCTCCGGGGGTTCGCGCGTCCCTGCGGGGGTGCACGGGGTTGTGGGTCTGGTCGGGGGCGGAGGGCGTGCCTGGATGCGGCACGTCTTGCTTCGGGCTGCGCGTGGTGACGCGGGGTGCGGGCCGATGGCCATGCGCCGGTGCGAGTGCGGGTGTCATGATCCGGGCGAGTGTCGTGGTCCAGGCCCGGTGTGAGCGCGGCGCGGAGCCGTGCGCCGGTGCGGGCGGGTGCGGGTGCGGAGTGAATGCCTACGACCAGGTGCACGTGGACGGTATGCGGGGGTCCAAGTGCCGGGAGAGGTGTGCATCGGCGAGAGGTGTGCACCGGCGGGCGCGTGCGGGCCAGGGCTTGCGCGGGCTTGGTCGTGGGAGCGGAATCCGTCGCGGGCCGGGTGAGAGCCGCGGGCTGGGCGAGATGCTGGCAGGCAAGCCACTAGCTGTATGAGGCGCGGGCGGGCGTGCCACGGGCTTGGTGAGGTGCGAGCTCGTGAGGCGCGCTCAGAGGTGCTGCGGGCTGCGTGAGACACGAGCTGGCGCGCTGCGGGCTGCGTGCGGTGCGGGTTGGTGTGCAGTCAGGGGTGAGGTGCGGGCTTGTCTCCGCGGGCTCACTGGGGCGTGAGCGGGAGTGTCGAGACTTCGTGCGTGCGGACGGGACTGGCGCCAGGCGGGCTGCTGTGGCAGGCGAGGTACGCGCGGGCAAGGGCGGGAAGCCGACCGGGATGGCGGTACAGGCGCGGCGATGCGGTCCGGGATGGCGGTACAGGCGCGGCGATGCGGTCCGGGTGACGCCGAGCAGGCCGACGCAGGCAGGGGTGATGCCGAGCGGTGGCAACCTGCGAGGTGGGGCGCCGGCGGACGTGGGCTGCGGGGTCGGGGTCAGTGGCGGGTGGGAAGCTTGTGAGGCGGACCGTGGCGGGCGAGCGGCCTGCGTGTCGGGGCTGGCGCGCGCCAGTGGGCATGGAATCTGCGGGCGGGTGGATCAGTGTCGAAACCTGGTGGCATCCCCCAAACCATGCCACCTCCAAACCCAATTACGGTCTGACCGTTTCCCTGCCTTGCTCAGACCGTAACTCACGGAAATTCTACTTGTCAGATCACAAACCGGCCCCCTGTCAGGGGATTACTAGACACTCGCACAATTAGCGACCGCCAGAGCCTTCATATCCGCGGAGTGCCTGCGTAGACTCCCGGCACCGGCCAAGGTGATCCGGCGGAACGCGGATTCAACCGGAAGCGGCACCCACAACCCGGATGGTGCCGCAACACCCGCCGAGGAAAACTGCAGCACCGCCCGGGCAGGACGACCGGTCTTGCCGAGGAGAACGATGAGCAGGCACATGCTGGCAGCGGAGCCAGCGTCCAATCTGGCCCTGAGCGGAAACAATCTCACCATCGTGATCGTGGTCGCCGCGGTCGCACTGATCGCGCTGGCCGTCGCAGGTGGCCTGGTGCGCGAGGTGCTGGGCGCCGGCCAGGGCACCGAACGAATGCAGAACATCGCGCGCGCCGTCCAGGAGGGCGCCGCCGCTTACCTCGCGCGTCAGTTCCGCACGTTGGCGATCTTCGTCGTCGTGATCCCCTTCCTGTTGCTGCTGCTACCGGCGGAAACCGACGTACGTATCGGACGTTCGATCTTCTTCGTGGTCGGTGCGGTGTTCTCCGCGCTGACCGGGTTCATGGGCATGTGGCTGGCCGTGCGCGGGAATGTCCGCGTCGCCGCCGCGGCCAGGGACGGCGGGGAGAAGCGGGCCATGCGCATCGCGTTCAGGACGGGCGGCGTGGCCGGCATGTTCACCGTGGGCCTCGGCCTGCTCGGCGCGGCCGTGGTGGTGTTCGTCTATCAGGGCGACGCGCCGGGCGTGCTCGAAGGGTTCGGGTTCGGGGCGGCGCTGCTGGCGATGTTCATGCGCGTCGGCGGCGGTATCTTCACCAAGGCCGCCGACGTGGGCGCGGACCTCGTCGGCAAGGTCGAGCAGGGCATCCCCGAGGACGACCCGCGCAACGCCGCGACGATCGCCGACAACGTGGGCGACAACGTGGGCGACTGCGCGGGCATGGCGGCCGACCTGTTCGAGTCGTACGCGGTCATGCTGGTCGCGAGCCTCATCCTGGGCCGGGCGGCCTTCGGCGAGGAGGGGCTGGTCTTCCCCCTCATCGTCCCGATGATCGGCGTGATCACGGCGATCATCGGGATCTTCGTCACGCGGCTGCGCGACCGCGACCGCAACGGCATGGCCGCCATCAACCGCAGCTTCTTCATCTCGGCCGCGATCTCGGCGGTGCTGGTGACGGCGGCGGCGTTCTGGTACCTGCCGAGCAGCTTCAGCGGCCTGACGGGCTCCAGCATCACGAACTTCGACGCCGACCCGCGGCTGATCGCGATCGGCGCGGTGCTGATCGGCCTGGTGCTGGCCAGTGCGATCCAGCTGCTCACGGGGTACTTCACGGAGACGAACCGGCGCCCGGTCAGGGAGATCGGCGAGAGCTCCCGTACGGGCCCCGCGACCGTCATCCTGTCGGGCATCAGCGTCGGTCTGGAGTCGGCGGTCTACTCGGCGCTGATCATCGGTGGCGCCGTCTACGGCGCGTTCCTGCTGGGCTTCGGGAACGTGACGATCGCGCTGTTCGCGGTGGCGCTGGCGGGCACCGGCCTGCTGACCACGGTCGGCGTCATCGTCTCCATGGACACCTTCGGCCCGGTCTCCGACAACGCGCAGGGCATCGCGGAGATGTCCGGCGACGTCGAGGGTGAGGGCGCGCGGGTGCTGACCAGCCTCGACGCGGTGGGCAACACCACGAAGGCGATCACCAAGGGCATCGCCATCGCGACGGCCGTGCTGGCCGCCACGGCGCTGTTCGGCGCTTTCCGCACGGCGGTGGAGGGTGAGCTGGCGCAGGCCACGGGCGCGGTCAAGAGCGCCCTGGGCAGCTTCTCGACGTTCTCGCTCAGCATCGACCAGCCGAACGTGCTGGTCGGCCTGATCGTCGGCGCCGCGGTCGTGTTCCTGTTCTCGGGCCTGGCGATCATGGCGGTCGGCCGGGCCGCGATGCGGGTGGTCTTCGAGGTACGCGACCAGTTCCGCAACAAGCCGGGCATCATGGACGGCACGGAGAAGCCGGAGTACGGCCGCGTGGTGGACATCTGCACCCGTGACTCGCTGCGCGAGCTGGCCACGCCGGGCCTGCTGGCGGTCATGACGCCGATCGCGGTCGGGTTCGCGCTCGGGTACGCGCCGCTGGGCGCGTTCCTGGCCGGCGCGATCGCGTGCGGCACGCTGATGGCCGTCTTCCTGGCCAACTCGGGCGGCGCCTGGGACAACGCCAAGAAGCTCGTCGAGGACGGCCACCACGGCGGCAAGGGCTCCGAGGCGCACGCCGCCACGGTCATCGGCGACACGGTCGGCGACCCGTTCAAGGACACGGCGGGTCCGGCCATCAACCCGCTGATCAAGGTGATGAACCTGGTGGCGCTGCTGGTGGCGCCCGCGGTGGTGCTGTACGCGGGCAACCCGGCCCTGCGCGTCGGCGTCACGGTGCTGGCGGTGGCCGTGGTGGTCGGCGCGATCATCGTCTCGAAGCGGCGCTCGGTGACCAGCGAGCCGACCAACGACAACAACAACCACACCGACCGGGACCCGGAGCCCGTCGCCTCCTGAGTCACGCACACAGCGCGCCCGTTCCCCGGTGCAAGGGGGGACGGGCGCGTCTCGTAGTGCCCGGGAGGGCACCCCGCCACCCCCAATGGGAAACTGGGCACGTGAACGATGACAACCGGCCCAGCGGAGGCAGGACCCTGGGTCTGATCCTCCTGGCGATGGTGGTGATCCTCGCGGCGATCATCGCGTTGTCCGTCTGGGCTTCGAGGACGGGATGACGAGGACGGGATGACTCCGTGCGTACCTTGATCGTGCTGCGCCACGCGAAAGCCGCCCAGGTGCCCGGCCTGGCCGACCGCGAGCGGCCCCTGACGGACCGGGGCGAGCGGGACGCCGCGCGGGCCGGCGACGAGATCAGAGCGGCCGGCCTGGAGCCCGGCGTGGTGCTGTGCTCGCCGGCGGTCAGGACCAGGCGCACCGCCGAGCTCGCCTTCCCCGACGTGGAGATCAGCTACGAGCGCGAGATCTACGAGGCGTACCCGGAGGACCTGCTGGAGGTGGTCCGCCGCGCCGACCCCGACCTGAGCACGGTGGTGCTGTGCGGCCACAACCCGGGCGTGCACGAGCTCGCGCTGGGGCTGGCCGGCGGCGACTACGTGTTCAGGCCGGGGGCGTTCGCGGTCATCGGGGTCGAGTCGTCGTGGCAGGAGCTGTGGCCGGGCCAGGGGCGCCTGCTGACCAGGTGGGATCCTAAAGAGCCGTGAGAACTCAAGAGCCGTGAGGACGCCGTGAGAACTCAAGAGCCGTGAGGACTAAAGAGCCGTGAGGACGCCGTGAGGACTAAAGAGCCGTGAGGACGCCGTCCTCGGCGTCGGCGGCCTCCACCTCGTCCCGCGAGATGCCCAGCAGGTAGAGGATCGAGTCGAGGTAGGGCGTGTTGACGGCGGTGTCGGCCGCCTGCCGCACCACGGGCTTGGCGTTGAAGGCGATGCCGAGCCCGGCGGCGGCGATCATGTCGAGGTCGTTGGCGCCGTCGCCGATGGCGACCGTCTGGGAGATCGGCAGGTTGGCCTCGCGCGCGAAGCGCTCCAGCGCGCGGGCCTTGCCGGGGCGGTCGACGATCTCGCCGACGACGCGGCCGGTGAGGTGGCCGTCGGCGACTTCGAGGACGTTCGCGGCCGAGTAGTCGATGCCGAGCTCCTCGACCAGGCCGTCGGTGATCTGCGTGAAGCCGCCGCTGACGATGGCGAAGCGGTAGTCGAGCCGCTTGAGCGTGCGCACCAGCGTACGGGCGCCCGGGGTGAGCACGACCTCCTTGCGCACCTGCTCGAACACCTCGGCGGGCAGCCCTTCGAGCAGCGCGACCCGGCGGCGCAGCGATTCGGCGAAGTCGAGCTCGCCGCGCATGGCCTCCTCGGTGACCCTGGCGACCTCTTCGAGGCAGCCGGCGTGGGCCGCGAGCAGCTCGATGACCTCGCCCTGGATGAGGGTCGAGTCGACGTCCATGACGATGAGGCGCTTGGCGCGGCGGGACAGGCCGGTGCGCTGCACGGCGACGTCGACCTCTTGGGCGGCGGCCTCGGCGGCCAGCTCGACGCGCAGCGCGTCGGGGTCGGCGCCGGAGACGGACAGCTCGATGCAGGTGACGGGCCACTGGGCGAGGCGTTCGATGCGGTCGATGTTGGCGCCGGCGGCGGCGATGCGGCCGGCGATGCCCGCGATGGCGGCGGGTTGCAGGGTGGCGCCGAGCACGCTGACCGACAGGCGGCCGCGGCGGCGCTGCTCCTTGGCCTGCGATCCGGTGGAGAGCTCCACCTCCATGCCGAGGTCTTCGGCCACGCGCTCGACGGCGGTCCACATGGCGCCGAGGGTGGTGCCGGTGCCGGTCGAGGGGCCGCCGGCGTACGCGACGAGGACGCCGAGGGTGAGCCGGCCTCGGATGACGACCTGCTCGATGTCGGCGACCGTCACCGGGAAGTGCGACAGGACGGAGAAAAGCCGCGAAGTGACGCCCGGGCGGTCAGGGCCGGTCAGTGTGATCAGGAGGGTGCGCTGGTCCACATCCAGCCACGGTACTGCGCCCGGTCCGATGCTCGCGAAGCAGGTCCGCCTTCGGACGCGGGCGCAGCGGGTGAGAGGCTATCGAACGATCTTGGTCTTGACCGTCTTGCCGAACGCGTACTCGGGGATGCCGAGGCGGTCCAGCTCCTCCTTGCTCATGTTCTCCATGCCCTGGTCAACGTTGTAGGAGACGACGCCGAGGGTCGCCTTCTGGGTGCCGGTGGCCTTCTTGGTGAGCCTGGTCTCGAAGAGCATGGAGACGGCGTCGCCCTTCTCCAGCACGGCGGGGATGAAGCAGTAGAGCGCCCGGCCGTCGAGCTCGCACTCCGTGCCCTTGACGCTGGAGCGGTAGTAGACCTTGCGCAGGTCCACGCCCTTGGGGAACTCGCCGCCGAGGAAGTAGTAGTCCGCGTAGTGCGGGCCCTTGTTGACCGCGGTGACCAGGTAGTTGATCTTCCCGCCGGGCTTGACCGTCTTGGGCGCCTTCACGCTCACGGAGAAGCTGGAGTACGGGTCCGCGGCCGTGGTGGCCGAGGCCGGCATGGCGGGGATGAGCAGGGCGCCCGCGGCAATTGCCAGCGCGGCGCCCTTGAGAAGAGAGTTTCGCATTCACGTCTCCGTTACGAAGGGACACGGGGACGTCACAGCACCAAGCCCCCGTAAATGTCCGCTTTTCCTATCACAAACTTAAAATCTCCGTAAAGTCTATTACTTGAGAATCAAGTGTGTGTCGCCGAACTCGTGCCACAGATATCCCTTTCGCAACGCTTCCTCGTACGCGCGGGCCAGCGCCGCCTCCCCGGCGATCGCCGTCAGCATGAGCAGGTGGCTGGAGCGCGGCTCGTGCAGGCCCGTGATCAGCCCCGTCACCGCCCGCACCCCGCTCTCCGGCGTGACCACGTGTTCCGTCCAGCCCGCCGACGCGGTGACCCGCCCGTCCGCGCCCGCCGCCGTCTCCAGGGCTCGCACGACCGTGGTGCCCGCCGCCACCACGCGCCCGCCGTTCTCCCTGGTCAGGTTCACCAGCCGCGCGGTGGACGCCGGCACCTCGTACCGCTCGGCGTAGGGCGGCTCGTCCTTCTCCGTCGAGGCCACCCCCGTGTGCAGCGTGATCGGCGCGATCCCGACCCCGCGCGCCACCAGCGCCGTCACCAGCTCGACGGTGAACGGCCGCGCCGCGCTCGGCATCTCCGCGCTCCCCGGCACGGTCGCGAACACGGTCTGGTACGCCTCGATCGGCCAGTCCCGCTCCACGTACGAGTAGCGGATCGGCACCCCGTGCACCCGCAGGTACGCCTCCACGTCCCGATCGAGCACCGCCCGCCACAGTCGCGGCGTCTCCCGCCCGACCAGCCGCAACGTCGCCCGCCCCGGCATCGGCAGCCACTCGCCCGGCGCGCCGCCGCCGTACGGCTCGGACCCGTTCGCGGTACGGCGGCGCAGCTCCACCAGCCACGTCCCGTCCGGCCTGACGGTCGAGAAGTGCACGGCCAGCCGGTCCAGCCGGACGGCCGCGGGCAGGGTCGCCGAGTTGTTCACCACGATCAGGTCGCCCGGCTCCAGGAGATCGGGCAGGTCGCTGAAGTGGTGATGGGACGGCTCCGCCGCGCCGCGCGAGAGCATGAGGCGCACCCCGTCCCTGCGCATGCCCTTCGCCTCGGGCGGCTCGGCCGCCGACAGGCCCGGCGGCAGCGAGAAGTCCAGCGCGGCGGTCATTGCAGGCTCACTTTCCCGCTCGCCGGCCGGGAGGCGATCAGGTCGTGCAGCGCCGCCGCCACCTTGGCGGGGTCGCTCGCCGCGGCGGCCTCCTCGGCGCCCACGGCGTCGGCGAGCATGCGGGTGTTCATCTCGCCCGGGTCCACCCACCAGACGCGCAGGTCGGGCTCCTCGGCGGACAGCACGTTGGACAACTGCTCGAGCGCCGCCTTCGAGGCGCCGTAGCCGCCCCAGCCCTCGTACGCGCCGGTCGCGGCGTCGGAGGTGATGTTCACGATCGCGCCCCGGGAGGCGCGCAGCGCGGGCAGCGTGGCCTGGACGAGGGCCAGGGGAGCCGTCACGTTCGTCTCCAGCAGCGCCCTGAACGCGTCCAGCGGATAGATCGACAGCGGCGGCAGCGGCGTCACGCCCAGGTCGCTGGCGTTGTTGACCAGCAGGTCCAGCTCGGGCGCCGCCTCCGCCAGCCGCCGCACGTGCGCGGGGTCCGTCACGTCCCCGGGGATCGCGGTCGCGCCCAGCTCGGCGGCGGCCCGCTCCAGGTCGTCCGAGCCGCGCGCGGTGAGGACGAGGCTCCATCCCGCGCCGGCCAGCGACCTGGCCAGGGCGAGCCCGAGTCCACGGGAGGCGCCGGTGATGATCGCGGTGTTCGTCATGTATCCGACGGTAGGAACGCGGCGCGTTCCGGACATCGGGCGCAGGGCCGGTGCGGGCCTCGGCACTTCGTCCTAGGACCATAGAGGGGGGCCGTGACCTCCCACGAACCATAGAGTGGGGGCCGTGACCTCCGACCGAGACGAGATCCTTCAGGCGGTGAGCTCCGCGGTGCTCGCGGTCACCCGCCACCTGTCGGTCCGCGAGGTGTTGCAGGTCATCGTACGCTCCGCGCAACGCCTCCTCGACGCCCGCTACGCCGCGCTAGGCGTGCCCGACGACGACGGCTCGTTCGCCGAGTTCGTCGCCGAGGGCCTGACCGACAAGCAGTGGGACGCGATCGGGCCCCTGCCCAGGCAGCACGGCATGCTCGGCGCGATGCTCCGCGACGGCACCCCCGTGCGGCTGCCCGACCTGCGCAAGGACGAGCGGTTCGAGTGGTGGCCGAAGGCGCACCCCGTGATGAAGGACTTCCTCGGGGTGCCGATCCGCGACGGCGAGCAGGTGCTCGGCATCATCTTCCTGGCCAACAAGCGCACCGGCCGCGGCTTCACCCAGGAGGACCAGGAGCTGCTCACGCTGTTCGCCGCGCACGCCGCGATCGCGCTCATCAACGCCCGGCTGTATGAGCGCGGGCGCGAGCTGGCCATGCTGGAGGAGCGCAACCGCGTGGCCAGGGAGCTGCACGACGCCGTCACCCAGAAGCTGTTCTCCCTGCGCCTGTCCGCGCAGGCCGCCGGCGCCCTGCTGGACAAGGCGCCCGACAAGGCCGCCGCCGAGCTCGAACGCGTCCAGCGGCTGGCCGGCGAGGCCCTGTCCGAGCTGCGGGCGGTGATCGTCGAGCTGCGCCCCGCCGAGCTCGACCGGCACGGGCTGTCCGAGACGCTGCGCAAGCACGTGCGGCTGCTCGACCGGCTGCACCCCGTGACGGTCACGTTCGAGTGCGGCGAGCTGCCATCGCTCGACTCGGCGGTCGAGGTGGCGGTGCTGCGGGTCGCGCAGGAGGCGCTGCACAACGCGGTGCGGCACTCGGGGGCGTCCACGGTGTGCGTGCGGCTGGCCTACGCCGACGGCCGGCTGGAGCTGGTGGTGCGCGACGACGGCAGCGGGTTCGAGCAGGCGGAGTCGCGCGGGCTCGGCCTCGTGTCCATGCGTGACAGGGCCGAGGCGATCGGGGGCGAGCTGCGGGTGGACTCCGTGCCCGGCGCGGGCACCACCGTACGCATGGAGGTGAGCCGATGATCAGGGTGCTGATCGCCGACGACCATCCGGTGGTCCGGCAGGGGCTGCGTACCTTCCTCGACCTCCACGACGACATCACCGTCGTCGGCGAGGCGGGCGACGGGGCGCAGGCCGTCGAGCTGGTCGCGGAGCTGGCGCCGGACGTGCTGCTGCTCGACCTGAAGATGCCCGTCCTGGACGGGCTCGGCGCGCTGGAGCGCCTCTCGGGCGGCCCGACCCGGGTCGTGGTGCTGACCTCGGTGAGCGACCCGGCCGACGTGGGCCCCGCCATGCGGGCCGGGGCCGCCGGGTTCCTCTACAAGGACGTCGATCCGCCCGCGCTCGTCCAGGCCGTCCGCGCCGTGCACGGCGGGCAGGTGCTGCTGGCGCCCGAGGCGGCGGAGGCGATGCTGGCCACCGCCGCCGACGCGGCCGCACCCGCGCCCGTGCCGCTGACCGAGCGCGAGCGCGAGGTGCTGGCGCTGATCGCGGCCGGCCGCTCCAACAGGGAGATCGCGCGGAGCCTGGCCGTCGCGGAGAAGACGGTCAAGACGCACGTCTCCAACGTGCTGATGAAGCTGGGCGTCCAAGACCGCACCCAGGCCGCCCTGTACGCGGTACGGCACGGCCTGGCCTGACACGTCGCCTTACGTGTCCTTCTTCTTGTTCGACTCCTCGTGGCTGGCCGGCGGGTTGTACTCCTTGACCGGAGGCGGCGGCGTCCAGCTCCTGCCCGGGTTGCGCGGCGGGGAGACGATCTTCGTCTTGACCGTCTTCAGGTCGAAGTGGTGCTTGATGCCCAGGCGCTTGAGCTCGGCCTCGCTCATGTTCTCCATGCCCTGGTCCACGTCGAACGACAGGATGCCGAGCCGGGCCGTGGCCGTGCCCCTCGTGCCGCTCTTGAGCGTGACCTGGAAGTTCAGCCAGTCGGTCTTGCCCTTCTCCAGCGCCAGCGGGCCCCAGCACCAGAACCACTGGCCCTCCCACTCGCACTTCGTGCCCTTCGGGCCGCCCCAGCGCAGGGTCGGCTTGACGCCCTTCGGCACCTGGCCGCCGATGTAGTAGTAGTCGGCGTAGTGCGGGCCGAGATTCTTCGCCCGGAGGTAATAAGTGATCTTTCCGCCGCGCTTGGTGCTCTTGTTGTACTTCACGGAGATCTTGAAGTTCGAGTACGGCGCGACGGTGATCCCGGCGGTGCGGGTCACGGCAGCCTGGGTCGTCGTGGTCGCGGCGCCCGCCTGACCGGGAACGGCCAGGGGCACGGCGGCCAGTCCACCGGCTAACAACAGGCTGAAGCTTCTGCGCATGTGACGGCTCCCCGTACGGTGCTGGAAATCCCCGATCATCTCCATGATTATTGCGTAGGGCAAATTTTTCGCAAAGAGCGATGATCTTTCGTGACCTGGGATGGCTTGCGGGGTTCTCCGTACGCTCATCACGCTTGTGATCGGGGGTCAAGCACAAGGGGGAGGACCAGGTGCCGGAAACGCACCCCTTGCAGTCCGGTGACCCGGTCACGCTGGGCGACTACCGGTTGCTCGGACGGCTGGGCAAGGGTGCGCAGGGAATCGTCTACAAGGCCGAATCGCCCGACGGGCGGCTCGTGGCGATCAAGCTGCTCAACACCCGGCTGGACAAACCCGGCCTCGACTCCGAACGTTTCCTGCGCGAAGTCGCCGCCGCCCGCCGCGTCGCCCAGTTCTGCACCGCCCAGGTGCTCGGGGCCAACCTCGACGGGGAGCACCCGTACATCGTCAGCGAGCTCGTCGACGGGGTGTCACTCCAGCTCGTCGTGCAGCGCGACGGGCCCAGGGAAGGCGGCGCGCTCTACCGCCTGGCCGTCGGCACCGTCACCGCCCTGGCCGCCATCCACCGCGCCGGCATCGTCCACCGCGACTTCAAACCCAGCAACGTGCTGCTCGGGACCGACGGGCCCCGCGTGATCGACTTCGGCATCGCGCGGGCGCTCGATTCCGCCATCACCATCAGCAGTGGGGTCGTGGGGACGCCCGCGTACATGTCGCCCGAGCAGATCTCGGGCGAGCGGGTCGGGCCGGCCAGCGACATGTTCAGCTGGGCACTCACCATGGCGTACGCCGCCACCGGGCGGCCCGCGTTCGGCCAGGACAGCCTGCCCGCGGTCATCTATCGGGTCATGAACGAGGAACCCGACCTGTCGGTATTGCCCGCCGACCTGCGGCCCATCGTGCAGGCCTGCCTCCGCAAACGCGCCGAGGACCGGCCTGCGGCCGCCGAAGTGCTCCTCTCCCTTCTGACGAACCAGGGGGAGTCGCCGGGGTCGGACGACGAGGTCGCCATGACCACAGGCTCCCAACTGGCCTCCACCCCTGCCCCTTCGTGGGGCACCCCGTCCGGTACGGGTGGCGCCGAGCCCAGCGCGCCTCCTGGCCCTTCGTGGGGTGGCCCGGCCGGCCCTGGCGCGGCCGAGCCCAGCGCGCCGCCTGCCCCTGCGTGGGGCGCCGCGGCCGGCGCGGGCTGGGCTGCCCCGGACAGCCGCCCGCCCTCCGCGGAGCCCGCCGCCTCGGCCTGGGTCAGCCCGACCGGGTGGGTCAACCCGTCCGCTGACGGCTACCCGCCACCGCCGTCGCCCCCGGCCGGATCAGCGCCGCGCCCGCCCACCTCGCCGCAGGGGTCACCGCAGAGGCCACCGCAGAGGCCACCGCAGGGGCCTCCCGTTGGGTCGGCGCCGCATCCACCTGCGCCGCAGCACAGCGCGCCTGCTGCGCCTGGGCCGCGTCCGCCTGCGCCGCCGCAAGGCGGGCCCGCTGGGGTCACGCCGGGTTCGTCAGCGCCGCAGGGTGCGCCGGCGGAACGGTCGGCTCGCCCGCCCGCCCCGGCGCAGGGGCCGCCTGCCGCGCCTTCCACGGCGCCCGCGCAGCAGCCGCCGCAGGGTCGTGCGGCCGGTTCGCCGGCGGCGCACCAGGTCGGCTCGCCTGGCCCAGCGCCTACGCCTGGCCCAATTCCTACGCCTGGCTTGGGGCCGACGTCTGGCCCGGCGCCTTCCGCTGGTCCGGTGCCGCAGCCGGGGCAAGCAGCCCACCAGCACGCGCAGGCGCCACAACGCGGCCGAGTGCCGCAGCACGGCCAAGCGCCTGAACATGGGCAGGCGCCCCAACACGGGCGGGCGCAGGGAGTGGGTGCGTCGTACGAAGGGGCCGGCGCCGACCAGGCTGGCGACGACGGTAACGATGCGTTCTTCAAGCATGTCCCCGTCGAGGAGAAGCCCGATGAGGTGCGGGCCAGGCGGAAGCGGGCGGCGTTGGTGTCCGGGACGCTGGTGGCGGCGCTGACCCTGGCGGGCGGCGTCCTGTACTTCGGCCCCCGGATGTTCGGCACCCAGGACGGCGGGGGCGGGACGGTGGCGCAGGTGACGACGTCCGTCACCCAGACGGCCCCAACGACCCCGACCGCCCCGGCGACGCCGTCGACGTCACCGACGCCCGTGATCACGCCGACACCCACCCCCACTCCCACCCCCACGCCTGCCGAGGTGGTGCCGGTGCTGGGCAAGCAGGACGGGAAGTCGCTCAAGGGCCACACCAGGGGCGTGCAGACGCTTTCGGCGATCCGTACCGGTGACAAGACGTGGCTGGTCACGGGCGGTCAGGACGGCCGGGTGCGGGTGTGGGACCTGGCGGGGCACAAGTCGCTGGCCACGATGAGGGGCCACAGCGAGGAGGTGTACGCGGTCGCCTGCGTGATGATGGGCAAGACCCCCATGGCGGTCTCCGGCGGTTACGACGGCAGCGTCCGCCTGTGGAACCTCAAGACCCACAAGGGGAAGGTCCTCGGCTGGCACGGTGACGCGGTGTACGCGGTGGCGCTGACGAAGGTGAAGGGCCGGTACGTGGCGGTGACCGGTGACGCCGACGGCTACCTGAGGTTCTGGGACCTGGGCAGGCGCAAGGCGACGGGCAAGATGATCAGGGCGCACCGCAAGCCGGTGAACTGGCTCAGCGCCACCCACATCGGCGACCGCGCGGTGGCGGTCTCGGCGAGCGAGGACGAGACGTTGCGCGTTTGGGACATGTCCTCGCGCAAGCAGTACGGCAAGACGTACAAGGGCCATTCGAAGGGCGTGTACGCGGTCGCGGTGTCGAAGGTGGACGGCAAGACGGTCGTGGCATCAGGCGGCAAAGACGGAAAAATCAGGCTTTGGGACCCGAAGAGCGGCAAGACGCTCGGCACCATGCCGGGGCACAAGAAGATCGTCTATTCGCTGTCGTTCGGCACCATGAGCGGCCGCGCCGTCCTGCTGTCGGGCGGCACCGACGGCACGATCCGCCTCTGGGACCCGGAGACCCGCAAGGCGCTCGGCAAGCCGGTCAAAGCGCACAAGAGCGGCGTGTACGCCGTCGGTATCGTCCCCGTGGACGAGGGCGTCGCCATCGTCTCGGCCGGCAAGGACAAGCTGGTCAGGCTGTGGAAGGCGGAGGATGGCGCTACCGGTTCCTGACGGGCTCGAAGATCGCGTGGTGCGCCGCCACGAGCGCGCGGCGTACCGCACGGTCGAGCTCGCGCAGCGCGGCGCCGCGTACGGCGAGCTGCCCCGACGTGAGGCCCCGCTCGTCGGCCACGCGCAGCACCGCCGCCAGCCGCGTGGCCAGGACGGACACCCGGTGCGCGCGCCCGGGATAGCCGGGGGCGAGCTCCCCGCCACGCTCCGGCCGTTCGGGACGGTGCTGGGCGGGACCCTCCACCGAGGTCAGCGCCTCGGTGGCCGAGCGCATCGCGTCGGACAGCTCCCGCTCGGCCTCCGCCAGCGAGGGCAGGTCGTGGCGGACGGGCCCGGCGTCGTGCACCTCCAGCAGCACGCCGACGTAGGACGAGCCGCGCCGGTCGGGCTGGGGCACGAAGCCGAGGTTGCGGTCGGCGAGCACGGCGATGGCCGCCTGGCCGGCGTCGACGGCGGCCGAGTTGAACGGCGGCGGCCCCGACAGCCCGAGTGGGTCACCGGGCGCGGGCAGGGCCAGCCGCAGCTCGCGCAGGCCCTCGGAGCGCAGGTTTGCGAGGTATTTACGCAGGGGGACCTCGCCCGCGACGACGGGCCCGCCGGCGGCTTCGACGTGGTCAGCCGCCTCGTCGAGCCCCACGTGACCGGCCAGCCACGCGTTGCCCCAGGCGACCAGGGATGGACAGACAGGCGATTCAGGGCGCACCGATCCACGATAAGCGCTCGCCCTGCAATAGGTTTGTCCCGAGGGTGACTCCTAAGGAGGTATCGGGGATGGGTGGTCAGGTGCTGCGGCTCCAGGACGTCGCCGTCAGGCGCGACGGAGCGGCCCTGTTGCGCGGCATCGACTGGACGGTCAACGGCGACGAGCGGTGGGCCGTCATCGGGCCCAACGGTGCGGGCAAGACGACGTTGCTGCAGGTGGCGGCCACGTTGCTCTATCCGAGCGAGGGTGTCGTCGAGGTGCTGGGTGAGCGGCTGGGGCAGGCGGACGTGTTCGACCTGCGGCCCAGGATCGGGCTGGCGAGCGCCGCGCTGGCCGAGCGCATCCCGCCGGAGGAGAAGGTCATCGACCTCGTCCTGACCGCCTCGTACGGGATCATGGGCCGCTGGACGGAGGAGTACGACTCCAACGACGTCACCAGAGCGGTCGAGCTGATCGACATGATGGGCGCCGCGCACCTCATCAGGCGGCAGTTCGGCACCCTGTCGGAGGGCGAGCGCAAGCGGGTGCAGATCGCCCGCGCGCTGATGCCCGACCCCGAGATGCTCCTGCTCGACGAGCCGGCGGCCGGTCTCGACCTGGGCGGCAGGGAGGATCTCGTGCGCCGCCTGTCGGTGCTGGCGGGCGACTATCGCTCCCCGACGCTGGTGCTGGTGACGCACCACGTGGAGGAGGTGCCGGTCGGGTTCACGCACGCGTTGCTGCTGCGGCACGGCTCGGTGGTGGCGCAGGGGCCGCTCGACCACGTCATGACGGCCGACAACCTCTCGCAGACGTTCGGGGTGCCGCTGTCGCTGGATCGCAGCGCGGAGGGCCGCTGGTACGCGCGCGCTCACTAGCGGGTACGCGCACGCTCACTAGATCGCCATTTATGGTGATAAAAGGTGCCGATACCTGAAAACCAAATAGGATCTACGAAGTCGTCCCCCGACTCCGGAGCGTCGCCATGTCCGTCGAGCAGCTCGTCGTCGCCCTGGTCGTGGTCGCGGCGGTGGGCTTCGGGGTGGCCCGCACGGTCCGCATCATCCCCCAGGCCACGGCCGCCATCGTCGAACGCCTGGGGCGCTACCACCGCACCCTGACACCCGGGCTGAACCTCGTCGTGCCCTTCATCGACCGCATCAAGGACATGATCGACCTGCGCGAGCAGGTGGTGTCGTTCCCGCCGCAGCCGGTGATCACCTCCGACAACCTCGTGGTCTCCATCGACACCGTCATCTACTTCCAGGTCACCAACCCGAAGGCGGCCACGTACGAGATCGCCAAC
Source organism: Nonomuraea composti (assembly GCF_012034275.1). Lineage (NCBI taxonomy): Bacteria > Bacillati > Actinomycetota > Actinomycetes > Streptosporangiales > Streptosporangiaceae > Nonomuraea > Nonomuraea composti. The sequence continues at coordinate 83,860 of NZ_JAATEP010000043.1, read as the reverse complement.
TTCCTGATCGCCGTCGAGCAGCTCACCGTCACCACCCTGCGCAACGTGGTCGGCGGCATGGACCTCGAACGCACGCTGACCTCCCGCGAGGAGATCAACACCGCGCTGCGCGGCGAGCTGGACGAGGCGACCGGGAAATGGGGCATCCGGGTCAACCGCGTCGAGCTCAAGGCCATCGACCCGCCCACCTCCATCCAGGACTCGATGGAGAAGCAGATGCGCGCCGACCGCGACAAGCGCGCCGCCGTCCTCGCCGCCGAAGGGCAGCGCCAGGCCGCCATCCTGGCCGCCGAAGGCGAGAAGCAGGCCGCGGTGCTCCGGGCCCGCGGCGAGGCCGAAGCCGCCGTGCTGCGCGCCCAGGCCGAGGCGGAGGCCCAGGCCATGCGCGCCAAGGGCCAGGCGGACGCCATCGGCATGGTCTTCAAGGCCATCCACGAAGGCAACCCGAGCCAGCAACTGCTCGCCTATCAGTACCTTCAGACCCTGCCCGAGATCGCCAAGGGCGACGCCAATAAAATCTGGATCGTCCCCTCTGAAATGGGCAAAGTCCTGGAGAGCCTGGGCGGCCTGTTCTCACCCCCCAAGGGACAGGACGGCCCGTAGGAACCCCGCCGCCGCGGCCTCGACCGGGCGCACCATCGTGGCGGCAGCGGGAGGGCTTCGTGACGGGCTGGGAGCTGGCGGCGGTGTGCGCCGCCGGAGTGGTGGCCGGGGCCATCAACGCGGTGGTGGGGTCGGGGTCGCTCATCACGTTCCCCACACTCGTGGCGCTGGGCGTCGACCCTGTCACCGCGAACGTCTCCAACACCGTCGGCCTCGTCCCCGGCTCCTTCAGCGCCGCCTACGGCTACCGCACCGAGCTCCAGGGCCAGCGCGACCGCCTGCTCCGCCTCGGCCTGGCCTCGGCGCTCGGGGCGCTCATCGGCGGGATCCTGCTGCTGTTCCTCGACCCGGACGTCTTCGAGATCGTCGTCGTGGCCCTCATCGCGCTCGCCTGCGTCCTCGTCCTGACCCAGCCGAAACTCAACGCCTGGGTCGCCGCCCGCCGCGAACACACCCGCCCCCACGGCGGCACCGCCCTGTGGCTGGGGGTCCTCGGGGCGGGCGTCTACGGCGGCTACTTCGGCGCCGCCCAGGGCGTGCTCCTGATCGGGCTGCTCGGCATCTTCCTGGACGACGGGCTGCAACGCGTCAACGCCGCCAAGAACGTGCTCGCCCTCATCGTCAACGGGGTCGCCGCCGCCTTCTTCATCGTCGCCGCCGACGTGGACTGGCAGGCGGCCGGCGGCGTCGCCCTCGGCGCCGTCGCGGGCGGCTTCCTCGGCGCCCGCCTCGGCCGCCGCATCCCCGCGCCCGTGCTGCGCGGCGTCATCGTGGCCGTGGGCGTCGTGGCCATTATCGTACTGGTGTACGGATAATCGGTGGTGGGTATGAACCCGGTATGAAAGGTGACCGGGTGGAGATCGTCATCGACGCGGGAGGATCGTCGCCGCGCACCTACGAGATCAGCGCCACCCGCGCCGGGCGCCGGGTCGAGGTGGCCAGCCGGCGCGGGCTCGTGGAGGTGAGCGAGGTCACCCGCAGCGGCACACCGGTGCGCACGGCCCGCTTCATGTCCAGCCGCGTCCTCGCCCTCGTCGAACACCCCGCCGACGAACCCCCAGCCGCCTGACCACCGCACCACACGGGCCCCTCGAACGGGCTGACGGCTCCTGGGGGACCGGTGAAGCCCGGGGACGGTGAGGTCAACGGTGGAGCGGCGGCGTGGGAACGGTGTGCGGTGGGGCTCGGCGCAACGCGCGCGGCGCCCAGGGCGCTGGTGCGAGTGCGGGCGGATGGTGGGTGGCGCGCGATGGAGGTGCGGCCCGACGCGAGGTCCTGCCCCTGCGGCAACCGGGCACCAGGCCGACGTGACGCGCGCGAGCCCGGTGGTGGTGGCGCGGCCCGCTGGACGGAGGTCCCTAGCGGAAGTCAGCCGCGTGCTCCTCGGCCCACTCCCGGAAGCTGAGCGCCGGCCGTCCCAGGAGCCGCCGCACCGTGTCCGTGGCGCGTTCGGGCCGCTCGACGAACCCGGCCCAGGTCGTCAGGGCGCTTTCGACGAACGCCGCGTCCCCCCAGAGCGCCATCAACTGCTCCCGGGCCTCCTCCGGGGGCTGCTCCTCCCACCGCACTTCCCGCCCGACCGCCTCGCCGATCACCTTCACCTGCTCGGCCTGCGTGAGCTCCTTGGGCCCGGTGATGGCGTAGGCGGCGCCGTTGTGGCCGGCGGAGGTGAGGACGTGGACGGCGACGGCGGCGATGTCGCGCTCGTGGATGAGCGCCCGGGACGCCTGCCCGTACGGCCAGCGCACGACGCCCTGCCTGATCTGGTCGGCCCAGCCGAGCGTGTTGACGGCGAAGCCGCCGGGCCGCAGGAACGTCCAGCCGAGCCCGGAGCGGCGGATGAGCCCTTCGATCTCGGCGTAGTGTCCGGCGGCGTCCTCGCTGGAGGGGACGAGCGCCGACAGGTAGACGACGCGCCGCACCTGCCCGGCGGAGGCGATCGCGGTGATGGTGTCGGCGGCGTTGCCGGTGGTGAAGCCGGGCCAGAGCAGGAACACGCTCTCCACGTCCTTGAGCGCCGGTCCGAGCGTCTCAGGGGCGGTCAGGTCTCCTTGGACGGCCTCCACGCCCGCCCGCACCCGTTCGGGCCGCCTGGCGAGCGCCCGCACGTCGATGCCCGCCGCGGCGAGCTGGGACACCACATGTTTGCCGACATTGCCGGTCGCACCGGTCACGAGAATCTTGCTCATGACCTCGACGGTAGAACCTCAAGAATGCTTCAGGTCAAGCCCGGCCGTACCTGGATGGTGCCGTCCCGCCTGATGCGCGTCTGGAAGACGGGCGCCGGCGCGGTGGCGGGCCCGTGCTTGACCGACCCGTCCGTCAGCCGGAACGTGCTGCTGTGCCACGGGCACACCACGCACGCCTCCCCGTCCTCCATGACGAGCCTGCCCTGGTGCAGGGGGCCGGCCAGGTGCGGGCAGCGGTCGGCGAGCACGGTCACGCCGTCGCCCTGGCGCAACACGAAGAGCTGGATGTAGCCCAGCCGCCTGGCGACGGGCCGGCCGTCCGGCAGGTCCTTGAGCGGGCACAGGTCGTGCCAGCCGAGCGGCACCAGGTGCGTCACCTGCGGCGCGTGGTTGGCGCCTGCGGCCTGCCGGTAGGCGAGGTGTCCGCCGAGGTACGCGCCGAGCCCGCCGACGGCGAGCCCCGCGTAGGAGAGCATCCGGCCGGGCCGTTCGCGCCCGCGCAGGCGGGCCAGCAGGGAGGCGGTGAAAAGGCTGAGCGCGGTCATGTTCGCCGCCATGTGGACGAATCCGACGCGCTGCTGCTCGCGGTGCAGGGAGGACCAGTCGGTCAGTCCTGCCGCCGCCGTGGGCAGGGCGTTGACCAGTCCGGTGGCCAGGAGCAGGCGGGAGGCGCGGGGGTCGGCGTCGGCGAGGTCGAGCACGGCGGTGGAGAGCCAGCAGCCCAGGCTGACCGTGGCCAGCGGTGGGTGCACCGGCTCTCCGATGGGGACACCGTGCAGCAGGTCGCGCAGGCGTCCCTGGCGCAGCCGCTGGCGTACGAACTTGGCCAGCCCCCGGATCGGCGTGTCCATGGCCTTCGACTTCTCGAGCCGATCGGCGATGGCGACCGGCCCGGCGAAACCCCGCAACTGCCGACGTCTCGCTCGTACTGTCTCTTTCACGACAAGTCCCCTACCCCCGCCATGTGGGGATCACTCGGACAGGTGCCCTCGGGCCACCGAGAGTTCGACCAGCTCCAGGGCGTACGCACCGAGCGAGGGCGAGCCCTCCTCGATGATCCGCACCTTCTCCCTGACCTGAGCCGCCTTCACCTTGAACAGCGGCCACGTGCCCCCGTCGGTGTGGTGGTTGGCCAGGATCGGGGCGAACCGGTCGAGCGCCTTGGCGAAGCGCGCCTCGGGCGTCTTCCTGGCCTCGAACTCGTCCCACAGCTCCCGCAGCCACACCCCCTGCTCGCCCGGCAGCAGGCCGAAGATGCGGTCGGCGGCGGCCCGCTCGGCCGCGGCCTGGGCCTCGACCGCCACCGTGTCGTAGATGAACGTGTCGCCGGCGTCGATCTCCACCAGGTCGTGCACCAGCAACATGGCCACCACCCGTTGGAGGTCCGTTCCGGGTGGGGCATGCTCTCCGAGGACCATCGCCAGCGTGCCCACGTACCAGGAGTGCTCGGCGGTGTTCTCCCGCCGCGAGCCGTCGATGAGATGGTTGCGGCGGATGATCCGCTTCAACTTGTCGATCTCGATGGCGAAGGCGATCTGGGCGTTCAGGCGGTCCTCTTCTGGCGCGATAGTCACGCGCGACACCCTAATGTGCGATGATCACCCCGGTTGGTGAAATCGTGACCGGAACTCCGTTGAACACTGCGTTACCACTCGGTACGTCTATGGTCGTCTCGTCGGTGAGCGTGTTGACGCTGACACCCGCGTGCTCGGCCGCCACGTTCTGGGCACTGCCCGCGTGGCCCCATCCGTGAGGCAGGCTCACCACGCCCGGCATGATCGTGTCGGTGGCCTCCACGGGCACGGTGACCTGGCCCTTCGCCGAGCGCACCACGGCCTCGCCGGCCAGGCCCAGCCGGGCCACGTCGGAGGGGTGGATCTGCAGCGTGCACCGGTTGCTGCCGCCGACCAGCGGGCCCACGTTGTGCATCCAGCTGTTGTTCGAGCGCAGGTGCCGCCGCCCGATGAGGACGATCTCCGGCGGCTCCTCCTCCAGCTTGCCGCGCAGCCGTTCGACATCCTCCATGAGCTGCGGGGGCGCCAGCTCGACCAGCCCGGACGCGGTCTTCAGCACCTCGCCCAGCCGGGGCTCCAGCGCGCCGAGGTCGAGCCCGTGCGGGTGGTCGAGCAGCTTGCGCAGCGACAGGTCGCCCTTGCCGGCCCACTCGCCGTACGGGCCGAGCCGCAGCATCAGGTCGAGCCGCCGCTCGCCGCCCGTCTCGCCCTCCAGCAGATCGCGCAGCTCCGCCACCTCCCGCCCCTCGACGCCCGAGCCGGGCGTCTCCGTGGCCTTGCGCAGCAGCTCGTCGATGACGAACGCGTCGAGGTCCCCCTCCAGCCCCGAGGCGATCATGGCGAGCCTGGCCAGGATCTGGGCCTCGGACGGCCGCTCGTCCAGCGGCAGCAGCGGTGGCGAGTACCGCGCGTAGTTCCGCACGGCGAACCCGAGCAGCGCGAAGTCGTAGTGCCCCGACTGCAGGACGCGTGGCGGCGGCAGGATGACGTTGGCGTGCTTGGTGGTCTCGTTCAGGTACGGGTCCACGCTCACCATGAAGTCGAGCTCGCGGAACGCCGCGTCCAGCCGGGCGCCGTGCGGGGCCGACAGCACCGGGTTGCCGGCGATCGTCAGCAGGAACCTGACCTGCCCCTCGCCGGGCGTCTCGATCTCGTCGGCGAGCGTGGCCACGGGCAGCTCGCCGTTCGCCTCGGGCAGGCCCCGGACGCGGCTCCTCCACCGGCCCACCGCGTACGGCCGGCGCCGCCCCCCGAACTCGGTCGCGGGCTTGGGGAACATGGCGCCACCGGGCCGGTCGAGGTTGCCGGTCAGCACGTTCAGCACGTCCACCAGCCACTGGGCCAGCGTCCCGAACTCGGCCGTGCACGTGCCGATCCGCGCGTACACGGCGGCCGTGGGCGCCGCCGCCAGCTCCCTGGCCAGCCGCGTGATCGTCTCGGCGGGCACGCCGGTGCGCCGGGCCACGGCCTCGGGCGGGAAGTGCTTGGCCGCCTCGCGCACCTCGTCCAGCCCGTTGACCTCGTGCGCGGGCCGGGCCAGGTCCTCGGCGAACAGCGTGTGGACGATGCCGAACAGCAGGTACGCGTCCGTACCGGGCCGGACGAAGACGTGCTCGTCCGCCAGCGCGGCGGTGCGGGTGCGGCGCGGATCGACCACGACGAGCCGGCCGCCGCGCCCGCGCAGGGCCTTGAGCCGGCCGGGGAAGTCGGGCGCGGTGCACAGGGAGCCGTTCGATTCCAGCGGGTTGGCGCCCAGCATCAGCAGATAGTCGGTCCGGTCGAGGTCGGGCACCGGGATGGCCAGCGGATGGCCGAACATCAGCCCGCTGGCCACGTGCTTCGGCATCTGGTCGGCGGTGCTGGCGGAGAAGACGTTGCGGGTGCCGAGCGCCTTGATCAGCGGGGTGGCGTACAGGGCGCCCGCCATCGTGTGGGCGTTGGGGTTGCCGAGGTAGACGGCGATGGAGCGGCGGTCGGCGACCCGCTCCAGCCCGGCCCGCACGGCCTCGAACGCCTCGTCCCAGCCGACCTCGCGCCACAGCTCGCCCTCCCTGATCAGCGGCTTGCGCAGCCGGTCGGGGTCCTCGTCGAGCCGTCCGAGGCTGGCGCCCTTCGGGCAGATGAAGCCCTTGCTGAAGGGATCGTCCTTGTCGCCCCTGACGCTGGTCACGTGGCCGCCGTCGTCGAGGGTGAGTGTCAGGCCGCAGACGGCTTCGCACAGGGGACAGGTCCGGTGGACGGTCGACGTCATCACGACTCCTGAGTTCGCCAGATGAACTCATCTTGACGCGGACGAGCCTCATGGGGAAGCCCTCTACAGGGGGAAGCCCCGGAGCCCCCGCGGTCTCCGGGGCTTGCACCCCTAGGGAAGGCCCCGTTCCCTAGGTCTCATGCCGCCTGCGGCAGGGTCGCCAGATCAGGCGGCTCCTCGAGCTCCGATCTCAGCGGGATCCACGATCGGCGGCCGTACAGGCGGTCCAGCCCGGGGGAGGTCGCCCCGGGCGCCTCGTCGCGCCGGACGATCTCCACGATCAGGAACTGGGAGCGCGTGCGGTGCCGGTGCACGCGCACCGCCCGGGCCCAGCAGGCCGCCGCGATCTCCTCGGCGTACGCCTCGAACGCCTCGGCGCTGATCCCGGCCCGTACCATGACCAGCGCCTTCTCGCCCGTGGTCGTCGGCGTGATCCAGAGCACCAGCGGGATGCGGCCGGCCCTGGTGTGCAGGGTCGTCTCCAGGCAGGTCCGCTGCAGGCGGCGCCGGGAGACCACGCACCAGAAGTGCGCCACCACCCAGTTGCGCCCGAACCTGGTGGCGGCCGGCACCGACGCCGCGCCGGCCGTCAGGACGAACGGCACCCAGTGGCCCGCGTGCGCGGCCCCCAGCAGGCCCATGACGATCAGCGTCAGCCCGCCGAGCAGCAGCAGCTCGGTGCGCGCCCGCCACAGCCTGGCCACGGGCGAGCCGCCGCGCGCGGCGGGAAGGTCCTCGCTGGCCGGGTACCTCTGGTTACGCGGGTTCCGTGCCATGTCAGGACACCTCCTCGATCACCTGGCTCGGCTGGCGGAGCTGGTCGAAGCGTGGGTCCCGGTACCTGCGGGAGCCGAAGCCCGTCCTGGTGACGGTCCAGCCCATCCGGAAGGCGAATTCGTCGGGCTCCACGCAGATCTCGTAGTCGGCGGAAGCAATGAGATCCTGGATCCAGGACTTGATTCGGCTGACCCCCTTGGTACCTTGTGAGTACATAGAAGACCCCTTTCGCGGCATTTAGAGGTGGCTTCTGGCCGGGTCCGACGGCTGATGACGGAGTTTCGCCGCAGGGTGGCAGCCCATATGCGGCGCTCGGTGGTCAGCCTCGGCCCGGCTTTTTTCGTGCTCGAATGAGCGAACTCGCGCTGCGTCGTTCAGGCGATGACGAGATCCTTCCGGCAAGTGGCCTCCCTGGTGCGGATGTTCGTTTCCGGGACGGCGACGCTGCCGGAGATGCGGCCCTCGTACGGGCGCGCGACGGTGGTCCGGGGGCCCGGCGTGCTCGGCCGTGTCGTCATGTCCGGCCTCCTCACAGCTCGGGATCCCTCCTTGTTCTGATCGTCCCTTGCAGTCGTCCTTGCTGCAAGACTTCCAGCAAGGGAAGATTTACTTTTCTTCGCTTATTGCAGTGCAACTTGCACGACAAGCGGCACGGGCCCGGTAGAAGGCGGAAGATCTCAACCGTCTCCTGCCACTTCGCGGAGCTTGTCCTTGCTCCTACGCTCTACCCATGAAAGCCTTCTGGCAAGGCTGCGCGGCACTACACATGCAACTTGCAGTGTAAGATTGGGCGAACGGCCCAAAAAGCCGAGCTCGAAACGGTCCCATCCGGCTACACCTTCATTCCCGAGAAGGAGGGTGGACGGTGCCATCGCAGCAGGGCAGTCCAACAGTACGGCGGCTCCGGCTGGGCCAGGAGCTCCGTCTTCTCCGGGAGCGCCGCAAGTTCACCGGGGCCAAGGCCGCAAGAGAGCTCGGCTGGTCGCCGAGTAAGGTGAGCCGCATCGAGGCCGCCAAGACCATGCCCTCCGCCGAGGACATCAAGTCCATGGCCAAGTTGTACCGCGCCGATGGCGACAAACTGGAAGAGCTCGTCGGCCTGTTGCGTGACGCGGAACAGCGCGGATGGTGGGAAGATTACGAGGACACCCTCCCCGAGGAGTACACAAGATTCCTCGGCCTGGAGGCGGAGGCCATTCACCAGCGCGACTGGGAACCCCAGGTAGTGCCGGGTCTCCTGCAGACCGAAGGTTACGCCCGGGAGGTCATCCTTGCCACGCGCGGCATCTCGCGCCTCACGCACAGCGGTGTTCGCAGCAGGGTGGAGGCCCGTCTCGATCGGCAGCAGAGGGTCCTGCACAGGCCCGATCCCTGCCGAATGAGCGTCATTCTGGACGAAGCGGCACTTATGCGTCGTTTCGGGGAGCCTTCGGTAATGCGTGAGCAGATGGAACATCTGTTGGAGGTGTCCCTACTGTCACACGTCAGCGTTCAGGTCCTACCATTGGACTCGCTTCACCCGGTCAACACCGGCGCATTCATTCATCTGAAGTTCGCGGAATTCGACGACGTGGTGTATCTGGAGCAGCTGTACTCGGCACGCTTTGTCGAGGACCTCGAACGAGTGGCCGGCTACGAGACCGCCTTCGACCACATGCGGTCGGAGGCGCTGGATGAGGACGACTCTCGCATACTCATCCAGCGCAAGGCGATGCTCTGGCGGCGGTGACGCCGACACGTCATTAAAGGCAATGGAGCCTAGGGAAAATTATGCACAACGACATCACGAAGGCGGCCTGGCGCAAGGCCAGCTACTGCAACGGCGCATCTGCGTGCGTCGAGGTCGCACCTCTGGCCGACGGCAACGTCGCGCTGCGTGACAGCAAGCAGCAGGACGGGCCGGTCCTGGTATTCACGCCGTCGGAGTGGGCTGCCTTTGTGGCGGGCGTCCAAGATCACCAGTTCGACCTGGGCACCCTCGCCGCCAGCTCATGACAAACGGCTCTGGGCAGTTGCTGGAACAACTTCCCAGAGCCGTTTCGTTTTGCGGGCCACTTCGCCGGCCCGGCCGGGTTCGCGGCGTACCCCGGAAGCTCAGGCCAGGCCGAGGCCCTGGGCGACGCCGTGGCCGAGGTCCTTGTGGATGTTGTTCCAGTAGTCGACCACGCGGTGCTTCATGTCGGTCGTGACCTCCGGGGCGGAGGCATGGCCGACGATGTTGCTCACCAGGTGGGCGCGGTCCGTCTCCGACAGGACGTTCTCCCACAAAGCGCGGGGCTGGACGTAGTCGTCGTCCTCGGCGTGCTTGATGTAAGCCGAGCGGATGATCTCGCCCGTCACGTGGTAGTGCTCGCCGGAGTAGAGCGACGGGTCGGCGGCGGGGCCGCCGGCCGTGTTCGGGGCGTAGACCGGGTCGTGGGGGTTGCGGTAGGTCATCGGGCCGTCGAAGTTGTACGAGTGCACCGGGACGCGGGGCTGGTTGATCGGCAGTTGCAGGTAGTTGGGGCCGATGCGGTAGCGGTGGGCGTCGGGGTAGGAGAACAGGCGGCCCTGGAGCATCTTGTCGGGGGAGGCGCCGATGCCGGGCACCAGGTTGGCGGGCTCGAAGCTCGACTGCTCGACCTCGGCGAAGTAGTTCTCCGGGTTGCGGTTGAGGACGAAGCGGCCGATGGTGATCTCGGGGTGGTCGCTGTGCGGCCACACCTTGGTCAGGTCGAAGGGGTTGAAGCGGTAGTCGGCCGCGGCCTCGAACGGCATGATCTGGACGTTCACCGTCCACGACGGGTGGTCGCCGCGCTTGATCGCCTCGAACAGGTCGCGGGTGTGGTAGTCGGGGTCGGTGGCGGTCAGGGCCTGGGCCTCGGACGCCGTGAAGTTGCGGATGCCCTGGTCGGTCTTGAAGTGGTACTTCACCCAGTACTTGTCGCCGGCGGCGTTGTACCACAGGAAGGTGTGGCTGCCGAAGCCGTGCATGTGGCGCCAGGAGGCGGGGGTGCCGCGGTCGGTCATCAGGAAGCTGACCTGGTGGGCCGACTCCGGGGAGAGGGTCCAGAAGTCCCACTGCATGTTGTGGTCGTGCAGGTGGTTGTCGGCGCGGCGCTTCTGGCTGTGGATGAAGTCGGAGAACTTCTGCGGGTCGCGGATGAAGAAGATCGGCGTGTTGTTGCCGACGATGTCGTAGTTGCCGTCTTCGGTGTAGAACTTGATCGCGAAGCCGCGGGGGTCGCGGGCGGTGTCGGCGCTGCCGTTCTCGCCGGCGACGGTGGAGAAGCGCAGGAACAGCGGGGTCTCGGCGCCCTTCTGGAAGAGCCCGGCCTTGGTGAACTGGCTGACGTCCTCGGTGATCCGCACGATGCCGTGGGCGCCGCCGCCCTTGGCGTGCACCACTCGCTCGGGGACGCGTTCCCGGTTGAAGTGGGCCATCTTCTGGATGAGGTAGTGGTCCTGCAGCAGCAGCGGGCCGTTCGGGCCGACGGACAGCGAGTGCTCGTCGCTGGGCGCGGGGATGCCCGCGTCGTCGGTCGTGACGGGCCTGGTGGTCATGGCGCGTTCCTCCGCATGGTCGTTCCTGGCAGCTCGGGCAGACGCCCCGGTGCGCGACGGCGACGCGCGCCGGCCGGGCCGCGGTCGTCCGCGGCCCGGCCGGGCGGATCAGGTCGTCGTCTCCATGCCGACAACCTATGCGCTAAACCTGAATGATTCAAGTAAAGGAATTGTCCAAGTCTAGGCGGTGGCTGCCGCCGGGGCGCTGCGGCGCCGTACGAGGAACAGCGAGCTCAGCCCGGCGAGCACGGCCAGGGCCGCCATGGCGAGGGCCGTGGTCAGCGAGGCGGAGGACGCGGCGCCGGCGCTCTGGTCGAGGGAGATGAACAGCGTGCCCACGGTGGAGACGCCGATGACCTGGCCGAGCTGCATGACGGTGAGCAGCGCGCCGCTGGCGTCAGCGGCGTAGGCGCCGTCCACCTGCTCGGTGGCCATGTTGGTGACCGCGACCTGCACGCCGAGGCCGGCGCCGATGAGGGCGCTCATGATCGCGTACGCGACGCCGCCGCCGGAGGCGAGGCCGAGGCCGACGTAGGCGGGCGCGGCCACCACGTAGCCGACGGGCACCAGCGGCCGCTGGAGCCGGGCGGGCAGGCGCGGCCAGAGGAGCCCGACGAGGCCGAAGGCGAGGGCGCAGGGCACCAGCATCATGCCGGACGCCAGCGGCGACAGGTGCAGGTCACCCTGGAGGTGCAGGGCGGAGGTGAACAGGAACGCGCCCCACGTGGCCGGCCCGAACAGCAGGATCGCCAAGCCGGGCCGCATGCCGGGCGCGCGCAGCACCCGCGCGTCCACGAGCGGGCGCCCGCCGCGACCGGTCACCCAGCGCTCGATCCGGACGAACGCGGCGAACATCACCACGCTCAGCCCCATGGAGATCCAGCCCCACAGCGGCCAGCCGAGGTCGCGGCCGAGCACCAGCGGCACCACGAACAGCAGCACGGCCGCAGAGAGGGTCACCAGGCCGAGCGGGTCCAGCCCGGTACGGCCGCCGCCCTGGTCGGCGGGCAGCACGCGGAGCCCGGCCACCAGCAGCAGCGCCCCGATCGGCACCAGCGTCAGGAACACGACCCGCCAGCCCAGCCCGAGGCCCAGCAGGACCCCGCCGAGCGCCTGGCCGACCACGATGCCGCCGCTGATCACCAGCGACCACAGGCCGATCGCCCGGCCTCTGGCCGCACCGTGGTAGTTGCGCTGGATCAACGTCAGCACCTGCGGCATCATCATCGCCGCGCCGGCGCCCTGGAGCAGCCGGGAGGCCACCAGCCAGCCCGTCGAGGGCGCCAGGCCCGCGGCGAGCGTGGTGACGGTGAAGACCGCCAGCCCGCCCAGGAACGCCTTGCGGTAGCCGAACAGGTCACCGATCCGGGCTCCGGTGATCAGCAACACGGCGTAGACAATGGTGTATCCGGCCACGATCATCTGCAGCCCGGCCCCCGAGGAGTGCAGGTCGGCCTCGATGGTGGGGGTGGCCACGTTCACGATGTTGACGTTCAGGATCGCCAGGAACTGCCCCACGAGGATGATCGCCAGGAGCAGGCCGCTGGCCTTGGGAACGGCTTCCTGCGATGGGGTGTTCACAGGAGGGGAGAAAGCGGCAGTTTGCGACATGTCATCCAGTGTGCCGCGATCCTGGTACCAGTAACGAGAGCCTCTTTATACTGGTATTGGCGGTAACTGGATAAGTCGCCTCACATGCCCCCATGATGGAGAAGTGACCGTGGTAGAGGCAAGACGTACCGACCTGTCCGCGTTCCTGCGCTCCCGCCGGGAGCGGATCACGCCGGAGATGGTCGATCTCGCGCCCGGCCCGCGCCGGCGGACGCCGGGGCTGCGCCGCGAGGAGGTCGCCCAGCTCGCCGGGGTCGGCGTCACCTGGTACACGTGGCTGGAGCAGGGGCGGCCGATCAACGCCAGCCCGCAGGTGCTCGACGCGATCTCTCGCACGCTCAGGCTCGACAGCGCCGAGCGCCACCACCTCTACCGGCTGGCCGGGCAGGCGGCCGACCCCGTCCCGGTGGACTCCGGGCAGGTGACGCCCGAGATGCAGGGCATCCTCGACCGGCTCGGCGACCTGCCGGCCTGCGTGTCCAACAGTCGCTGCGACGTGCTGGCGTGGAACGACGCGTACGCCGCCCTGTTCCCCGAGCTGGTCGAGGCGCCCGACGGGGAGCGCAACTCGCTCTGGCACGCCTGCCTGCACCTCAAGCCCGTGACCCGGCTGGCCGACCGCGACCAGGAGCTGGCGCGGGCGGTGGCCGTCTTCAGGGGTGCCTACAGCCGGCACGCCGACTCGCCCTGCTGGCAGGACTTCGTGCGCCGGCTCAGCGCCGAGAGCGCCGAGTTCGCCCGGTTGTGGGCCCGGCAGGACGTCGCCGAGCCGGGGCCGAGGGTGAAGGGCTACAAGCACCGGGATCTCGGCAGCCTGCGCTTCAGCACCACGAGCCTGTCGGCGATGCCGGAGATCCGGCTGATCGTCTACACGCCGATGGATGACAGGACTCGACTGGCTATGTCCAGGTTGATGAGCATGAGGGAGCCTGCGCGGTAGTCCGCCCTGCATGGCATGCTCGAACCCTGTAAGGCAGGTTTCGAGCGGAAGTGGCGGCAGATGAGAATCCCCCGTGCCCTCCCGGTGATCGCTGTCGTCGGGTTACTCGCCGCGTGTTCGGCGGTGCCTGAGCGCCAGTTGCAGAGCAAGGAAGTGGCCGCCACGCCGGAGCAGAAGGACAAGACGCCGACGGCGAAGCCGACCCCGCAGCGCGCGCCGTTCACCATCGCCTTCGGCGGGGACGTGCACTTCGAGGGCATGCTCCGGCCCCGGCTGAACAACCCGCGCACGGCGCTCGGGCCGATCGCGAGCGTGCTGCGCAAGGCCGACTTAGCGATGGTGAACCTGGAGACGGCCATCACCACGGGCGGGACGCCGGCGCCCGGCAAGCAGTTCACGTTCAGGGCGCCGGCCAGCGCGCTGACGGCGCTGAAGGCCGCCGGGGTGGACGTCGCCTCCATGGCCAACAACCACGGCATGGACTACATGGAGACCGGGCTGGCCGACTCGCTGGCGGCGATCAAGCGCAGCAAGTTCCCCATCGTCGGCATCGGGGCGAACTCGACGCAGGCGTACAAGCCGTTCAGGAAGACCGTCAACGGCAACCGGGTGGCGATCATCGGCGCCACGCAGGTGATGGACGCGGAGTTCATCACGTCGTGGACGGCCACCGCCGACAAGGGCGGGCTGGCCTCGGCGAAGAACGAGACGGCCCTGCTGCGCGCGGTCCGCCAGGCCCGCAAGAGCTCCGACACCGTGATCGTCCACCTGCACTGGGGCACCGAGATGCAGAAGTGCCCCAACCAGGCGCAGCTCTCGCTGGCCCCCAAGCTGGTCGCGGCCGGGGCGGACGTGGTGGTCGGCGGCCACGCGCACATCCTGCTCGGCTCCGGCTACCTCGACGACGCCTACGTCAGCTACGGCATGGGCAACTTCGTCTTCTACAACTCCAACCCGGCCACCACCGGCAGGACCGGCGTGCTCACCCTGACCATCAAGGGTCGCAAGATCTTGAAGGATTCGTGGACTCCGGCCACGATCCAGGGGGGTATCCCGATACCGATGGCGGGGTCGGCGCGCACCCAGGCGGTGGCCGACTGGAAGGCGCTGCGCTCCTGCACGGGTCTGGCCGCGCGACCCTGATCGATCTATTCTACTGGACAAATCGTCCAATAGGAGGTCGCGATGCGCATGGTGGACTCCGGTGACGTGCGGCTGGCCGTGTTCGAAGAGGGGTTCGAGGAAGGCGACCCGGACAAGCCGGCCGTGCTGCTCCTGCACGGGTACCCCGACACGCATCGCGTCTGGGACGAGGTGGCCGCGCTGCTGCGCGACCGCTTCCACCTGATCCGGTACGACGTGCGCGGCGCCGGCGCGTCCACCGAGCCGGCGGACCGGGACGACTACGGCTTCGACCGCCTGCTCGGCGACCTGACCGCCGTCCTAGAGGCCGTGGGACGGCCCCGGGTGCACCTCGTGGGGCACGACTGGGGCTCCATCCAGGGCTGGGAGGCGCTGAGCAGGGCGGGCCTGCGCGACCGGCTCGCCTCCTTCACCAGCATCGGCGGCCCTGGGCTGCGGCAGGCGGCGCACTTCTTCCGTAACGGGCGGCCCCGCGACGTCCGGGCGCAGCGGCTCAGGTCCTGGTACATCGGCGCGTTCCGGCTGCCGGTGCTGCCCGAGCTGGCGTGGCGCTCGGTGCTGCCCGGCCTGCTCGCGCGCGCCCTGCGCGGCGACGGCATCGAGCCGCGCCCGGGGCATCCGGCGAGCACGCTGGTCAGGGACGGGCTGAACGGGCTCGCGCTCTACCGGTGCACCATGGGGGAGTCTCCGCCGGACCCGCAGGTGGCCGGCGTGCCCGTGCAGATCGTCGAGGCCACGCGGGACGCGTACGTCACGCCCGCGCTGCTCGACGCGGCCGGGCGGTGGGTGCCCCGGCTGTGGCGCCGCAGGGTCGCGGCCGGGCACTGGGTGCAGCGCAGCAGGCCCGAGGCGGTGGCCGGGATGATCGCCGAGTTCGTGGCGCACGTCGAGGGCGGGGCTGAGAGCCGGGAGCTGCGGCGGGCGCGGGCGGGCGGGGCGTTCGGCGGGCGGCTCGTGGTGGTCACCGGGGCGGGCTCGGGGATCGGGCGGGCGACGGCGCGGGCTTTCGGGGCGCATGGGGCGGAAGTGGTCTGTGCGGATATCGATAGGGATGCGGCGACGCGCGTGGCCGAGGATATTGCGAAAGACTTTCAGGTCAAGGCGTACGGGGTGCGGGTCGATGTGGCGAATGCCGACGCCATGGAGGACTTTTCGCGAAATATCATCGCTGAATATGGTGTGCCGGATATTGTGGTGAACAATGCGGGGATCGCCGTCGCGGGGGCGTTCCTCGATCACACCATTGACGACTGGCGCAGGACCATCGACGTCAATCTGTGGGGCGTCGTGCACGGCTGCCGGCTCTTCGGCGCCGCCATGGCCGAGCGCGGCGCGGGCGGGCACATCGTCAACGTCGCCTCCCTGGCCGCCTTCGCGCCCTCCCGGGTGCTGCCCGCGTACTCGACCACGAAGGCCGCCGTGAAGATGCTCAGCGACTGCCTCAGGGCCGAACTGGCGGACCACGGCATCGGGGTCAGCGCCATCTGTCCCGGGTTCGTCTCGACGGGCATCGCGAGCCACGCCACGTACACGAAGGAGAGCCTGCGCGAGGACGCCGTGCGCGGGCTCGCGCGGCGCGGATACCCGGCAGAACGGGTGGCCGCGCACATTCTGCGCGCCGTCCGCAGAAACCAGGCGGTCGTCCCCGTGAACGCCGAGGGGAAAATCGGCTATGCGCTGTCGCGGATTTCGCCAAGGGCGATGCGCGGGCTGGCCCGGTTGAGCAAATTCGCGGGTAAGGATCGCTCATACAGGAGAAGATGAATCTGTGTCTTCGCCGCAAATGGACGACGAGTGCGTCTACCCCAAAGCCCTCAGGCGGCAGCCCGCACAGCGCCGCAGCGCCCGGCGCGTCGAGCGGATGCTCGACGCCTGTGCCGAGCTCCTCGACGAGACCGGTTACGAGGCCCTGTCCACCACCCGCATAGCCGAGCGGGCGGGCGTCGCCATCGGGTCCGTCTACCAGTTCTTCCCCGACAAACGCGCCATCACGCAAGAGCTCACCCGGCGCAACGTCGAGGAGTTCGTCCGCAGAGTCGACCGCAGGTTCCTGGAGGAGGACTACCGCGGCTGGTGGGAGGCCGTCGATGCGATCATCGACGTCTACGTCGACATGCACAGGAAGGTCGCCGGCTTCAAGAGCCTGCACTTCGGCGACGCCGTCGACCTCAACCTGCTCGACTCCGACTCCGACAACAACACCGTGATCGCCGGCCGGCTGCGTGGCCTGTTCCTGAAGGAGTTCGGGCTGGCCGACAGCCCCTCACTCGACCTGGCCGTGCTCGTGGCGGTCGAGGCGGGCGACGCGGTGCTGAAGCTGGCCTTCCGCCGCGACCCCGACGGGCAGCCGGAAATGATCGACGCGGCCAAGCAGATGATCAGAGGGTTCCTGGCCCGCCAGCTCAAAGCCCTGCCACCCGTCCGCTGAACGGGCCAGGGTCCGTTCAGCGGGCCTGGGTTCGGTCAGTGGATCCGGGTCCGGTCTGTGGACCGGGTTCGGTCAGCGGGTGGAGTCGTAGACGGCGACGGTCAGCGTGCCGGGACGCCGCTGGTACTCCGGGATCGCGGACGACAGCCTGACCCTGACGGTCACCTTGCCGTCGGGGCCGGGCCGCGCCGCGCCGAGCATGGAGAAGCCCACCCGGTCCGCGGAGGGCGGCTCCGGGCAGTAGCTCTCCATGTTCTGCGGCCGGCCGTTCACGTAGACCTCGCCGGTCAGCCGCCCCCCGAGGCCGCCGCCGCAGTAGATGACCAGCGCCCACTGGCCGCCCGGAGGTGGCACCGAGACGGTCACCTCACGGGCCGCCGGCCAGACAGCGCTCGCGGAGCCGACGAGACGGTAGTCGGGGGGCGCGCCGCCAAACGTCTTCGGCGGCGCGACAGGCGCGGGCGCGGGCGGCATGGTGGCGGGCGGGGTCCACTCGTAGACGCCGAACCGCCACCTCCTCGCCCGCTCGCCGGGGATGGCCTTCGACGGCTTCGGCATGGTGATGCTGAGCGTCCCGCGGCGCGTGCCTTCCGGGAACGGCACGAGGTCGGTCGGCTGATGCCGGTCGCACACCTTCACCAGGGACGACATGGGGGTCAGCGCCCACACGTCCGGGCCGGGCCGCACCATCCGCACCTGGGGCACCGACCCGCGGGTCCCGGCCGGGCAGTCGGCCATGATGGCCAGCGGCTTCCCGCTCACCTTCACCTCGAACGTCACCTTGTCCCGCTTCGGCGCGTCCAGCGTGGCGGTGGCGACACGGCGGTAGACGGTGCCGTCCGCCTCCTCGAATCGGGCGGGCAACTCGTGCACATCGGCCGTCGGAGCGGCCGCCGGGACGGGCGCCTCCCGGGGCTCCAGCACGCGGGCGGAGGGCTGCGGCCGCACCAGGAACCCCGCCGCCACGACCGACGCGGCGGCCACCCCCGCGACCGCCGCCACGGTCAGGCGGCGGCGCCGGACGGCCCGCGTCCGCGCGCGCAGCCGCTCCCACGGCACCGGCCGCTCGATCGCGGGGCGGCTGCGCTCCTCCAGCAGGTCGTGCAGCTCTCGGCGGCTGACGGGCACGTCCTACCCCTCTCTCGCGTACGCGGACGCGACCGACTCGTCGATCCGCAGCTTGGCCAGCGCCTTGCTGGTCTGGCTCTTGACCGTCCCGACACTGCAGCCCAGCGTGGCGGCGGCCTGGGCCTCGGTCATGTCCTCGAAGAAGCGCAGCACGATCACGGCCCGCTGGCGGGCGGGCAGCCGGCCCAGGGCCTGCCAGACCAGCTCCCGCTCGTCCGCCTGCCCCATGCGGTCGGCGGTCTCGGGATGGTCGGGCGGCGCGCCCGTAGTCAGCTCCACCTGCCGCCAGCGCCGCCGCCACCACGACACGTGCACGTTGACGATGATCTTCCGGACGTACGCCTCGTGCTCGTCCCTGATGCGGCCCCAGGAGACCCACGCCTTCATCAGCGCGGTCTGCACCAGGTCCTCGGCCACCGCCCAGTCCCTGGTGAGCAGGTAGGCCGTGCGGAGCAGTCGATGCCACGCCGCCGCGACGAACGCGTCGTACTCCGATCGATCCGCCATGCGCCAGCCTCTCTCCACCGTGGTCACCCGTACGACGCGACCGGGTGGTGAGAAAGTTGCCCGAGCTTGTCGAGCGGGCCGCTCCTGGACCTCGCTATTGAGCGGGTCGCTCCTGGATCTCGCGCAGCGGCTCGGCCAGCCAGGCCGGGACGCCGCGCAGCCAGTGCCTGCCGTGCTCGCCGAGCGCGGTCGCGGGCGCCTGGTGCAGGCGCGGCGTGGACGGCGTGCGCAGGCAGGGGGCGGGCAGCGAGACCGGGCGCGTGTCCCTGGCCTCCCGCACGTTCAGGCGGGTCTCCAGCGCGCGCAGGTTGCGCTCGGCGGTCTCGATGGCCTCCAGGCGGGCCGAAAGGTAGCCGGCGACGCCGGGCACGAGCGCCGACAGCACCACAGCACAGGCCAGCGTGAAGGTCATCTGCTTGGACAGGCCCATCACAGTCCCTCCGCTCGCGTGGCGGCAAAGCAACTGGTATATGCCCGCTGACCTGCGAAAACACGCACCCTGTGCCCGGTATTGGGGGAGATGTTACCTAAGGGGGCGCGCGGCGATGCGAATTGTCCGGGCAAAGGGCCGGGCCGGTCGGTAGTCTCGCGTTGTGGCGCATGTGACCCGTGAGCACCTTGATCGTCTGCTTGAGCAGGCGCTGTTGGCCGACGACCACGATTCCCTGGCCAGTCGGCTCTACGACGTCGCGCTCGACTATTCGTCCGGCGACGTGTCCAGGGCCTCCATCCTGGTGCTCGCCGCCGAGGAGTGGCGAGCGGCGGGGCAGCCCGCGCGCGCGATGGAGTGTTTCCAGCGCGCGGTCGAAGACGGCGGCGAGGCGGGTTTCGACCCGCGTGCCGGCATCGCCGACACGCTCTTCGAGCTCGACAGGCCGGATGAGGCGAGGGAGGTCATCGAGACGATACGCGCGGAGGGGAACGTCTCCACGGCGACCGCTCACACGATCGCCGAGACGCTGGTCGCCTATGGCGATCTCCAAGGGGGCCTCGAGTGGGCCACCCAGGCCGCCCTGCGGTGCGAGGAGAACGACCCGGAGCAGGTGGCGCTGTTGCGTACGCGCTACCGCATCAGGGTCGATCTCGGGCTGCCCGAGGACGAGCTGGACGAGCTCGTCTCCTGAGGCGGCCGCGCGTCGATCGAGCCCGTCCACCGGACCGGGCTCGCTGAGCCGTGCCCGCACTGTGAAGGTGGCCGGAGGGGCCACGGTCCCCGCACGGTCCGTTCGTGGGGACCGCGACCCCTCCGTTCAGGGGATGCCGGGCGCGGCAGGCACGATCCACGCCCGGACAGGGTGGCTCATTTCAGTGCGAGACCGCCGAGGGCGTCGGTGAGCCCGGCCGCCCCGGAGCCGCCGCCGGGCAGCACCGCGACGCCGTCCAGGCTGTCCATCGCCTTGGGCAGCACCTGGCCGATGAGCTCCGCGCTGACCTCGCTGACCGGCTCCTGGAGGCCGAGCGGCGAGTCGGTGCCGGTGGTGACGACGCGGTTGTCGTAGGGGCCCCTGCCGACCGTCATCTCGTCGGGCAGCCTGCTGTTCAGCGAGGTTCCCGGCACTTCGGGCAGCATCGGGAGGGGCGGCAGCGGGGGCAGCTTCGCCATGGTCGCCAGGTCCGCCACCCCGGCCGGGCCGGGCATCATGGGGAACAGCGCGGGCGAGGCCGAGAACAGCGACGCCAGCCCCCAGGTGGCTCCCGTGCCGCTCAGGTCGGCCATGCGCAGCACCTGCTTGCCGGTCGCCAGGCCCTTGTAGCCGGCCTGCCTGGCCATCTCCCCGGCGGCCATGGCCACCTTGTTGCTCTCGCTGGTGATCATGCGGCTGCCGGCCGAGCCGCCCTCCTCAAGGCGCAGCGTGGAGGGGTTCTCGCAGGCCGAGACGACCGAGGCGGGCGACAGCACCGCGGTCTCCGCACACCCGCCGGCCATGGAGGTGCCGGTGAACAGCCAGCTGACGCCCGCGGCCAGCGCGGCCACGGCGATCATGCTCCGGAACTTTCGGAATGACACCGCACGTCTCCCTGAGTCGATGTCGGTGATCTGACGAACGCTCACCGTAGTCACCCG
The DNA here is from genome assembly GCF_012034275.1 of Nonomuraea composti. NCBI lineage: Bacteria > Bacillati > Actinomycetota > Actinomycetes > Streptosporangiales > Streptosporangiaceae > Nonomuraea > Nonomuraea composti. The sequence goes on along the minus strand of NZ_JAATEP010000043.1, from coordinate 63,161 downwards.
CGAGCCGGGGGAGGTGCGGCTTGTCCGAAGGGTGGGGCGAACCTTACCGAGCGCGTGGCGCGATGACCGGGCCATGACACGCCGGAGCCCGGGGATCGCCTGGATCCCCGGGCTCCGTGGGTCCGCGCCGGCAGCCGGCGCCCTATGCCGCTCGCTGGATGAGCAGCTCGTCGTCGCCGAGCTCGACCAGCACCTTGTCGCCGTCGGCGACCTCGCCGGACAGGACCGCCTTGGCCAGCTTGTCGCCGATGGCGGACTGGACCAGGCGGCGCAGCGGGCGCGCGCCGTACAGCGGGTCGTAGCCCGTCAGCGACAGCCACTCGCGGGCCGCCGGCGTGACCTCCAGCGTCAGCCTGCGGTCGGCCAGGCGCTGGGCCAGGCGCTCGACCTGCAGATCCACGATCTGCGCCAGGTCCTCGGAGCCGAGCGCGTCGAAGAGGATCACGTCGTCGAGCCGGTTGAGGAACTCCGGCTTGAACGAGCCGCGCACCGCCCCCATGACCGCCTCGCGCTTGGCGCCGTTCTCCAGCGCCGGGTCGACGAGGAACTGCGAGCCGATGTTGGAGGTCAGGATCAGGATCGTGTTGCGGAAGTCGACCGTGCGGCCCTGGCCGTCGGTCAGCCGGCCGTCGTCGAGCACCTGCAGCAGGATGTCGAACACCTCGGGGTGCGCCTTCTCGACCTCGTCGAGCAGCACCACCGTGTACGGGCGGCGCCGGACGGCCTCGGTGAGCTGGCCGCCCTCCTCGTAGCCGACGTACCCGGGAGGCGCGCCGACCAGCCTGGCCACGCTGTGCTTCTCGGAGTACTCGCTCATGTCGATGCGGGTCATCGCCCGCTCGTCGTCGAACAGGAACTCCGCCAGCGCCTTGGCCAGCTCGGTCTTGCCCACGCCGGTGGGGCCGAGGAACAGGAACGAGCCGGTCGGGCGGTCGGGGTCGGCGATGCCGGCGCGGCTGCGGCGTACGGCGTCGGAGACGGCCTGCACGGCCTGCCGCTGCCCGATGAGGCGCTTGCCCAGCTCCTCCTCCATGCGCAGCAGCTTGGCCGTCTCGGCCTCCAGCAGCCGCCCGGCGGGGATGCCGGTCCAGGACGAGATCACCTCGGCGATGTCGTCGGCGCCGACCTCCTCCTTGACCATGGCGTTGTCGGGCGGCGCGGCCTCGGAGGCGGCCTTCAGCGCCTGCTCCAGCCGGGGCACCTCGGCGTACATGAGCCGCGAGGCGGCCTCGAAGTCGCCGTCGCGCTGGGCCCGCTCGGCGGCGCTGCGCGCCTCGTCGAGCTGCTTCTTCAGCTCACCGACCTTGTTGAGCCCGGCCTTCTCGTGCTCCCAGCGGCCGACGAGGGCGTTGAGCTCCTCCTGCCGGTCGGCCAGCTCCTGGCGGAGCCGTTCGAGCCGCTGGACGCTGGCCTCGTCGGTCTCCTTCGACAGGGCCAGCTCCTCCATCTTCATGCGGTCGACGCTGCGCTGGAGCTGGTCGATCTCCACGGGGCGGGAGTCGATCTCCATGCGCAGCCGCGAGGCGGCCTCGTCGACCAGGTCGATGGCCTTGTCGGGCAGGAAGCGGTTGGTGATGTAGCGGTCGGACAGCGCGGCGGCGGCGACCAGCGCGCTGTCGGCGATCTGCACCTGGTGGTGGGCCTCGTAGCGGCCCTTCAGCCCGCGCAGGATCGCGATGGTGTCCTCGACGGTGGGCTCACCCACGTAGACCTGCTGGAAGCGGCGCTCCAGGGCCGGGTCCTTCTCGATGCGCTCGCGGTACTCGTCGAGCGTGGTCGCGCCGATCATGCGCAGCTCGCCGCGGGCCAGCATGGGCTTGAGCATGTTGCCGGCGTCCATCGCGCCCTCGGCGGCCCCCGCGCCGACGACGGTGTGCAGCTCGTCGATGAACGTCACGATCTGCCCGTTGCTCTCCTTGATCTCGGAGAGCACGGCCTTGAGCCGCTCCTCGAACTCGCCGCGGTACTTCGCGCCGGCCACCATCGCGCCGAGGTCGAGCGAGATGAGCCGCTTGTTGCGCAGCGACTCGGGCACGTCGCCGGCCACGATGCGCTGGGCCAGGCCCTCGACGACGGCGGTCTTGCCGACGCCGGGCTCGCCGATGAGCACCGGGTTGTTCTTGGTGCGGCGGCTGAGCACCTGGACGACGCGGCGGATCTCGGTGTCGCGGCCGATCACCGGGTCGAGCTTGCCGCCGCGGGCCCGCTCGGTCAGGTCGACGCCGTACTTCTCCAGCGCCTGGTAGGTGTCCTCGGGCGTCTCGCTGGTGACGCGGGCGTTGCCGCGTACCTTCTCGAACGCGTCGAGCAGCGCCTGCGGCGTGGCCCCCTGCGACTTGAGCAGCTCGGCCGACTGGCCGCCGTCGGCGGCCAGGCCGACCAGCAGGTGCTCGGTCGAGACGTAGAGGTCTTCGAGGCGGTTGGCGTGCTGGGCCGCGGTGTTGAGCACGGTCAGGAGCTGGCGGGAGCTCGACGGCGCCCCCACCGTCGCGCCCTGCGCCTTCGGCAGCGCCGCCAGCTGCTCCTCAGTGCGGGCCCGCAGCGTGCGCCAGTCGGCGCCGACGGCTTCGAGCAGCGGCACGGCGGTGCCGCCCGTCTGCGAGAGCAGCGTGGTCAGCAGGTGAGCCGGGGAGATCTCCGGGTTGCCCTCGGCGGCGGCGCGCCGCATGGCACCCGAGAGCGCTTCCTGGCTCTTCTGGGTGAGCTTGTAGTCCATGGTCTTAGGCCCCCGGTGGCAGCTCGTAGCGGATCAAGGCTCTGACCATGCGCATCTCGGCGCGCAGGCGGTGAACCTCCTCACGCAGCCGCAGAGCTTCGTTCTCGAGCTCGAGAATCCGCTTGATCCCCGCGAGGTTGATGCCCTCTTCTTGGGAGAGCCGCTGGACCTCGCGGAGCTGGATGATGTCTCTTGTGGAGTAGAGGCGGCCGCGCCCCGCCGTGCGGCCAGGACTGACCAGGCCGAGCCGGTCGTACTGGCGCAGCGTCTGCGGGTGGAGCCCCGAGAGCTGCGCGGCCACCGAGATCACATAGACAGGGGTGTCGTCTGACAGGTCGAAGTAGTTGGCGTCCATCGGCTTACTCGCTTCTGGCTCGCTGAATGAGCTCTGCGCGCGGGTCCTCGCTCGCGTGGGCGGTGTTGAACTCGTTGAGCAGCTCACGCGACTTGTCGTCGAGCGTCTTCGGGACGACCACCTCGACGCTCGCGAGCAGGTCGCCTTTGGTGCCGTCTTTCCTCGTGACACCCCTGCCACGCACGCGGAACGTGCGCCCGTTGGGGGTGCCGGCGGGAATGCGCAGCGTGACCGGCATGCCCTTGAGGATCGGCACCTTGATCTCGGCCCCCAGTGCGGCCTCCGTGAACGTCACGGGAACCGTGATCGTGAGGTTGTCACCCGACCGGCCGAACACGGCGTGCGGCTTGACGTGGGTGAGGATGTAGAGGTCGCCCGCCGGGCCGCCGTTCTCGCCCGGCGCCCCCTTGCCCTTGAGCCTGACCTTCTGGCCGTCGGCCACCCCCGCGGGGATGCGCGCCTGGATGGTGCGGGTGCTCTTGGCGCGGCCGCTGCCCTCGCACACGGGGCAGGGGTCGTCCACGATCAGCCCGCGGCCCTTGCAGTCGCGGCAGGGCTCGGAGAAGGCGAAGTTGCCGAGGTTGCGGCTGGCCGCGCCGGTGCCCTCGCAGGTGGGGCAGACCCTGGGGGTCGTGCCCGCCTTGGCGCCGGTGCCGCTGCACGCGGTGCAGGCGGCGGAGCTGGTCAGCCTGAGTGACACGGTGGTGCCCTCGACGGCTTCGGTGAACGTCAGCGTCACCTCGGACTCGATGTCCTGGCCACGCCTGGGACGGGTGGTGCTGGTGGTGCGGGTGGCACCGCCACCGCGGTTGAACAGCCCGCCGAACAGGTCGCCGAGCCGCTCTCCCGCGCTCCCGCCGTGACCGGTCTGCTGGCTGGTGCCGCCGAACAGGTCACCGAAGTCGAACGGGAAACCGCCACCGCTGGGCCGCTGGCCGCCCACCCCGGACCCGAACAGCGTGCGCGCGTCGTCGTACTCCTTGCGCCGCTTGGTGTCGGACAGCACGTCGTACGCCTCGGAGACCTCCTTGAACTTGGTCTCCTTGGTCGCGTCGCCCTGGTTGGTGTCGGGGTGGTACTGCCTGGCCAGCTTCCGGTAGGCCTTCTTGATCTCGTCAGCGGTGGCGGTCTTGGGCACACCAAGGACGGCGTAGTAGTCCTTTTCCAGGTAGTCCTTGGTGCTCATCTACGGCCCTTCGTCCTATTTGCTCAGTTTTCGTCGTCATCGGACGCGGCAGGGGCGTCCTCGGGCTCGGCGACGGCCACCCGCGCCGGGCGCAGCACCCTGTCACCCATCCGGTATCCAGGCTGCAACACTTCGACGGCCGTCGGCTCGCTCACGTCCGGCGAATAGCTGTGCATCAGCGCCTCGTGGACGGTCGGGTCGAACGGCTCGCCCTTCTGCCCGAAGGAGCTGAGACCCAGCTTGGTGAGCGCCGACTCCAGCGACTCCGCCACCTTCGCGAAGCCTCCGGTCAGCTCGCCGTGGTCACGCGCCCTGCCGATGTCGTCGAGCACGGGCAGCAGCTCCGTCAGAGCCCCCGCGACGGCCTGCTCGCGCACGGCCGCGCGGTCGCGCTCGACGCGCCTGCGGTAGTTGACGTATTCGGCCTGGAGGCGCTGGAGGTCCGCGGTGCGCTCGGCGAGCTGGGCCTCCAGCTCGCCGTTGCCGCCCGCCGCCGGGGCGGGCGCCTGCTCGGCGCCCTCCTGGCCGTCGGCGGGAGCGGACTCCCTGACCTGGCCCGTCTCCGGGTCGATCTTGCGGTTGTCGCGGATCACCGGCTCCTCGTGCCCGTTGTCACGCGGCGGCATCACTGGTCCTTCTTCGGCTGGTCGTCGTCGACGATCTCGGCCTCGACCACGTCGTCATCGGCCTTCTGGCCCTGACCGGCGGAGGCGTCCTGCGGAGCGCCCTCAGGGCCGGCCTGCTGGCCCTGGCTGGCGGCGTAGATGGCCGAGCCCATCTTCTGGCTGACCGTGGCGAGCTTCTCCGCCGAGGTGCGGATGACGTCGGTGTCGGTGCCCTCCAGAGCCTTCTTCAGCTCGGCCAGGGCGTCGTTGACCTCGGTCTTGATCTCGCCGGGGACCTTGTCGTCGTTCTCGCGCAGGAACTTCTCCGTCTGGTAGGCCAGACCGTCCGCGTTGTTGCGGACCTCGGCCTCCTCGCGGCGCTTCTTGTCCTCCTCGGCGTACGACTCGGCCTCGCGCATCATGCGCTCGATGTCGTCCTTCGGCAGCGCGGAGCCGCCGGTGATCGTCATCGTCTGCTCCTTGCCCGTGCCCAGGTCCTTGGCGGAGACGTTGACGATGCCGTTGGCGTCGATGTCGAAGGTGACCTCGATCTGCGGGATGCCGCGCGGCGCCGGCGCGATGCCGGTCAGCTCGAAGGTGGCCAGCTTCTTGTTGTAGGAGGCGATCTCGCGCTCGCCCTGGTAGACCTGGATCTGCACCGACGGCTGGTTGTCCTCGGCCGTGGTGAAGACCTCGGAGCGCTTGGTCGGGATCGTCGTGTTGCGCTCGATGATCTTGGTGAAGATGCCGCCCTTGGTCTCGATGCCCAGCGACAGCGGGGTCACGTCGAGCAGCAGGACGTCCTTGACCTCACCCTTGAGCACGCCGGCCTGGAGCGCGGCGCCGATGGCCACGACCTCGTCGGGGTTGACGCCCTTGTTGGGCTCCTTGCCGCCGGTCAGCTCGCGGACGAGCTCCGTCACGGCGGGCATGCGGGTCGAGCCGCCGACGAGCACCACGTGCGCGATGTCGGAGACCTTGATGCCGGCGTCCTTGATGACCTGGTGGAACGGGCCCTTGGTCCGCTCGAGCAGGTCGGCCGTCAGGCGCTGGAACTCCGAGCGCGTCAGCTTCTCGTCGAGGTGCAGCGGGCCCTCGGACGACGCCGTGATGTAGGGCAGGTTGATGTTGGTCTCGGACTGGCTGGACAGCTCGATCTTGGCCTTCTCGGCCGCCTCGCGCAGACGCTGGAGCGCCATCTTGTCCTTGGCCAGGTCGACGCCGTGCGCGTTCTGGAAGCGCTTGACCAGCTCGTCGACGATGCGCTGGTCCCAGTCGTCGCCGCCGAGGTGGTTGTCGCCGGAGGTGGCCTTGACCTCGACGAAGCCGTGGCCGTCCTCCTGGCCGACGTCGAGCAGCGACACGTCGAAGGTGCCGCCACCGAGGTCGAAGACCAGGATCGTCTGGTCCTGCTCCTTGTCGAGCCCGTAGGCGAGGGCCGCGGCGGTCGGCTCGTTGATGATGCGGAGCACGTTGAGGCCCGCGATCGTGCCGGCCTCCTTGGTGGCCTGCCGCTGGGCGTCGTTGAAGTAGGCCGGGACGGTGATCACCGCATCGGTGATCTTCTCGCCCAGGTAGGCCTCGGCGTCCTGCTTGAGCTTCTGCAGGACGAAGGCGCTGATCTGCTGGGGCGAGAACTTCTTCCCGTCGATCTCCTGGGACCAGTTGGTGCCCATCTCGCGCTTGACCGAGCGGATCGTGCGGTCCACGTTGGTGACGGCCTGCCGCTTGGCGACCTCGCCGACGAGGACCTCGCCGTTCTTCGCGAAGGCGACCACGGACGGCGTGGTCCGCGAGCCCTGCGCGTTGGCGATGACGGTGGGCTCACCGCCCTCGAGGATCGAGACGACGGAGTTGGTCGTCCCAAGGTCGATACCTACCGCACGTGCCATGAGTACGTCCTTGTAGTCAAAGTTGAGTCGGTCAGACTCAACCTATGGATGCGTGTCGTCTTTGTCAAACGACTTGAGCCTACCCGACTCAACCCCCATGAGCGTGAAAGCATTCCCGACGAACGGGCAAGAACGGGCGTGACAGTGCACAACACGCGTAACGGACCCGAACGGTTAGGGGTTCCTCCCGATCTGTTCGATGCGCACTTCGCCGAGATCCACCGCTACATCGCGCGGCGGCTGTCGGAGGACGTCGCCGACGACCTCGCGGCCGACGTCTTCGTCATCGCGGTCGGCGGCGGCTACGACCCCTCCGTAGGGGCCGTGCGGCCCTGGCTCTACGGCATCGCCACCAACCTCATCGCCCGGCACCGCCGTACCGAGATCAGGCGGTGGAAGGCGATCAGCCGCGCGGCCGAGCGCGACGGCGGCGGCGGGCACGAGGACGAGGTGCTCGACCGGGTCAGCGCGGCCCGCTTCACCGGGCCGCTGGCGGGGGCGCTGGCCGGGCTGAAGCAGCGCGACCGGGACGTGGTGCTGCTGATCGCGCTGGGCGGGCTCGGCCACGCCGAGGTGGCGCAGGCGCTCGGCATCCCGTACGGGACCGTCGCGTCCCGGCTGAGCCGCGCGCGCAAGCACCTGCGCAAGGCGCTGGGGGACGTCAATCCGTTCAAGGAGGGCTTCGATGGATGAGCTGGACCTGCTGGCTCGCGCGCTCCCCGACGCGCGCCCGCCGTCCCCGGAGGTCGTGCGGCGCGCCCGCGCCCGCCTGGCCGGCGGGACACAAGTCGCGCGCCGGGGCCGGCCGTGGGCGTTGTGGGCGGCGATCGCCACGACGGGGGTCGTGGGGGTGGTCTTCGCGCTGGTCGCGAACCTGGCGCCGGCGCCGGTGGCCGTCCGCCCGGCCGACCCCGGCCAGGCGCTGCTCGACCTGGCCGCACGGGTCGAGCGGCGGCCCGAGGAGAAGGGCGCGTACTGGCGGACGACCACCACGACGGGGCGCCGCATGTACGCGGGCACGTACACGGTGCGGGTGACCTCGGAGGCCGACCACTGGTACCCGCGCGACGACAAGGACCCCGCGCTGATCCGGTGGCTGTCGCAGGTCGTCCGGCCCGACGGCCGGGCGGACGAGCGGGCCTGGCGGGCGGCGGGCGCGCCGAAGCGGATCACGCCCGAGTGCCCCAGCGGCTCGGCCACGGCGGAGTGCAAGGAGCTGCCGGTGGCGGACACCACCCGGCCCGGGTGCGTGTATCTGTGGGGCGTCCACCGGGAGAACCCTCTCGCGCAGGCTCCCCTGGAGGACGTCACCCTGGCCGGACTGAAGGCGATCCCCGCCGAACCCCGCGCCCTGGACGCCTACCTGCGCGGCCGGCACAAGAGCGACCCGTCGCAGCCCATTGAGACGTTCGTGGCCACGAAGGCGGCGCGGTTGCTCGGCCTGCCCTTGAGCCCCGGCCAGCGGGCCGCCGTCCTGCGGCTGCTGGCCGCGCACCCGCTCACCCGGGTCGGCGGCACCGTGACTGACCCGCTCGGCAGGAAGGGGCTGTCGGTGAGCTTCGGCGACCAGGCCGGGCTGGACATCGCCTGGTACGCCCAGGGCCGATCCATGATGGCGGCCACGACCAGCACGTACGTCATCGACCCCGGCACCGGCAGCACGCTGGCCGAGGTCCAGATCGCGAACCGGGCGCTGCCGGGGCTGGCCAAGGGCACGGCCCTCACCTACGACGCCTTCGAGAGCGGCTGGACCGACGGGCGGCCCGACCGTCCCCGGGCCTGCTCGCCCAGCAGGTGAAGCGGGGCGGACCCCCGGAACGGTGGGCGCGTCACCGGGGGTCCGCAGGGGAGATGGCTCAGAGCGGGGTGGTCATGTCGGTCTGGATCTCGGTGGCGTTGAGCGCGCGGTTGTAGATGCGGACCTCGTCGATGAGGCCGTTGAAGTACTCGCTCCAGAGGCTGTTGCCGCCGATCCGGAGGATGCCGTTGTCGGTGCGGATGGGGCCTCCTGCGGTTCGTTGGCCGGCCAGGACGCCGTTGACGTAGAGGCGCAGGGTGGTGCCGTCGTAGGTGGTGGCGAGGTGGCTCCAGGTGTTGAGGGGCAGGGAGGCGGTGCCGCCGGCGCCGACTTCGCCGGTGGTGTGGATGATGGCGGCGGGGCGGTTGTTGTCGTTGCCGGCGGCCAGGACGTAGGCGAGGTCGTTGCCGTATTGCTTGTGGATGACCGTGCGCCAGCTGTTGACGGTGGCCGGGTTGACCCAGGCTTCGAGGGTCATGCCGTTGGTCAGGCGCAGGCTGGGGGCGTCGTTCACGGTGACCCAGCTCGACGTGCCGTTGAAGGAGAGAGCGGGGCCGTACTTGCCCGTGCCCGTCCATGTGGTGTTCGCCAGGGTGCCGGTGTTGCCCGACGCGGAGGAGTCGGCGAGCGTCGAGCCCGCGTTCTCGTTCATCCCGTACGCCGCCACCAGCCCCGGGTTCGCCGGAGGCGTGGTGACGGTGGCCGAGACCTCGGCCGAGGACGGGCTCACGTTGCTGGCCGCGTCGAACGCGCGGATCCGGTAGTAGTACGTCCCGGCGGCCAGCCCGGCGTCCGTGAACGAGGTGGCCTGCGCCGAGCCCACCTGGTTGGCGCCCGACGGCGTGAAGCCCGGCGTCGTGGACCGGTGCACCGTGTAGCCCTCGACGGCCACGTTGTCCGTGGCGGCGGTCCAGGTGAGCAGCGCGCTGCCGGGGCCGCCGGTCGCGGCGGGCGAGCCGGGCGCGGTGGGCGCCTGCGTGTCGGGCTCGGGCTGCGCGCCGACGGGGGTGGTCATGTCGGTCTGGATCTCGGTGGCGTTGAGCGCGCGGTTGTAGATGCGGACCTCGTCGATGAGGCCGTTGAAGTATTCGCTCCAGAGGCTGTTGCCGCCGATCCGGAGGATGCCGTTGTCGGTGCGGATGGGGCCTCCTGCGGTTCGTTGGCCGGCCAGGACGCCGTTGACGTAGAGGCGCAGGGTGGTGCCGTCGTAGGTGGTGGCGAGGTGGCTCCAGGTGTTGAGGGGCAGGGAGGCGGTGCCGCCGGCGCCGACTTCGCCGGTGGTGTGGATGATGGCGGCGGGGCGGTTGTTGTCGTTGCCGGCGGCCAGGACGTAGGCGAGGTCGTTGCCGTATTGCTTGTGGATGACCGTGCGCCAGCTGTTGACGGTGGCCGGGTTGACCCAGGCTTCGAGGGTCATGCCGTTGGTCAGGCGCAGGCTGGGGGCGTCGTTCACGGTGACCCAGCTCGACGTGCCGTTGAAGGACAGGGCGCGGCCGTACTTGCCGGAGGCCGACCAGGTGGCGTTCGCCGCGGTGCCGGTGTTGCCCGAGCCGGAGGAGTCCGCGACCGTCGAGCCGGCGTTCTCGTTCATGCCGTAGGCCGCCACCAGGCCCGGCGGTGCCTGCACGGCCTCGTACGTCGCCGTGTACGTCGCCGCCGTGGCCGGCGCCACCAGGTTGTGCGCCGCCGCGCCGCCGTCCGACCAGGACTTGAACGCCTGCTCACCCTGCGGCGACGGCGCCGTGATCGAGTTGCTGGAGCCGACGATGACCGTCCTCGTGAACGGCGTCACCGTCTGCTCCTGGTTGAAGCCGAGCTGGAGGCCCGACGGGCTCGTCTGGAACGTGAGGTTCACGGTCTTCGGCTGCAGCAGCACGCTCTTGGTGTCGGTCAGGCCGTGCTGGTCCGTCACGGTCAGGCGCAGCTCCAGGTGCGACGGGTACTCGTGGTCGGGGGCCTGGAACGAGCCGGACGCGCCGGTGAACCTGGTGATCTCGTGCTCGTGGCACGCGCCAGGACAGTGCTGCATGATCAGCGTCCAGGTCATGCGGGAGCCGGGGATCGCGCCCTCCTCCGGGTCGGTGCCGGTGCCCGAGAAGGCGATCGTGTCGCCGACCGCCCACGTGGTCGCGGCCGTCGGCGCCGTGATCGCCGCCGTGGGCGCGGTGTTGCCGACGTTCACGGTGACCGTGGCGTCCCCCTGGCCGCCCTTGTCGTCCTTGACGCGCAGCGTGACCACGTACGAGCCGACCTGCGGGTACGTCCGCGACGGCGTCGCCGACGCCGAGTCGTCGAGCTCGCCGTCGCCGTCGAGGTCCCACGCGTACGTGAGCGGGTCGCCGTCGGCGTCCGTCGAGCCGGCGCCCGAGAAGTTCACGGTCAGCGGGGCGCTGCCGGAGGTGGGCGTGGCGCTGATGACCGCCGTGGGCGGCGCGTTGTTGAACAGGTAGCGGACGATCGTGCCGCGGTCGTAGTCCACCCCGAACAGGTCGCCGTTCGGGCCCGTCTCCAGCTCCACCACGCCGGCCCCGGTGTCGAACGTGGCCACCGTCGCCGGGTCCGGCAGCCCGTTCGAGCCCTTCGTCATCACCCAGACGCACTTGCGGCTGTAGTCGGAGAAGAACAGGGCGCCGTCGTACGCGTCCGGGTACGCGCCGCCCGGGTAGAACGCGACCCCGCTGGAGGACGACTGGCCGCCGGGCGTGCACGTGTCGCCGGAGTAGAGGCGCCGGCCGTGGTTCCACGAGTAGAACGGCTGCGCGTGCGCGGAGGCGCCGGCCGCGTAGAGGTTCTCGCAGAGGGTCAGGTTGAGGGCGTCGTAGCCGTCCTCCCTGGCCGGGCCCTCGTAGCAGGGCCAGCCGAAGTTGGTGACGCCGCCGGTGGGGTTGGGGATCCGGTTGATCTCCTCGTACGTGCCCCAGCCGACCTCGCCGGACCAGATCTCGTCCGTGCCGGGGCGCTGGGTGAGGCGGAACGGGTTGCGCAGGCCGTGGGCGATGATCCGGGCCACGTTGGGGTCGGAGCTGCCGGCGTTCGGGTTGCCGGAGGCCGCAGCCCCCGTGTCCGGATTTATCCGGATGATGGTGCCGTCGAGGCCGGCCGGGTCGCCGTTCGTCCGCACATCCTGCGACCGCAGCGCGCCGCCCTCGGCGGCGGGCGGGCTCAGCGCCGTGCCCACCGCGCCCGGCGGGTCGCCGCACGGGTTGTCCGGCACGACGTCCGAGCCGGGCAGGTTGTCCTGCCCGTAGTCGGAGAACTGGAAGCTGGCGCCGTCACCGGCCGAGGCGTACAGCGCGCCGTCGCGGCCGAACTGCAGGTCGCCGATCGAATGGCTCGGATACTGCTGGCACCAGTCGGTGATCAGCGGCGTCTCCGCGCCCGACGCCGACAGGACCGACAGGCGGCCCGTGATGCGGCAGCCGTCCTCCGTCGGACCCGGAGGCGAGGGGCAGTCGTCGAAGTCGTCGTTCGGCTGACCCCAGCGGGGAGCGGTGCCGCCGGGCTCCGCGTCGTACGAATAGAGCACGTAGACCCGCGGATCGGCCGGGAAGTTCGGGTGCAGCGCCAGGCCCAGCAGGCCGCGGTCCCAGTAGTCGTGCACCCGCGTGCGCAGGTCCGCGAAGACGGTGGGGGTGGTGTCCGCGAGCGAGTCGAAGACCTTGATGTAACCGCCCTTCTCGGCCACGAACACCCGCCCGTCGGGCGCGAACTCCACGTTCGTCGGGTTCGTCAGGCCGCTGAAGACGGTCTGCTTCTGGAAGCGCTGGGGCAGGGCCACCGCCTGGGGCGCGAGCACGACGAGGCCGGTCAGGATCAGGGCAGCGGAAACCAGGCAGGATAAGAGCCTTCTCACAGGTCCCCCCATTGGAGCGTGACATCACCCCCGGCGCCCCCACGCCACGGTGTTTCTGATCGATGTATCCCGCGCCATCGATCATTTGTCACTGGGGTTGTCCGTAAGTGGACAGATCAGGGCTTGGCGCCGTCCACGATCTTGCGCTTGCCCAGGGCCCGCTTCAGCTTGACCGTCGTCGTCTTCTCGATCGCGATCATCACGCAGGACACGTTCTTCGCCTTGGGGGACGTGCCCTCGTACAGGGTGATCGTGACCTTCCTGGCCGTCTCCTTGACCTTGACCCGATCGAGGACCGTGCACGGCTCCACCCCCGACCACCAGGTGAGCCGCACCTTCTTGCCCTTCGAGACGCCCTTCGCCTTGGTCCAGCGGATCTTGTGGACGTTGATGGCGTCGCCCGTCGGCTTGACCGGCTTCGGCTCCTGCACCGGATCCTTCGCCGGCGGGACGGTGGCGGCCGGATTCGACACCACCGGGGGCTTCTGCGGGACCACGGTGGTGGAGGCCCGCTCGGCGGCCGGCTGGGCCGCGCCGCAACCCGCGGCGAGCGCCAGACATCCGGCCAGGAGAGTCGCTGTCATAGTCCGCATACCCATAGGACGGATCGCAGCGCCCGGCGGTTCAGGTGACTAGTGTGGTGCGCGTGCTCCGACAGGCCATGCTAGCCCTATCGAAGAGCCGGCGCGCCGAGCGGCTCGTCACCACCTCGCCCCTGACCGCCGACGTGGTCAGGCGCTACGTCGCCGACGACATCGGGGCCGTGGTCGGCGACCTCACCCGCGACGGGCTCCTCGTCAGCGTCGACCACCTCGGCGAAGAGGTGAACGACCCCGCCCAGGCCGAAGCGGCCGTCGCCTCCTACGTCGCGCTGCTCGACCTGCTGCCCGCCGGCTCCGACGTGTCCGTCAAGCTCACCGCCCTCGGGCTGCGGCAGTCGCAGCGGCTCGCCACCACCAACGCCGCCACCATCTGCGCGGCCGCCGCCGGCAAGGGCGTCACCGTCACGCTCGACGCCGAGGAGCACGACACCGTCCCCGGGCTGCACGCCGTCCACGCCGCGCTGCGCCGCGACCATCCCGACGTCGGCGTGGTCGTGCAGGCGTACCTGCCCGACTCGCTCGACCGCTGCGAGAAGCTCGGCGGGGCCCGCGTGCGGCTGTGCAAGGGCGCCTACACCGCGCCCGGGGCCTACCACAGGCCCGCCGACATCGACCGGTCCTTCGTCCGCTGCCTCAAGATCCTCATGGCCGGCACCGGCTACCCGATGGTCGCCACGCACGACCCCCGCCTGCTGCGCATCGCCTCCGCGCTCGCCGTCCTCGACGGGCGCGACCTGAGCGGGTTCGAGTACCAGATGCTGTACGGGGTGCGGCCCGACGAGCAGGCGCGGCTGGCCGGGCTCGGGGCGCGGGTGCGCGTCTACGTCCCCTACGGGTCCGACTGGTACGCCTACCTCATGCGCCGCCTCGCCGAACGCCCCCGCAACCTCGCCTTCTTCCTCCGCTCGCTGGCATCGCGCCGCTGATCCCCTTCTACGGCCCTGTGACGCGTAGCCGATAGGCTCCAGGTCAGCGTCTACTTCCTCCGAGGGGCCGAAATGATCGCGATTCTGGGCACGGGCAAGATGGGCGAGGCTCTGCTGTCCGGGCTGCTGCGCGCCGGGTTCAAGCCGGGCGACATCATGGCGACCACCCGCAGGGCCGAGCGGGCCGAGGCGCTGCGCGAGACGTACGGCGTGCGCGTCGTGTCCAACCCGGAGGCCGCCAAGGCCGCCGACACGCTCATCCTCGCCGTCAAGCCGCAAGACATGGGCACCCTGCTCGCCGAGATCGCCCCCTACGTGCCCGCCGAGCGGCTGGTCATCTCCGCGGCGGCCGGCATCACCACGTCGTTCGTCGAGCAGCGGCTCGGGGTCGAGGTGCCCGTGGTGCGGGTGATGTCCAACACGCCGATCCGGTTCGACGAGGCGATGAGCGTGATCTCGGCGGGGGCGTACGCGGGCGAGGAGCACCTCAAGCTCACCGAGGGGCTGCTGCGGCCGGTCGGCAAGGTGCTGCGTATCCCCGAGTCGCAGCAGGACGCCGCCACGGCGCTGTCCGGCAGCGGGCCCGCCTACTTCTTCTACCTGGTGGAAGCCATGGTCGACGCGGGCATCCTGCTCGGCATGCCGCGCGCCGCCGCCCTCGACATGGTCACCCAGTCGATCGTGGGGGCCGCGGTGATGCTGCGTGACTCGGGCGAGCACCCCGTGATCCTGCGCGAGGCGGTCACGTCGCCGGGCGGCACGACGATCGCGGCCATCGCGGAGCTGGAACGGCACAGCGTGCGCGCCGCCTTCCTCGCCGCCATCGAGGCCGCCCGCGACCGCGGGCGTCAGCTCGCCTCTGGGTGAACCCTCCATTTGTTACGGCAGAGCCGACGTCACCGCCACCCGCCGCACGTGGCTGAGGGCCTCCAGGAAAACGCCCGCTGACCCCGCACGTGGCCGGCCGCCGCTACGTGCGCATCCTTGACCATCCGCGTGGTCACGGCGGCACCGCGGCGCATCGAGCTCGTGCCGGCCGCGGATTGACCCGAGCGGGCGCTTGTGCATGGGAGTGGCGGGCGTTCACGATGGGTCGGGTGACGGTCCGTCGCGGGGTCGCCCCGCTGCTCGTCCTCATGGCCCTGACCGGCTGCACCTCCGAGCAACCGGCGGCCGTACAGGTCGCCGAGGTGCGGCGTGCGCCGGTCACCGAGGTCGTCGAGGCGCCCGCCACCATCGGCGCGCGTGCCTCCGCGACCCTGCGCGCGCCCGCCCAGGGCACGATCGCCAAGCTCTACGTCCGCGACGGTGACCGCGTCCGCAAGGGGCAGATCGTGGCCAGGATCCGCTCGCCCCAGGCCGAGGACCAGCTCCGGCAGGCGCGCAGGGCTTCGGAGATGGCCGCCCCCGCGAGCTTCCGCGCTCCGGCCGTGCGCCTGCCCACGCTCGACACCACCGTCTTCGACCGCAAGGTCGCCCGGCACTTCGCCAAGGCTCGCAAGGAGGCCAGGAAGGTCGAGGACAGGCCGACCCGCAAGCGGCTGCTGAGCGCGATCGACCTGGCCGCCACCCAGTACCGGGCGCAGACGAAGGCGCTGGCCTCGATCACCGCCCAGCTCAACCGCTCGATCGGCGGCCTCATGTCCGGCCTCACGAGCGGCCTGTCCAGCTCGATGGCCTCGCTGCAGGCCGCCTCCAGGACGCAGGCCAGGGCCGCGGTCAAGGCGGCCGAGCGGACGGTGCGGTCGCTGACGGTCAAGGCGCCGTTCGCGGGCGTCGTCACGCTCGGCCGGGTGTCGGGCGGCGGCGGCCTGCCGGGCGGCGTCGAGAGCCTGCTCAGCCAGCTCCCCGGCGGGAGCGGCGGCCAGCAGCTCCCCTCCGTGCCGTCCGGCGGGTCGGCGCAGGGCAGCACTCCGGTGGCGGCCGGGGTGCCGGTCGCGGCCGGCGACCCGCTCGTCACCGTGACCGACGTGTCCGTGCTCACGCTGGCCGCCGACGTGGACGAGACGGACGTGCTGCTCGTCCGCGAGGGCGTCAAGGCGCAGGTGGAGCTGGACGCGGTCCCCGGCGCCACGTACGAGGCCGTGGTGACCGGCATCGGCGTCACCCCCATGGAGGGCACCACCGGAGGCGTCAGCTACCCGGTGAGCCTCAGGCTCGGTCCGGGCGCCTTCGACGACCGCACGAAGGCGCCGACACCCAAGCCGGGCATGAGCGCGGTCGCCCGGCTGACCGTGCGCGAGTCGCCGGCCGCCGTCGCCGCCCCCGCCTCGGCCATCGTCTCCAGCGGGCGCGAGAGCGTGGTCTGGGCGGTCAGCGGCGGCCGGGCGCACCGGCGGGTGGTCAAGCTCGGGGCCCAGGGGGATGCCGTGGTGGAGGTGCTGAACGGGCTGGCCGTGGGCGAGCGCATCGTGGTCAAGGGCGCGGACTCCGTACGGGAAGGACAGGCCCTTCCATGACCTCCGGCGGTGCTCCGGCCATCGAGGCGGTCGAGCTGGCGCGGCGCTACCAGCTCGACGGGGTGGCCGTCGAGGCGTTGCGGGGCGTGTCGTTGCGGGTCGGGGAGGGGGAGTTCGCGGCGATCGTGGGCCCGTCCGGGTCCGGCAAGTCCACGCTCATGCACCTGCTCGGCTGCCTCGACCGCCCGTCCTCAGGCGTGCTGAGGATCAACGGCGTGGACCTCTCGCGCCTGTCGGACGCGGAGCTGGCCGAGCTGCGCAACAGGACGATCGGGTTCGTCTTCCAGTCCTTCCACCTGCTGTCCAGGACGACGGCGCTGGACAACGTGGCGCTGCCGCTCGTCTACCGGGGGCTGGGCAGGGCCGAGCGGCGGGCCAGGGCGCGGGCGGCGCTGGAGTCCGTGGGGCTGGGGCATCGGCTGCACCATCGGCCCGCGCAGATGTCCGGCGGCGAGCAGCAGCGGGTGGCCATCGCCAGGGCGCTCGTGGGCGAGCCCAAGGTGCTGCTGGCCGACGAGCCCACCGGGAACCTCGACAGCGGCAGCGGGGCCGAGGTGATGGCCATCCTCGACCGGCTCAACGCCGAAGGCGGCATGGCGGTGGTGCTGGTCACGCACGATGCCGAGGTGGCCGCCCACGCCAGACGCCAGATCCACATGCGGGACGGCCTGATCGAGCGGGACGACGGCCCACGAGGCGGCACCAGGGGCGGCGGGGTGAGGGTGTGAGCCTGCGTGAGGCGCTGGCGATGGCGCTGGAGGCGTTGCGGGTCAACCGGTTGCGCAGCGCGCTCACCATGCTGGGCGTGATCATCGGCGTGCTCGCCGTCGTCGTGCTGGTGGCCATCGGCACGGGCGCCAAGGACGAGATCGAGAGGCAGATCTCCGGCCTCGGCACGAACATCATCCTCGTCGTCCCCGGCCGCATCACCCTGGGGGCCGCGCCGACGCAGAGCAAGCTGGGCCTGGCCGACGTGGCTTACGTGCGGCGGGTGGTGGGTGACCCGTCGAAGGTGACGGTGTCGCTGCAGTCGGGCGAGACCGTGCGGGTGGGCAGGACCGAGGCGTTCGTGACGGTGATCGGCACGGACCAGAACCTGGTCAACATCTTCGAACGGCCCGTCGCGAAGGGCCGCCCGCTGAGCGGGACCGACGTGGACACGCGGCGCCGGGTGGCGGTGCTCGGCTCGGAGGTGGCCGGTCGGCTGTTCGGCGATCTCGACCCGATCGGGCGTCAGGTGACGGTGGCGGGGGCGCGGTTCCGGGTGGTGGGGGTGTACGCCGAGGTAGGGCAGACGTTCGGGCTGTCGCGGGACCAGGAGATCCACATCCCGGTGACGACGGCGCAGCGGCTGCTGGGCATCGAGCGGATCAACGGGATGGCGGTGGGCGCGTCCGTGCCCGACGAGATCGACCCGCTGTCCGACAAGGTGACGGCGGCGCTGCGGGAGCGGTATCCGGGCGAGCAGTTCTCGGCCGTCACGCAGACCGCGCTGCTCGGGACGGTCGGCAGCGTGCTCGGCATGCTGACCGGGGTGCTGGCGGCCATCGCGGGCATCTCGCTGCTGGTCGGCGGCGTGGGCGTGTCGAACATCATGCTGGTCAGCGTGCGCGAGCGGACCAGGGAGATCGGGCTGCGCAAGGCGCTTGGGGCCAGGCAGCGGGACGTCCTGGCCCAGTTCCTCATCGAGGCGGTGCTGCTGACCACGATCGGTGGTCTCGTCGGGATCGTGCTGGGGGTGGGCGGCTCGCTGGCCATCGCGGCGCTGACCGAGGTGCCGGCGTCGATCACGTGGTGGTCGATCGCGCTGGCGTTCGGGGTGTCGGCGGCGGTCGGCGTCTTCTTCGGCGTGGCCCCGGCACGAAGAGCCGGCCGCCTGGACCCGGTGATCGCCCTCCGCGCCGAGTGACCCGCCCACCCGTACGCGGGCTCCGGCGTCGCGCCGCCCGCGCGTCGGCCACGGCACCGCCCGCGCGTCGGCCACTGCGCCGCTCCGCCCTGCGCCCGCACGCGGACCCAGGTGCCGCTCCACCCGATCGTGGGCTCAGGCGTCGCGGCGGTGCAGGAGGAGGGCGCCGGCGATGGTGGCGGCGGCGATCCAGGCCAGGTAGACGGCGAAGCCGCTCCACGGCCCCAGCGAAGCGTTGCCCTCCCCGGCGACCAGCAGCATCCCCGCGTTGGTGGTGAAGTAGTCGGCGACGATCCTGCCCCACTGGCCGGGCAGCTGGTTCACGAGTTGCGGCAGCACCAGCATGAGGGCGATGGCGGCCACGATCGCGCCGGGCGTGTGCCGGATGAGCGTGCCGAGGCCGAGCCCGAAGACGCCGCAGGCGGTCAGGTAGAGGGAGGCGCTGACGAGGGCGCGCAGGAACTCGCCGGCTTCAAGCCCGGGAGGCTGGGTGATGGACAGGCCGACGCCCATGGCGACGGCGCAGGCGAGCGCGCAGACGACCAGCGAGGTCGCGCTGAACACGACGAGCTTGCCGGTGAGCAGGCTGATCCGGCGGGGCACGGCCATCAGGGAGGTGCGGATGCCGCCGGTGCGGTACTCGCTGGAGATGACCAGGACGCCCAGCGTGGCCATGGCGAGCTGGGCGAACATGATGCCGAGCAGGCTGGAGGCGATGGCCTGCCCGGCGGGCACCGGCCCTTCCGCCATGCTCTTCACGGAGCCGCTGAGCAGCGCGCCGAGGCCGACCATCAGCGCGAAGGTGATCACGAGCGTCCACACCGTGGAGCGCACCGAGCGGATCTTGGTCCATTCGGACCGGAGGATGTCGATCATGCCGAGAACTCCAGACTGTCCTTCGTCAGCTCCATGTAGGCGGCCTCCAGCGAGGGCTGCACGAACGTCAGCTCCTCCAGCGGGATGCCGGCCCTGGCGGTCAGGGTGCCGATCTCGAGGGTGCTCATCGCGGTCACCCGCAGGTGGTCGGGGTGCAGCTCGCCGACCTTGACCAGCTCGGCCACCTCGGCCAGCCGGGGCGAGCACACCCGTACGTACCCCTGGGAGCTGCGGCCGATGAACTCCTGCACGCTCGTGTCGGCGATCAGCCGTCCCTTGCCGATGACGATCAGGTGGTCGGCGGTCTGCGCCATCTCGCTCATCAGGTGGCTGGAGACGAACACCGTGCGCCCTTCGGCGGCCAGCTTGCGCATGAACGTGCGGATCCACAGGATCCCGTCGGGGTCGAGCCCGTTGACGGGCTCGTCGAACAGCAGGATCTCGGGGTCGCCGAGCAGCGCCGCGGCGATGCCGAGCCGCTGCGCCATGCCGAGCGAGAACCCGCCGACCCGCCGCTTGGCCACCTCGCGCAGCCCGACGATCTCCAGCACCTCCTCCACGCGGGCGGCGGAGATGCCGTTGCTCTGCGCGATGGCGAGCAGGTGGTTGCGGGCGCTGCGCCCGCCGTGCACGGCTTTGGCGTCGAGCAGCGCGCCGACCTTGCGCAGCGGGTGCCGCAGCTCCGCGTACGGGCGCCCGTCCACGAGCACGGACCCGCCGGAGGGGCGGTCGAGGCCGAGGATCATGCGCATGGTGGTCGACTTGCCGGCGCCGTTGGGGCCGAGGAAGCCGGTCACCTGACCCGGCTCGACGTCGAACGACAGGTCCGCGACGGCCATGGTGCCGCCGTAGCGCTTGCTCAGGTTCGTTGCTCGAATCGCGCTCATGGTCCCAGCGTGCCGAGGCGCCCGCCGGTTTTCTTCCTGCCAGGGAACCGTTCGGGCGGCGGCGTCATAGGACCGTGGTCCTACGCTCCTGGTTGGACGAGCGCCGCCTCGTACGCGATGATCACGGCCTGGGCGCGGTCCCTGACACCGAGCTTGGCGAACAGGCTCGTCACGTGGTTCTTCACGGTGGAGGGGGAGACGGCCAGGCCGGCGGCGATCTCGGCGTTCGACAGGCCGCGCGCGATGAGCACGAGGATCTCCCGCTCGCGGTCGGTGAGCGCGGCCAGCTCGGCGGGCGCCGCGCGGGCCGGCGTGGTGCGCACGAACGTGCCGATGAGCCGGGTCAGCAGGCGCGGGGCGACGGCCGACTCGCCCCGGTGCACGACGCGCACGCCCTCGATCAGCTCCTCGGGGGAGACGTCCTTGGGCAGGAACCCGTCGGCGCCCGCGCGCAGCGCCGCCACCACGTTCTCGTCCAGGTCGAACGTGCTGAGCGCGAGCACCCGCACGCCCGGCAGCTCGGTGGTGATCAGCTCGGTGGCGCGGACGCCGTCCATGCCGGGCATGTGCAGGTCCATCAGCACCACGTCGGGGCGCAGCCGCCGGCTCAGCGCCACGGCCTGCTCGCCGTCGGCGACCTCGCCGACCACGCTCATGTCGGGCTGGGCGTCGAGCATCAGCTTGAAGCCGGTACGGACGAGCGCGTGGTCGTCCACCAGCAGCACGCCGATCTTCTCTCCAGGGGTCATGCCTGCTCCAGCGGGATACGGGCGTGCACGCGGAATCCTCCTTCTGGACGGGGCCCGGTGGACAGCTGGCCGCCGCACAGGGCGACCCGCTCGGCCATGCCGCCGAGGCCGAAGCCGGGCGTGCCGCCGTCCTTGGGCAGGCCGTCGTCGAGCACCTCGATCTCCACGGCGGAGGTCTCGTACGCCAGGCGCACGCTGGCCCTGGCGCCGAGGGCGTGCTTGCGGGTGTTGGTGAGCGCTTCCTGGACGATGCGATAGACGGCGTGGTCCACGGCGGCGGGCAGCTCGACGGGCTCCCCGGTGACGGTCAGCTCGGCCGGCAGGCCCGCGGACCTGGCCTCCTTGACCAGGGCGGGCAGGCGGTCGGCGCCCACGCCGGTGGCGGCGTCCGGCCCCTCGCTGCCGTCGGCCCGCAGCACGTCCAGGAGGCGGCGCATCTCGGTCATCGCCTGGCGGGCGGTCTGCTCGGCGCTCTCCAGGGCGTCCCTGGTGACGGTCTGCTCGGGCGGCAGCGTGGCGCGGGCCCCGCCGACCAGGGCGTTGATGACGGTGATGTGGTGGGCGACGACGTCGTGCAGCTCCCTGGCGATGCGCCGCCGTTCGGCGCGGACGGCGGCGTCGGCGGCCTCGCGCCGGCCGCGCTCGTTGAGCTCGTGCCTGAGCCGGAAGACCTGGCCCAGCCCGACGGGCAGGACGACGAGGAACACGGCGGCCAGCCAGCCGGCCTGCATCGGGGTGGCGAGGTCGAGGAGGAGGGCGTAGAAGAGCCAGGCGGCCCCGGAGGCGATGGCGGTGGTGCGGCCGGGCGCGTAGCGGCTCAGGCTGTAGAGGGCGACGGTCGTGCCGATGTTGGGGCCGTCGACGAGGCCCGTCACGATGCACACGGCGTCGATGGCGGCGACCACGCTCATGGTGGTGACCGGCCGGTTGCGGCGCATGAGCAGGGGCAGCACGGTCAGCAGGTAGTGCACGTTGCCCAGGGCGAGCGGGAGGTCGCCCCGGAGCAGCACGGCGACGCCGCCGAGGATCGAGGGGATGACGAGCAGGATCACCAGCGTCCGGTCGGCGACCTTGGGACGCTGGAAGAACCGCACCACCCTCGTCAAGGCCCGCACCACGCGCACGACCAAACCCTATTCAGTAAATGTCGGTATTGCCGGGAGGTTTTCGGCACCGCATCCAGGAGGAGAACGTCGCACCCGGTACGAGAACGAGCCGAAGCCCGGGCTACAACGCGATGTCTGCCCTGCGGTAACGTCGGCGCAAGGCGAGGGACACGCGGAGGGGTTGGCATGAGCCGGTCGGCACGGGTGATCTGGGACGACGCTCTCACCTCCTACAACTTCGGCCCGAGCCATCCACTCGCCCCCGTGCGCGTGGAGCTCACCATGGCGCTGGCCCGCGAGCTCGGCGTGCTCGACAAGGTCGAGCTGAGCGGCTGCGGCTCCGCGAGCGACGACGAGCTGTCCATGGTGCACAGCCGCTCCTACATCGAGGCGGTCAAGCGGGTCTCCGCCGACGGCCGCCCCGACCTGTCCGCCGGGCTCGGCACGACCGACAATCCCGCGTTCGCGGGCGTGCACGAGGCGTCCGCGCTGATCGCCGGCGCGTCTCTGGCGGCGGCCCGCGCGGTGTGGGAGGGCGCGGCCGAGCACGCGGTCAACGTCGCGGGCGGGCTGCACCACGCGATGCCGGCCACGGCCAGCGGGTTCTGCGTCTACAACGATCCGGCGCTGGCCATCGCCTGGCTGCTGCGTCAGGGCGTGAGCCGCGTCGCGTACGTGGACGTGGACGTGCACCACGGCGACGGCGTGCAGACGATCTTCTACGACGACCCCAGGGTGCTGACGATCAGCCTGCACGAGAGCCCGCGCACGCTGTTCCCCGGCACCGGCTTCCCCGAGGAGACGGGGGCCGAGGGCACGGCCGTCAATGTCGCGCTCCCGGCCGGCACCGGCGACTCCGGCTGGCTGCGGGCCTTCCACGCGGTGGTGCCGCCGCTGCTGCACGAGTTCAGGCCCGAGATCCTGGTGACGCAGCACGGCTGCGACAGCCACGCGCTCGACCCGCTGGCCAACCTCATGCTGAGTGTCGACGGCCAGCGGGCCGCGTACGCCGCGCTGCACCGCCTGGCCCATGAGACGGCGGGCGGCCGGTGGATCGCCACCGGCGGGGGCGGTTACGAGCTGGTGCAGGTGGTGCCACGGGCGTGGACGCACCTCATCGCCGAGGTGGCGGGCCATCCGGTCGATCCGGCCACGCCGACGAGCCAGGGCTGGCGCCGGTTCGTACGGGAGCGGACGGGCGAGACACCGCCGCTGACCATGACGGACGGCCGAAACCCGGAATTTCGTGACCTGTCCGGTGGTTATGATCCAGCGGACCCCATTGACCGTGCGGTCATGGCGACCCGAAACGCGGTGTTCCCCCTGCACGGCCTCGATCCGCTGCCCTGACTGAGGCTGCACGGCCTCGATCCGTTGCCCTGACGAGGAAGAACCAGTGCTGAGCCGCGACGAACTCCGAGATCATCTCATCCAGAGCCGCATAGCCGGCGATGTCGCGACCCCCCGCGAGAACAACCTGGACCACTACAGCTCGCTGGCGAACGGCGACCCCTATTACGCGCTGGGCCTGACCTTCGACCAGCCGTGGTCGTACCGCGACATCCTCGCCCTGATGGCCAAGTCCGCGGGCGTCGTGCCCGACGCGGGCCACCGCTGGGGCCAGGACACCATCGACCCCGACCTGACCATCGACGCGATCGACGCGATGGCCGAGCGCATCGCCGCCGTGCTGTCGCGGCCGGAGCCGCGCATCCTGTTCGCCACCGGCCACCCCACGGGCCTGCTGGCCGTGCACCTGCCGCTGGCGGCCTTCTGCGCGGCCAGGGGAGCGCGGCTGCTGTCTCCCGCCGAGGGCTGGACGTACGCGGGGTCGGGTTTCGGTCGTCCCAGAAGGATCCGTTATCTGCAGGACATCGCCATGCTCGACGACCGGGGCGCGCTGGTGCACACGCACGACGCGGCCCCGATGCGGCACATGCTCGGCGAGCTGAACGGCGACCTGCCCGACCTCGTGATCGCCGACCACGGCTGGGCGGGAGCGGCCGGTGAGGCGGGTGTGCCGACGGTGGCGTTCGCCGACAGCAACGACCCCGGGCTCTTCGTCGGCGAGGCGGAAGGCAAGCTTGACGTGGTCGTGCCACTCGACGACAACGTGCTACCCCGCTATTACGCTCCGCTGACCGAGAGGTTGGTCACAGGAGTCTCACAAGCCCTTTGAGTCTAATTCGGTCATCCGCATACCGTCTTTTCGCGCCTGCATTCCAAGAGGCTCGCTGTCCCTTTGCCAACTTTTGATAGGGCCTCGGCGACTCTTATGTGTGGCAGCTTGGACAGTTCCAACGTCCAAGTGCGGTGCTCGGCCAGGCCATTGGCCAGCGATTTCGCTGGTTCGGCTGACAGGTGGCTCCGCCCGTTGAGAAACTAGGGGGTTTGCGCACTCGGAGTCCCGACTTACGCTGACGGCAGTACACGTGCGTGAGCAATGGCACCAGTGGGGATAACCCGGAAACACGTGCGGAAGAGGCGTCCGATGGGTGCAGGCGAAAGACCTCTCAGTGAGGTGAAGTTCCTGACCGTCGCAGAAGTGGCGACGGTCATGAGGGTGTCCAAGATGACGGTGTACCGGCTCGTCCACTCGGGTGAGCTGCCGGCCATCAGAGTCGGCCGATCGTTCAGGGTGCCTGAGCAGGCGGTACACGACTATCTGCGGGAGGCCTACATCGAGGCAGGTTGACGTAGCGACACGCCGAGACGTGTCGTGAGTGCTCTCGCGGGAGAGGCCCGGCCGGCGCTGCTGCGGCCGGGCCCTCACCCCCCGAGGGGCGATCCACCGCGGATCGCCGGTAGTCTGTGAGCCGGTGTGCGCTCGCACTCCGGTTCAGACGTGCTATCAGTACCTGGGGGTCCCGTGGGCTCTGTGATCAAGAAGCGCCGCAAGCGGATGGCTAAGAAGAAGCACCGCAAGCTGCTCAAGAAGACGCGCATCCAGCGGCGCAACAAGAAGTAATCGACGCAGCTGCGAGGCGCTGATGACCCACACCGTGCTTGTCACCGGGGTCTCGCGCCACATAGGCGCCCGGGTGGCGAGTGCTCTGGCGGCAGACCCGGACATCAGCCGTGTCATCGGAGTGGACACCGTGCCGCCCCCCTCGCTGACGCGAGACGGCGGCATCTCTCTGGGCCGGACGGAGTTCGTCCGGGTCGATCTGCGCAGCCCCGACATCGCCCAGGTGATCGCGGCCGCGGACATCGACACCGTTGTGCACATGAGCCTGGTCAGCGCTCCGTCGAAGAACGGCGGCAGGGCGGCCATGAAAGAGCACAACGTCATCGGCACCATGCAGTTGCTCGGTGCCTGCCAGCGGTCGGCGACCGTGCGGCGCGTGGTGGTGCGCTCCACCACCGCCGTCTACGGCTCGTCGCCCCGCGACCCGGCGGTGTTCACCGAAGACCTGGAGCCGCACGAGGGTCCCGTCCACGGCTACGCGAAAGACGCGGCCGAGGTCGAGGGCTACGTGCGGGGCTTCGCCCGGCGCCGGCCCGACGTGGTCGTCTCGCTGCTGCGCTTCGCCAACTTCATGGGTCCCGGCGTCGACTCGCCGCTGACCCGTTACTTCACCCAGCCGGTGCTGCCGACCGTGTTCGGCTTCGACCCGCGGCTGCAGTTCGTCCACGAGGACGACGCGGTCGAGGTGCTGCGCCGGATGGCGACGGAGGATCACCCCGGCACGTACAACGTGGCCGGGGCCGGTGTGCTGCTGCTGTCGCAGTGTGCCAGGAGGGCGGGGCGGCCGACGCTGCCGCTGCTCTCGCCCGCCTTCAAGGTGCTGGGCGGCGCCGTGCGCCGGATCGGGCTGGTGGAGTACTCCCCTGAGCAGGTCCGGCTGATGAGCCACGGCCGTGCCGTCGACATCAGCCGGCTGGAGGCCGAGCTGGGCTGGAAGCCCAAGTTCACCACCGGGGCGGCCTTCGACGACTTCCTGCGCTCCCGCGGCCTGCGGCCGCTCGGAGGTGTGCGGGCGTGAGCGTTCCCCGCGAGCAGTCCGGAGGTGTGCGCGCGTGAGCGTCCCCCGCGAGGAGAAGGGCCGCGTGATCCCCATCAGCGCGGCGCCGTCCTTCGACGACCGGCAGAGCCCCGCCGACGAGCTCGCCGACCACCTCGCCAGGCTGCTGGCGTTCCTGCGCAGGCGCGTCACCGGCGACTACGAGGTCGACGAGTTCGGCTACGACGCCGAGCTGACCGACAAGGTCGTGCTGGAGCTGATCAGGCCGCTCTACACCCACTGGTTCAGGGTCGAGACGGTCGAGCTGAAGAACATTCCGCACGACAGCGGCGCCCTGGTCGTCGCCAACCACTCCGGCACGCTGCCGCTCGACGCGCTGATGCTGCAGGTGGCGCTGCACGACGAGGCCGGCCGGCCGTTGCGGCTGCTCGGCGCCGACCTGGTCTACCAGCTTCCGCTGCTCAGCCACCTGGCCCGCAAGACCGGCCACACGCTGGCCTGCCGCGAGGACGCCGACCGGCTGCTGCGCAAGGGCGAGCTGGTCGGGGTCTTCCCCGAGGGCTTCAAGGGCGTCGGCAAGCCGTTCTCCGAGCGCTACAAGCTGCAGCGCTTCGGCCGCGGCGGCTTCGTCGCCTCCGCCATCCGCGCGGGGGTGCCGATCGTGCCCACCGCGATCGTGGGGGCCGAGGAGATCTATCCCAAGATCGGCGATCTGAAGACCCTGGCCAGGATGCTGGGGCTGCCCTACCTGCCGATCACCCCGTTCTTCCCGCTGCTGGGGCCGCTCGGGCTGGTGCCGCTGCCGTCCAAGTGGATGATCGAGTTCGGCGAGCCGATCCGCACCGACGAGTACGAACCGTCGGCCGCCGACGACCCCATGCTGGTCTTCAACATCACCGACCACGTGCGCGAGGTCATCCAGCAGCTGCTCAACGAGCTGCGGCTGCGCAGAGGGCACGCCTTCCCGCCGTTTCTGTAGCTCCCGGGTGCAACCGCCCCGATCCCGCCGGTGTTCTGTGCACGGACTGAAGGAACACCGAAGGGAAACCCCATGGATCTGCAGCTCTCCGGCCGCGTCGCCGTCGTCACCGGCGCGTCCAAGGGCATCGGCCTGGCCGTCGCCCGCACCCTGGCCGAGGAGGGCGCCCACGTGGTCGCCGTCTCGCGAACCCCGTCCGACGCGCTCGCCGACGCCAAGGTGACGCACGTCGCGGCCGACCTGATGGACCCCGCCGCGCCCGCCCGGGTCGTGGCGCGGGCGGTGGAGGAGTTCGGCGGGCTGGACATCCTGGTCAACAACGCCGGCGGGCCGCCGCCCGGCACCACGCTGCCGCGGGCCGGTTTCATGACGCCGGACGACGCGGACTGGGCGGCGATGTTCGAGTTCAACCTGTTCGCGGCCGTCCGCATGATCCGCGCGGCCGTGCCGCACCTGCTGGAGCGCGGCGGCGGCTCGATCGTGAACGTCTCCTCGACGATGGCCAGGCAGCCCTCCGCCGTGAACGTGGACTACGGCGCGGCGAAGGCGGCCGTGCTGGCGCTCAGCAAGTCGCTGTCCGCCGAGTACGCCCCGCAGGGCATCAGGGTCAACACCGTCACGCCCGGCGCGGTGCTGACGGACTGGTGGACGAAGGAGGGCGGCGCGGCCGAGGTCTTCGCCGGCATGGTCGGCTCCGACCGTGACAGCGTGCTCACCGAGGTGGCTCCTGCGATGATGGGGCTGGCCACCGGCCGGCTCGTCCACGCGCAGGAGATCGCCGACGCGGTCGCCCTGCTCGCCTCGCCCCGCTCCGGCAGCACGACCGGCGCCGAGTTCGTGATCGACGGGGGCCAGCTCAAGGAGATCTGAACCCTTTGGGCGGGTTGTGGCAAGACATCCGTGACCGATCCCCCACAGAAGGGCGGAGATGATCACGCAACCCGCCGTCAGGGGTGCGGACGCCGACCTCGTACGAGCCTCGTGGACCGAACCCGAGGCCTTCGCCGAGCTCTTCGACCGCTACTCCGCCATGCTCTACCGCTACGTCTCCCGCCGGCTCGGCCCCGAGCCCGCCGAGGACCTCGTCGGTGAGACGTTCCTGGTCGCCTTCTCCCGCAGGAAGAGCTACGACCTGGCGTACCCGGACGCCAGGCCGTGGCTGTTCGGCATCCTGACCAAGCTCGTCTCCCGCCACCACCGCACCGAGGCGGCCCGCTACCGCGCCCTCCTGCGCGCCCCCGTGGACTCCGAGGTGGAGTCGCCCGCCGACCGGGTGGCCGCCGGGGTGACCGCGCAGGCCGTGCGCGCGGAGCTGGCCGGCGCCCTGGCCGCGCTGCCCGCCAGGGACCGCGACGTGCTGCTGCTGATCGCCTGGGGCGACCTGACGTACGAGGAGGCGGCCCGCGCGCTCGGCATCCCCGTGGGCACCGTGCGCTCCCGCCTCAACAGGGGCAGGCGGAAGGTACGTGCCGCGCTCGGCGACGCCAACCCGATGGAGGAGGAGTGACGATGGACGACCTGAAGCTGCTCCGAGACCTCGGGGCCGAGCTGGAGCACCAGCCACCCGCCTCGCTCGCCCGCCAGCGCGCGCGTTTCCTGCGCGCCCGGCCCCGGCGCCGCTGGTCCGCGTGGTGGACGGCCGGGCTCGTGGCCGCCGCCACGGCCGCGGCGGTCGCGGCGCCGGTGGCGTTCATCGCGGCCAGGCCGACCGCCGCGCCCCCAGCCGGAGCGGACCCGGCCGACATGAGCGGCACGAGGAACATCCTGGTGATCGGCTCGGACACGCGCGAGGGCGCCGGCAACGAGCGCTACGGCCCCCAGTCGGCCAGGCAGAACGCGGGCCAGCGCTCCGACACCATCATGATCGTGCACGTGCCCGCCGACCGGGGCAAGGCCACCGCGGTCAGCGTCTCGCGCGACTCCATGGTGCGCATCGCGCGCTGCGGGACGGAACCCGCCCGGCTCGACATGATCAATTCGGCCTACGCCAAGGGCGGCGCGAGCTGCCTCAGGACGACGCTGGAGAAGCTCACGGGGCTGCGGCTGCACCACACGGTGGAGGTGGACTTCAGCGGCTTCAAGACCATGGTGGACGCGCTCGGCGGCGTGACCGTCAAGCTTCCCCAGCCTGTGGACGACGCGGCCGCGAAGCTGAAGCTGCCCGCGGGCGAGAGCGTGCTGAACGGGGAGCAGGCCCTCGGCTACGCGCGCCTGCGCCGCTACGGCGACGGCTCCGACATCGCGCGGATCAAGCGGCAGCAGGCGCTGGTGCTGGCGATGCTGAAGAAGGCGCAGCGGCAACTGGTCGCGGACCCGGCCAAGCTCAAGGCGTTCCTGGGCGAGATGCGCAAGGGCGTGCGGACGGACCTGAGCGTGGAGGAGATGTACGAGCTGGGCAGGCAGCTCCAGGAAGTGAAGGTGAACGTCGCGGCGGTGCCGTGGGAGCCCTACCCGGGCGACCCCAACCGGATCCAGTGGAAGCAGCCGGCGGCCACCTCGCTGTTCGACTCGCTGAAGTAGGGGGTCAGCGGCGGTAGTGGCGGCGCAGGGCGATGCCCGCCGCCACGCCGCCCGCCACGGCACCCACGCCGGCCGCGATGGGCAGCGCCGTGAGCGTGGCCTTGCGGCCGGTGCGGAAGTCTCTGACCTCCCAGTCGTGCTTCCTGGCGTGCTCGCGCAGCTCGTTGTCGGGGTTGATCGCGACGGCGGTGCCGACCAGCGAGAGCATCGGCAGGTCGTTGGCCGAGTCGCTGTAGGCGGTGCAGCGGGTCAGGTCGAGGCCCTCCCTGCGGGCCAGCGCGCGCACCGCCTCGGCCTTGGCGGGGCCGTGCAGCAGGTCGCCGACGAGCCGGCCGGTGTAGACGCCGTTGCTGGTCTCGGCCACCGTGCCGAGCGCGCCCGTCAGGCCGAGCCGCTGCGCGATCACCCGGGCCAGCTCGATCGGCGTGGCGGTGACCAGCCAGACCCGCTGGCCGGCGTCGAGGTGCTGCTGGGCGAGCGCGCGGGTGCCGCCCCAGATGCGGTCGGCCATGACCTCGTCGTAGATCTCCTCGCCGAGGCGGACGACGTCGTCGACCTTGGCCCCGGCGACGAACGCCAGCGCCGTCTCGCGGGCCACCGCGATGTGCTCGGGATTCTCGTTGCCGCGCAGCCGGAACACCGCCTGCCCGACCGCGAACTTGAACAGGTCGGACGTGGTGAACAGCCCGCGCGTGGCCAGGCCCCTGGCGAAGTGGTAGATCGACGCGCCGCGCATCATCGTGTTGTCGACGTCGAAGAAGGCCGCGGCCTCCAGGTCCGGCTCGACGGGCGCGACGGTGACCGCCGCCTGCGCCGCGACCTCGCCGGCGACCTCGGGCTGCGTCTCGTGTCGTCGTCGCATAAGCCGCCACATGGGCTTCAGCTTACTTACCTACTCAGGGGCGACCAGACCCTCGATGTAGTCGAGGTAGCCCTCGGCCTGGGCGAGCTGGTCCTCGTCGAGCTCCTGGAGCATGGGCTTGACGGTCTCCTCCTGCTCCCGGGCGAACTTCTTGATCTTCG
This sequence comes from Nonomuraea composti, assembly GCF_012034275.1. Lineage (NCBI taxonomy): Bacteria > Bacillati > Actinomycetota > Actinomycetes > Streptosporangiales > Streptosporangiaceae > Nonomuraea > Nonomuraea composti. The sequence continues at coordinate 32,755 of NZ_JAATEP010000043.1, read as the reverse complement.
GCGAGCGCGGCTCGGCGCGTTCGAGCCTGCTGATGCCCGACCGGGTGGACTCCTCCATGTCCTTGAGCGTCTTCTTGACCAGCGGGCCGTCGGCGGAGGAGCCGAGCAGGCTGGCGACCTCCTTGGCGCGGGTCTTGGCGGAGTCCAGCTCGCGCTCGGCGCGTTCCGCCTCGCCGGGGCTGAGGTGCACGAGCGTGGTCTCGGCGGCGCGCTTGAGCGGGTAGAGCGAGTCGCCGGGCACGGCCTGGTAGGTCGCGAAGGAGGAGACCATCAGCGCCGCCGCCAGCCCCACGGCCGCCAGCTGCGACAGCAGCGGACGGCGCCGCGGCAGGTCGCGGCGCGCGGGCTCGGCGGCGGGCTCCGGCTCGGCCTCCAGGGCCCCCGACAGCAGCTCCGCGCGCAGCCGCTCCTTGAAGGCGGCTCCCGGAGCGCCGCCGAGAGGCAGCTCCCGCAGCTCGGTGAGCTGCTCCAGCACGCGTTCGCGCCGCCTGCGCGCCCTACTCATGACGGCTCCCTGACCGACGCGGCCATGACACCTGCTTAACGAGGGGCGGATGGTGGAGGTTACGCCAGGTCGTGCTTGAGAGCCCTGGCCAGGGCCCGGACGGCACGGAACTGCAGCGCTTTGATCGCTCCACTCTTCTTCCCCATGATCAGCGCGGTTTCCGCGAGCGAGAGGCCGTGCAGGAAGCGCAGGACGACGCATTCCTGTTGTTCGGGATTGAGGTCTCGTACGGCACGCAGCACCCGGTCGTTGATGATGGCCGTGACCACGGCGTTCTCGGGGATGTGCGAGCCGTCGAGCGGAACGTCGATGACCTCGCCGGTCGGGATCTCCAGCCGGTAGCGCCCCGACTTGAAGTGGTCGGTCACCAGGTTGCGCGCGATGGTCACGAGCCAGGCCCCGAAGTCGCGGCCCTGCCAGGTGAAGTCGCCGATCCTGCGCAGTGCCCGCAGGAAGGTCTCGCTGGTGAGGTCCTCCGCGAGGGGGTGGGAGCCCACCCGGAAGTAGATGTAGCGGTAGACCAGGTCGACGTAGCGGTCGTAGAGCGTGCCAAAGGACTGCGTGCAGCCGTTCTTGGCGTGCATCACCAGCGTGCGCAGGTCGCCGGAGACATCTTCCGGGACGTCTTCGCGCACGGCGAACTCGCCCGTCCGGGCAGGTCCAGCGACCGCTGGAGCGAGCAGCCCGGCGAACGGCGACGAGTCAGGCATCCGGTATCCCTAGGGGTAAGGGGTGCGGCGTGCTCGAACACTCTAGAAATCAACCGGAAAATCCACAATCCACGGAAGTCATGCATGACTAGGCGTAATCGGCGGATACCGTGGTGGACCGACCCGTTCCCTCTTCGGCTACCGGCTGGGAGGCATCGTCCGGCAGCATTGGAGTCACCATGGAGATCCTCGTTGCTGTCATAGCTTTTGCCGGTGCGCTCCTGGCCGCCGTCGCGGCCGGTGCCCTGATCCAACGACTGCGCGACGAGCCTGAGGGGTGGTTGGTCGCCTGGACCGTTGCAGTCGTGGGCCTGTGCCTGTCACTCCTTGTGATCGGCATCGGCTACCTCGCCGGCTTCGGCGGCCTCACGTTCCGGATCTACCAGGTGACGGGATCGCTGGTGGCGCCGCTCTGGCTGGCCATCGGCCTGGTGCAGCTGCTCTCGGAGAAGGTGCCGCCCAGGTTCCTGGCATGGCTGCTCGGCGGCGCGCTGACCTTCGTGTCCGTCGTGATCATGGTCTGGGACCCGCTGAAGACCGAGGACATGGGCAAGAGCCTGCCTTCGGGCTCGGCCCACTGGAACGTCTTCCCCGGCTACCTGCTCACCGGCGCCCACGTGGTCTCCCTGCTCGTCATGCTGGCCATGCTGGTGGTGGCGGGCATCAAATGGCGCAACGGCGACGAGTACGACACCGACAACCTACACGCGACCGTGGTCGTCGTTCCGTCGGGGCTGGCACTGGTGGGCGCGCTGCGGTTCGCGGTGGCGCCGCTGTTCACCACGGCGCTGCTCGCCGTGGCCGCCGCCGCGGTCTGGTACACCGTCCTGCGGCCGCTGGCGCCGTACGAGGACGACGACGAGGACGATTTCGACGACGACCGCGAGACGCGCTCCTCGCGCCGGGAGGAGCGCTCTCAGCGCCGCGAGGAGCGTCCGGTGCCGCGTCCGATGCCGCGTCCGGCTCCGGGCGAGGAGCGTCCCCTGGCGCTCGACGAGCACCGGATGACGCCCGGCGAGCGCCCGATGTTCCGCGACGAGGTGCCGCCGCAGGGCGGCCGCAGGGGCGCGCCCGAGCCCGTACCGGCCGCGGACCTGCCGCCCGCGCCGCCGCGCCGCGCGTCCGGGCTCGGCGACCTCGTGGCCGAGTACCGCGCCGGCGACGAGGGCCACCGGCAGCGCGACGTCGACTACGCGGCCCGCATGGCCGCCCCGCTCGACGACGGCCCCTCCACGGGCTACATCATGAACGGCGCCCCCTCCATGAGCCCGCCCCCGCCGCCTCCGGCCCCGGCCCCGGCCACGGGCGCGATCTTCCCGGGCGCCGACCTGTTCTCGCCCGCGCAGCAGCAGCCCGGCTCCGGCCGGCCCGCGCCGGGCATCTACGGCATGCTCACCGTCTTCACGATCATGGACGGCGCGGGCGAGGCGTTCGACCGGCTGGCCGAGGCCACCGTCGAGGCCGTGCGGCGCGGCGAGCCCGACACGCTCGTGTACGTCTGCCACGCCGTGAAGTCCGCGCCGCTGCAGCGCATCGTCTACGAGCTCTACCGCGACGAGGTCGCCTACCGCGACCACCAGCGGCAGCCGCACGTCGAGCGGTTCGTCAACGAGCGGCAGGCGATGGTGCTGGCCACGAACGTCATCGAGCTCAACGTGAACGCGGCGAAGGTGGTGCCGCTGCCCACCGTCGGCTACTGAGAGACCGTCGACTACTGAGAGACCGTCGGCTGCTGAGAGACCGTCAGCTGCTGAGCGCCGCGCGCAGGCGCGCCTCGTCGACCCGCCAGAAGTCGTGCTGCACGCCGTCGATCAGCGTGACCGGGATCATCTCCCAGTACTTCTCCTGCAACTCGGCCGAAGACTCGATGCTGACCTCCTCCCACGGCACGCCGAGCTCGCCCGCGACCCTGGCGATGACCTCGCGCGCGTCGTCACACAAGTGACAGCCGGGCTTGCCGAGCAACGTGATGCGATGCATACGGCAACCGTACCGCCGCCGACTTTGTGCATCGGTTCACAAAGGGATTAACCTGAAAGACGGTTCGATTCCGTCACGCGGTCCCCAAGCCGCCCGTTCCCTGGAGCACCGGCACGTGAAGAGCCCGTCCCAGCCCCGTGACCGCGGTATTCCCGAGGCGACGGTCGCCAGGCTTCCGCTGTACCTCAGGGCGCTGCACGGGATGGCCGAGCGGGGCATCGCGACGGTCAGCTCCGAGGACCTCGCCGTCGCCGCCGGTGTCAATTCCGCGAAGTTGCGCAAGGATCTGTCACACCTCGGCTCGTACGGCACGCGCGGCGTAGGCTATGACGTTGAGTACCTCGTCTACCAGATCTCCCGCGAGCTCGGCCTGACGCAAGACTGGGCGGTCGCGATCGTCGGTGTCGGTAACCTCGGCCGCGCGCTGGCCAACTACGGCGGCTTCGTCTCCAGGGGCTTCCGGGTCGCCGCGCTCGTGGACGCCGACCCCGAAGTCGTGGGCGACACCATCGCGGGATTGAATGTGGAGCACATCGACGACCTGGAAGCCGTCATCAAGCGGCGTGGAGTTTCGATCGTGGTTCTGGCGACACCGGCGGCAGCGGCGCAGGAGGTCTGCGATCGCGTGGTCGCCGTGGGCGTCACCAGCATCCTGAACTTCGCCCCGGTCGTGCTCTCCGTGCCGGAGAGCGTCGATGTCCGTAAGGTCGATCTATCCATAGAACTGCAGATTCTCGCGTTCCACGAGCAACGCAAAGCTGGGGGGCCGCTCATGGCGGTGGACAGTCAATGAGTGTTCTGGCCATCGGACTCAGCCACCGCACCGCGCCGGTGGCTCTGCTGGAGCGCGTCTCGGTCACGGGCGACGCGCTCGTCAAGCTCCTGCACGACGTACGGCAGGATCCGTGCGTCGCGGAGGCCATGGTGGTCTCGACCTGCAACCGGGTCGAGGTCTACGTCACGGTCGACCGTTTCCACGCCGCCGTCACATCCATCAGCAACCTCCTGGGCGTCCACTCGGGCGTCCCCGTCGACGAGCTGACCCCGCACTTCTACGTTCATTACGAGGAGCGGGCGGTCGAGCACCTGTTCTCCGTGGTGTGCGGGCTCGACTCCATGGTGGTCGGCGAGGGCCAGATCCTCGGCCAGGTCCGCCAGGCGCTCAAGCTGGCGCAGCGCCAGGGCACGGTCGGCGCCACCCTCAACGAGCTGGTGCAGCAGGCGCTGCGCGTCGGCAAGCGGGCCCAGACCGACACCGGCATCGACAAGCACGGCGCCTCCCTCGTCACCGCCGGCCTCGCCCTCGCGGGCGACCTCGCGGGGCGGCGCGCCCTGGTGATCGGCGCGGGCTCGATGAGCTCGCTGGCCGCCGCCACGCTGTCGCGCGCCGGGGTCACCGACATCGTCGTGGCCAACCGCACGTACGAGCGGGGCGCCCGGCTGGCCGCGTCCGTCGGCGGGCGGGCCGTCGAGTTCTCCCGCGTCGGCGACGAGCTGGCCGCCGCCGACATCGTCATCACCTGCACGGGCGCCGGCCGCCACATCGTCACGCCCGACATGCTGGCGGGGCCGGCGTTCCTGCTGGACCTGGCGCTGCCGCACGACATCGACCCCGCCGTGCGCGCCGTGCCCGGCGTCACGCTGGTCGACCTGGAGACGATCCAGGAGTCCGGCATCGGCTCGCGCGAGGGCGACGCGGTGCAGTCCGTCCGCGCCCTGGTCGCCGCGGAGCTGCGCGCCTACCTCGACGCCGAGCGGGCCGCCAGGGTCACCCCGACCGTGGTGGCGCTGCGCAGCAAGGCGGCGAGCGTGGTGGAGTCGGAGCTGGGCCGCCTGCTCATGCGCGTGCCCGACCTCGACGAGCGGGCCAGGGACGAAGTGGCCATGACCGTCCAGCGGGTCGTCGACAAGCTGCTTCACGAGCCGACTGTGCGTGTCAAGCAGCTCGCCACCTGCCCGGGGGGCGATCATTATGCGGAAGCCCTGCGTGAGCTGTTCAACCTGGATCCGAAGATGCCCGAGGCCGTGAGGGAGGTGGAGCTGTGACGTCGCGGTCCGGCGCGTTGCGGCTCGGAACCCGCCGCAGCCTCCTCGCGACCACGCAGTCGCAGCTGGTGGCCGACGCCTACACCGAGCGCACCGGCAGGGCGGTCGAGCTGGTCGGCGTCACCACGTTCGGCGACGTCACCAAGGCGCACCTGGCGCAGCTCGGCGGCACGGGCGTGTTCGTCAGCGCGCTGCGCGACAAGCTCGTCGAGGGCGAGATCGACTTCGCCGTCCACTCCCTCAAGGACCTGCCGACCAGACAGGACCCACGCTTCACGCTGGCCGCGCTGCCGGCCCGGCACGACCACCGCGACGCGCTGGTCGGCACGCACAAGTTCGCCGACCTCGCGCCCGGCGCCCGGGTCGGCACCGGCTCGCCGCGCCGCGTCGCCATGCTCAGCGCGCTCCGCCCCGACCTCGAGTACGTCGCCATCCGCGGCAACGCCGACACGCGCATCGGCAAAGTCAATTCCGGCGAGCTCGACGCGGTCGTCCTCGCCTCGGCCGGGCTGCACCGCATCGGCCGCGACGCCGAGATCGCGCAGATCTTCGAGGTCGAGGAGCTGCTGCCCGCGCCCGGCCAGGGCGCGCTGGCCGTCGAGTGCCGCGCCGACCGTGCCGACGTCATCGAGTTCCTGCGCGTGCTCGACGACCCCCGTACCCGCTCCGCGGTGACCGCCGAGCGAGCCCTGCTCGCCGCCCTGGAGGCCGGGTGCGCCGCTCCGGTGGGTGCGTTCGCCGCCGATGACGGGCACACTCTGAACCTGACCGCTGTGGTCGTCTCCATCGACGGCCGCGAAACGGTCCGCAAGTCCGCCGCCGGCTCTCCTTCGGAGGCTGCGAACCTGGGCCGCCTCCTAGCGGCCGAGATGATCGCCGAAGGTGCCGACAGATTGATGGGGGAGCATTCCCATTGAGCTCCGATAGTCCAACCTCCGGTTTCGTCGCGTTCGTGGGCGCGGGTCCAGGTGACCCCAACCTGCTGACGCTCCGCGCCGCCGAGCTGCTCGCCAAGGCCGACGCGGTGGTGCTCGACGCCGAGACGCAGACCCCGTTGCTGCGCCACTGCCGTGAAGGCGTCGAGGTCGCCCAGGCCGCCGAAGGCGACCTCGTGCGGCGCGCCGCACGGGGGCAGCTCGTGGTCCGCCTCGTCGAAGGCGACCCCATGCTGTTCTCCTCGATCACCGAGGAGGCCGCTGCCTGCACCGCGGCGGAGGTGGACTTCGAGATCGTGCCCGGCGTGCCGCCCGCGACCGCCGTGCTCACCTACGCCGGCATCCCGCCGGCGACGGCGGTCCCCGAGTTCCGCGTCGTCGACGCCGCCCAGGAGCAGGACTGGGCGGCCCACGCCGCCTGCCGCGGCACGCTGGTCATCTACAACGGCATCGGCGACGCCGTGGCCATCGGCAAGGCGCTGATCGCCGGCGGCAAGCCCGACACCACGCCGGTCGCCGTCAGCAGCGGCGGCACCACCACCGAGCAGTACACCGTCGTGTCCTCGCTCGGCCGGTTCCAGGCCGACCTCAAGCACGCCGGGTTCACCGAGCCCGCGCTGATCGTGGTCGGCGAGGCCGTGGGCCAGCGCGACAAGCTGTCGTGGTTCGAGACCAAGCCGCTGTTCGGGTGGCGGGTGCTGGTGCCGCGTACGAAGGAGCAGTCGCGCAGCCTGTCCGAGCAGCTCATCGCCTACGGCGCGGTGCCCGAGGAGGTGCCGACCATCTCGGTCGAGCCGCCCCGCACCCCGCAGCAGATGGACCGCGCGATCAAGGGCCTGGTCACGGGCCGCTACGAGTGGGTGGCCTTCACCAGCGCCAACGCCGTCAAGGCGGTGCGCGAGAAGTTCGAGGAGTACGGCCTCGACGCCCGCGCCTTCGCCGGGCTCAAGGTGGCCGCCGTCGGCGACGCCACCTCGCGGGCTCTGATCGAGTTCGGGGTCAAGCCCGACCTGTTGCCCTCCGGCGAGCAGTCGTCCGAGGGGCTGGTGGCCGAGTGGCCGCCGTACGACTCGATGCTCGACCCGATCAACCGCGTGCTGCTGCCGCGCGCCGACATCTCCACCGACACGCTCGTGGCCGGGCTCACCGAGCTGGGCTGGGAGTGCGACGACGTCACCGCGTACCGCACCGTGCGGGCCGCCCCGCCGCCCGCGCCGATCCGCGAGGCCATCAAGGGCGGCGGCTTCGACGCCGTGCTCTTCACGTCCTCGTCCACGGTGCGCAACCTCGTCGGCATCGCGGGCAAGCCGCACAACGTCACCGTGATCGCGGTCATCGGGCCGCAGACGGCCAAGACGGCCGAGGAGTTCGGGCTCCGGGTCGACGTCATGGCCGACAAGCCGTCAGCCTCCGCCCTGGCCGCCGCGGTGGCCGAGTTCGGAGCCAAGCAGCGCCAGGCGGCGCTGGCCGCGGGCGACACGCCCCGCCGGCCGTCGCAGAACCGCCGGGGCGCGAGGAGGAGAGCCAGATGAGCGCCGAGTACCCCGTCGCCCGTCCCAGGCGGCTGCGCCGCAGCCCGGTGCTGCGCCGGATGGTGGCGGGCACCAGGCTGCACCCCGCCGACCTGATCCTGCCGCTGTTCGCCAAGGAAGGCATCACCGAGCCGCAGCCCGTGGCCTCGATGCCGGGCGTCGTCCAGCACACCCGCGACTCGCTGCGCAAGGCCGCGCACGACGCCGCCGCGGCCGGGGTCGGCGGCCTCATCCTGTTCGGCATCCCGGCGGTGAAGGACGCCCGCGGCTCGGCCGCCGACGACCCCGACGGTGTGCTGCAGGTGGCGCTGCGCGACGTGGTCGCCGAGGTGGGCGACTCGATCGTGGTCATGGCCGACACGTGCCTCGACGAGTTCACCGACCACGGCCACTGCGGGATCCTCACCCCGTCGGGCGACGTCGACAACGACCTGACGCTGGAGCGCTACGCCTCCGTCGCGGTGGCCCAGGCCGAGGCGGGCGCCCAGATGGTGGCGCCCAGCGGCATGATGGACGGCCAGGTGGGCGCCATCCGCGCGGCCCTCGACGCCGCCGGCCACGGCACCGTGCCGATCCTGGCCTACTCCGCCAAGTACGCCTCAGCCTTCTACGGCCCGTTCCGCGACGCCGCCGAGTGCGCGCCGCAGTTCGGCGACCGCAGCACCCACCAGCAGGACCCGGCGGGCCGGCTGGGCGAGGCGCTGCGCGAGGTCCGCCTCGACCTGGCGGAGGGCGCCGACGCGGTCATGGTCAAGCCGGCGCTGGCCTACCTCGACATCATCGCCGGCGTCCGCGCCGAGGTGGACGTGCCGGTGGCCGCCTACCAGGTCAGCGGCGAGTACGCGATGATCGAGGCCGCCGCGGCCAACGGCTGGGTCGACCGCGAGCGGATGATCATGGAGTCGCTGGTCGCGATCAAGCGGGCCGGCGCCGACCTGATCCTGACCTACTGGGCCACGGAAGTGGCTCGACGGCTCTAACCAAGGGGTTTCCCGTCAACTCATGGGGCCCGTGGGTTAGAGTTGCATGACAAGTGCTGGTGTGTCCCGCGTGTGCGTAGGTGCCTGCGGCAGGCCGCTTGACCGCGGCTGCCGTTCCGTCCGGTGTCGGGGCCTCCTCAGGCGCTGTGAGTCGAACGGGAGACACCATGGTGGGGGTACCACTGGCTCGGCGTACCAAAAAGCGGGCCCGGAAACAAGCACGGCCGACACGCATCACGGCCGTGCTGGAGTACGCCGAGCTGGGCTGGCCCGTCGTGCCCGGTGCCTATCCGCTGCCGCACGGGCCGCGCGCGTGCTCCTGTGACCGCGTCGGTTGTCCCGACCCCGGCGCCCACCCGCTCTCGCCCGCCTGGCACATGCAGGCCACGACCGACACCGCCCAGCTCACGCGCTGGTGGCAGGCCGAGCCCGAGGCCAATGTGATCCTGCCCACGGGGCGCGTGTTCGACGTCTTCGACGTACCCCTCTCCGTCGGCCTGTCCGCCCTCACCCGGATCGACGCCGCCGACGCCCACTCAGGCCCGGTCGCCGCCAACGGCGACCGGGTCTTGTTCTACGTGGCCACCCGCGGCAACCCCGAGGACGAGGACGAATGGTGGTCCTGCCACCTCGACTGCGACCCGGCCACCATCGACGACACGCCGGGGCTGCGCTGGCACTGCCGCGACAGCTACGTCCTGGCCCCGCCGTCCACGCTGCCGAGCGGGCAGCCCGTCTCGTGGCTGCGGCCGCCCGACGGCCGGCCGCTGCCCGACCCGCTGCGCATCCTGGAGTGGCTGGCCGACTGATCTCGGGGGCGGAGGCAGGGCCGGATAACCTAGGCCGGTGAGCCGTACACAGAACTCCGAGACCCTGTTCGCCCGCGCCCGCCGGATCGTGCCCGGGGGCGTCAACTCCCCGGTGCGCGCGTTCAACTCGGTGGGCGGCACGCCGCGTTTCATGGCCTCGGGGCAGGGGCCGTACATCACCGACGTCGACGGCAACCGCTACGTCGACCTCGTGTGCTCCTGGGGGCCGATGATCCTCGGGCACCGCCACCCGGCCGTCGTCGAGGCCGTCGAGCGGGCCGTCGCGAGCGGCTTCTCCTACGGCACCGCCACGCAGGGCGAGGTGGAGCTGGCCGAGGAGATCGTGGCGCGGGTGGCGCCGGTCGAGAAGGTGCGGCTGGTCAGCTCGGGCACCGAGGCGACGATGAGCGCGGTGCGGCTGGCCAGGGGGTTCACCGGGCGGTCGAAAGTGATCAAGTTCGCCGGTTGCTACCACGGGCACGTCGACGCGCTGCTGGCCTCGGCCGGGTCGGGGGTGGCCACGTTCGGGCTGCCCGACACGCCCGGGGTGACCGGGGCGTCGGCGGCCGACACGATCGTGCTGCCGTACAACGACCTCGCCGCCGTCGAGCGGGCCTTCGCCGCCGCGGAGATCGCGTGCGTGATCACCGAGGCGTGCCCGGCGAACATGGGGGTCGTCCCGCCGCGCGACGGCTTCAACGCGCGCCTGCGCGAGCTGTGCACCGCCCACGGCGCGCTGCTCATCGTGGACGAGGTGCTGACCGGCTTCCGCGTCTCCCCGGCGGGCTGGTACGGCCTCGACCCCGTGGATGCCGACCTGATGACGTTCGGCAAGGTCATGGGCGGCGGGCTGCCGGCGGCGGCGTTCGGCGGCCGGGCCGACGTGATGGCCAACCTCGCGCCCGAGGGGCCCGTCTACCAGGCGGGCACGCTGTCGGGCAACCCGCTGGCCTGCGCGGCGGGCCTGGCCACGCTGCGGGCCCTCGACGCCGACGCCTACGCCCGGGTCGACGCGGCGGCGCTCAAGGTGGGCGAGCTGGCCTCCGAGGCGCTGGCCAAGGCCGGGGTGCCGCACCGGCTACAGCGGGCCGGCAGCCTGTTCTCGATCTTCTTCACCGACGCCGAGGTGACGGGCTTCGACGAGGCCAAGACCCAGAACACCGCGGCCTTCACCGCGTTCTTCCACGCGATGCTCGACCAGGGCGTCTACCTGCCGCCGTCGGCCTACGAGGCGTGGTTCCTGTCGGCCGCGCACGACGACGAGGCCATCGGGCGGGTGGCCGAGGCGCTGCCCGCCGCCGCCGAGGCCGCCGCGGCGGCCCTGTGATCACCGCTTGAGGTAGGGGCGCGGCCACGCCGGCCGCGATGACCAGGGGAGCCGTGGCGGGCAGCGCCAGGGCCCGCCCGCCCTCGACGGGACGGAGCCGGACGGCGCCGTCCAGGGCGCGGCGCACCGGCGTGGGCCACAGCGGCGCCACCACCCCCACCACCATGACAAAGGCCGCCATGACGGCGGCCTCTCTGGTGTTCTGCCCCACGTTGTCACGCACTTCCGTCAGGTCGGGGGATCTGTCCGTCCTGACGATGCCGTGGGGTCAGCTCGTGATCCCTGCGTCTGGCAACCGGCTGGGGGTGTACCTGCCCACACCCCCGGAGCGCTCGCTCAGCGAGCCGGCTTCTGGTAGCGGATGCGCTGCTCGCGGGCCTGCTCGGCGAGGACCTTGAGGTACGACACGGAGCCGGTCTGCTGCTTCTTCGTCTTCAGGATTCTCATGCATCTATTTTCATCTGCTACACATTCAACGACAAGCGAGACTTTCTACGCTAAACCGTTTAGGCTGGCTTACATGTTGGACCTGAACCGGCTCAAGGCTCTTCACGCTGTGCACGTCTACGGTTCGGTGGGCGCGGCGGCCGACGCGCTCATGGTCACCCCCTCGGCCGTCTCCCAGCAGATCGCCAAGCTGGAGCGCGAGACCGGCGCCCGCCTGATGGAGCGCAACGGGCGCGGCGTGCGCCTGACCGACGCCGCCGGCCTGCTGGCCGAGCACGCCGAGCGCATCCTCGCCCTGGTCGAGACCGCCGAGGCCGACTTCGAGGCGCTGCGCGGCGCGGTCGTCGGCCGGCTCAACGTGGCCGCCTTCCCCACCGCCGTCCGCGGCCTCATGCCGGGCGCGCTCGTCTCGCTCAAGCAGCGCCACCCCGACCTGTGGGTGCAGCTCAACGAGCGCGAGCCCGAGCGGGTCGTCCGCGAGGTCGCCAGGGGCGAGCTCGACCTCGGCGTGATCCAGGACTGGCTCAACCGCCCCATGGCCATCCCCGAGGGCCTGTCCAAGGCCACTCTGCTCGACGACGTCGCCGACGTGGCCGTGCCCGACGGCCACCCGCTGGCGGACGCGCGCGAGATCGAGCTGTCCGCCCTGCGCGGCGAGCAGTGGATCAGCGGCTCGCCCGGCACCGTCTGCCACGACTGGCTGGTGTTCACCCTGCGCAGCGCGTCGCTGGAGCCGGTGATCGCCTGCATGGCCGACGAGTACCCGACCCAGCTCGCGCTGGTCGCGGCCGGTCTGGGCTGCGCCATCGTGCCGCGGCTCGGCCGCGACTGCGTGCCGCCGGGCGTGCGGCTCGTCCCGCTGCTGCCGCGCCAGTCGCGCCGCATCTACGCGGTGTGGCGCACCGACGCGGCCCGCCGCCCCGCCATCAGGGCCATGGTCGAGGCGCTGGCCGAGTCGAGCAGGAAACAGGAGAACGCCTGGGCGGTGAGCTGACACCGGCCGGGGCCTGCGCCGCCCGGCGCGGGCGAGCGGATAGGCTGTGCGCACCATGGCTGAAACCACCGTCGTCCACCTGCTGCGCCACGGTGAGGTGCACAACCCCGCCGGCGTCCTCTACGGCAGGCTGCCCGGCTACCACCTGTCCGAGACAGGTCAGCTCATGGCCGAGACGGTCGCCAAGGCCGTCGGCGGCCGCGACATCGTCAAGCTCTACAGCTCCCCGCTCGAACGCGCCCTGGAGACGGCGGCCCCGCTCGCCGACAAGCTCGGCCTGGAGATCGAGCAGGACGTCCGGCTGATCGAGGCGGGCAACCTCCTGGAGGGCCGCCCCGCCGGCCCGGGCCTCGGGCTGCTGCGCGACTGGCGCAACTACCGCTACTTCTACAACCCGCTGCGCCCGTCCTGGGGCGAGCCGTACCCCGCCATCGTCCGCCGGATGAAAGCGGTGATCGACACGGCCAGGGCGGCGGCGCGCGGGCACGAGACCGTGCTCGTCAGCCACCAGCTGCCCATCTGGGCCATCAGGTGCGCCGCCGAGGGCCGCAGGCTCTGGCACGACCCGCGACGCCGGCAGTGCGCGCTGGCCAGCCTGACCACGCTCACCTTCGACGGCGACAGGCTGGTCAGCATCGGCTACAGCGAGCCCGCGGGATCACTGGAGACGGGCCCCTCCGTCCCCGGGGCCTGATGTCCGGAGCGCGGGGGCACCCCGGTAGAGTTGCAAGCTCTACCGGTTGTAGTACAAGGAGATCTTCCTCCGTGCGCGCCAAGTCCCTCTCCCTCATCCTCCCCCTGGCGGTCCTGGTCGCGGGATGCGCCGGCAACCAGGGCGGCCAGCCGCAGGCGGGCGACACCCGGTTCATCGCCGGCGACGGGAAGATGCAGGTCTTCGAGGCCGCCGAGCGCGAGCCCGCGCCCGCGGTCGAAGGGCCCACCCTCGACGGCGGCACCGCCTCCCTGGCCGCGCACAAGGGCAAGGTCGTCGTCCTCAACTTCTGGGCCTCATGGTGCGGCCCCTGCCGGGCCGAGGCGCCCGTGCTCAAAGAGGTCGCGGCCAAGACGAAGGACACCGGCGTGCAGTTCCTCGGCGTCGACTTCAAAGACCGCCAGGCCGACGCCAAGGCGTTCGAGCGCACCGAGCAGACCGGCTACCCGCACATCTTCGACCAGCCCGGCAAGGTCGCGCTGGCCTTCCAGGGCACCGTGCCGCCCGCCGCCATCCCGTCCACGCTGATCATCGACAAGCAGGGCAGGATCGCGGCCAGGGCGCTCGGCGCCGTCAAGTACACCGACCTGCTCGACACCGTGACCAAGGTGCGCGATGAGTGACGTCGTCGCCTCGGGCTCGCTGCTGCTGGCCGTGCCGATCGCGGTGCTGGCCGGGGTGGTGTCGTTCCTGTCGCCATGCGTGCTGCCGCTCGTGCCGGGTTACCTGTCGTACGTCACGGGCATGAGCGCCGACCCCAAGCGGGGGCGGCTGGTGCTCGGGGCGTCGTTGTTCGTGGCCGGGTTCGCGCTGGTCTTCGTGCTCAGCGGGGCGCTGTTCGGCGGTCTCGGCTCCGTCCTGCTGGGCAACGCCGACGTCATCACGCGCGTGCTCGGCGTCCTCACCATCGTGCTCGGGCTCGCCTTCCTGGGCGTGCTGCCCGGGCTCATGCGCGACGTGCGCATCCACCGCCTGCCGGCCGCCGGGCTGGCCGGCGCGCCGCTGCTCGGCGTGGTGTTCGGGCTGGGCTGGACGCCGTGCATCGGCCCCACGCTGGCCGTGGTGCTGACGCTCGGGCTCAACGAAGGCAGCGCGGGCAGGGGAGCGATCCTGGCCGTCGCCTACGCCCTGGGCCTCGGCCTGCCCTTCGTGGCCGCCGCGCTCGCCTACAGCAGGGCGCTGCGCACGTTCCGTGCCATCCGCAAGCACTCGCGCCTGATCACCAGGATCGGCGGCGGCATGATGGTGGCCGTCGGCGTCCTGCTGGTGAGCGGGCTCTGGGGAGAGATGATCGCCGCCATGCAAGGGCTGATCGGCGCGTTCGAGCCGGTGATCTGATGAGCGTCCAGGAGCTGGAGAAGGAGCAGGCGCCCAAGCAGGGCGGGTTCGGCCCGCTGGCGTGGCTGCGGTGGGCGTGGCGCACGCTCACCTCGATGAAGACCGCGCTCATCCTGCTGTTCCTGCTCGCGCTGGGCTCGGTGCCCGGCTCGCTGGTGCCGCAACGCGGCGTCGAGCCCGACAAGGTCGCCCAGCTCTACGAGCAGAGCCCTGCGCTGGCCGAGTGGTACGACCGCTTCCAGCTCTTCGAGGTGTTCACCTCCACCTGGTTCGCGGCCGTCTACCTGCTGCTGTTCACCTCGCTCATCGGCTGCATCATCCCGCGCACCGCCACCTACCTGCGCGAGCTGCGCCGCAAGCCGCCCGCCGCGCCCAAGCACCTGTCGCGCCTGCCCCACTCCGCCTCCTTCGAGTCCGGGCTCACCGTCGAGGAGGCCGCGCGCCGGCTGCGCAAGCTGCGCTTCCGCGTGGTCACCGGCGACGGCTGGGTGTCGGCGGAGAAGGGGTACCTGCGCGAGACCGGCAACCTGTTCTTCCACGTCGCCCTGCTCGGCATCCTGCTCGCCATCGGCGCCGGCTCCCTCTACGGCTACCGCGGCAACGTCCTGGTCGTCGAGGGCGACGGGTTCGCCAACACCGTGGCCGCCTACGACCGGTTCATGCCCGGCAACCAGGTCTCCGCCGAGTCGCTGCAGCCGTTCTCCTTCACGCTGTCGAAGTTCAAGGTGGCCTACCAGGTCGCCGGCGACAAGCGCGGGCAGGCGCTCGACTACTCCGCGCACCTCAAGGTCAACGACACGCCCTCCGCGCCCACGCGCGACTTCGAGCTCAAGGTCAACGAGCCGCTGGAAGTCGACGGCACGCAGATGTACCTCATCGGCAACGGCTACGCGCCCGTCTTCAAGGTCACCGACGGCAAGGGGCAGGTGGCCTTCGAGGGGCCCGTGCCCTGCCTCATCGAGCAGAAGACCACCATGACCTCCGGCTGCGTGGTCAAGGTGCCCGACGCGCAGCCGTCGCAGCTCGGGTTCCTGCTGCGGTTCCTGCCGACCAGCGTGCCGCTGACCAACGGCGACTACGCCTCCGCCTTCCCCGGCGAGCTCAACCCCGAGGTCAAGCTCCTCGGGGCGTTCTCCGGCGACCTCGGGGTGCGCTCCGGCAAGCCGCAGTCGGTCTACGAGCTGGCCGAGCCCGAGGTGCTGAAGAAGCTCAAGCCCCTCGTCATGGGGTCCGCCGCGCCCAAGCCGCTGGCCGTGGGGCAGTCGCTGGAGCTGCCCGACGGGCTGGGCAAGCTCGAGTTCACCGGCGTCAAGCAGTGGATCACGCTCCAGACGTCCTACGACCCCGGGCGCTTCCCCGCCCTGGTGGCGGCCGCCACGGCCGTCATCGCCATCGCGCTGTCGCTCATGATCCGCCGCCGGCGGGTCTTCGTCCGCACCTCCGGGGGCAAGGTCGACGTGGGCGGCCTGACCCGCACCGAGGGCTCCGCGGCGGGCTTCGCCGAAGAGTTCTCCGACATCGTCAAGGCCCTATCAGCAGGAGAGAAGGATGTCCGCTGAGCAACTCGCCGAGCTGAGCGATCTTTTCGTCGTCGCAGCCGTCCTGCTCTATGTCGTCGCCATGGTGGGCTTCGCGATCGAGCTCGCCTTCGGGCGGGCCCGCCCCGGCAAGGCCGGAGCCGCCGCACGGGCGGAGGTCAAGCAGCCCGTCGCGGTCGGGGCCGCCTCCTCCGGCGCGGGCGCCGGCACCGTCTCTGAGACGCCTGTCGCCGCCTCGGCCGACGCTCCCGTGCCCGCGCCGCCGGGAGGCGCCGTCAAGGCCGGTACGGTGGCGCTCGTGCTCGCCTGGCTCGGCTGGGCGGCCAACCTCGGCGCCATCGTCACCCGCGGCCTCGCCGTCGACCGCTGGCCCTGGGGCAACATGTACGAGTTCGTGGTCGCGATCTGCTTCGCCGCCGTGACCGCGTTCCTCGGCACCCAGCTCCGCCACAACGTGCGCTTCCTGGGCGGGTTCGTCATGGTGACGGCCGCGCTCGGGCTCGGGCTGGCCGTCAAGGTCTTCTACACGACCGCCGGGCCCGTGGTGCCGGCGCTGAACTCGTACTGGATCGCCATCCACGTCACGGCGGCGATCATCTCCAGCGGCCTGCTGACGCTCGCCGGCGTGTCGGGTGTGCTCTACCTGGTGCGCGGCGACGGGATGTCGCGGTTGCCGTCGCGGGCGGACCTGGAGAAGGTGGCGCACCGGGCGATCGTGTTCGCCTTCCCGCTGTGGACGTTCGCGGTGATCGCGGGCGCGCTGTGGGCGGACCGGGCGTGGGGCCGCTACTGGGGCTGGGACCCCAAGGAGGTGTGGTCGTTCATCACGTGGGTGGCCTACGCGGCCTACCTGCACGCGAAGGTGACGGCGGGCTGGCGGGGGAAGGCCGCGACCATCGTGCAGCTCGTGGCGTTCGGCTGCCTCCTGTTCAACCTGATCGGCGTCAACATCTTCATCAGCGGCCTGCACAGCTACGCCGACGTGCCGTAAGGGGCGGTCAGGAGACGTCGTCGCCGCGCATCCGCCGGTCGAGATCACGCAGGAAGTCGGGGTCGTCGTCCGGGCCCTTCGGCACGCCCGGGCCCGGAGGCACCGGCCAGGCCGCCCTGGGCGCGCGCGGACGGCCGCGCGCCATCCACACCAGGCCGCCGAGCAGCGGGATGAGCACCACGATGAGGATCCAGAGAGGCTTCGGTACGTTCCGCACCTCGTCTTCGGGGGTGGTCACCACGTCGAACAGTGAGAAGAGCCAGAAGGCCAGCAGCGCCAGGCCGATCAGAACACCTGCCATGTCCCGAACTGTAAGCCATGTTTCGGCGTGATCGTGCTGCCTGATGTCCCCTTTCGGGTGACTAGCGGAAGATCGGCGTCGTACGGTGGAAGCCGATGCGTCGGTGTCCAAGGGGCTCCACGTGGCGTTGAGGGGTGCGATGGCCTTTTCTTCCGACAGGGGACCCAACGACCGAGGACGGCACCGGCGCGGCCGGTGGTGGCGGCGCGGCTCGTACCTCTTCTCCCGCCGTGGCGAGGCGCGGCCCGACGCCGACCGCTCGTTCTGGTCCGACGCCCGGGAGAGGCGCCAGGAGGGCGGCGGGGAGCCGCACCGGACGGGGCGGCCCGGTGAGAACGGGACGGCGACCGGCCCCCAGGACAGGGTGTTATGGCCCGGCGGTGACGGTCCCGAGCGCACGATGTGGCCCCTGACCGGCGAGCCCGGCCGCTCCGCCGACGCGGTGCGCGAGCCGGGGCGCGGCGCTTACAAGGGGCGCGAGCGTGGTGAGCCTGGGGCGGGCTGGGACGCGTTCTCGGTGCGGGAGCGCGGCGAGCGGCTGCCGGCCGCCGTCGTGGTGGATCGCCCCCGCTACACCTGGGACGACTTCGAGCTCGTGGACGAGCCGCTCAGGGCCCGCCCGCACCGCCCCGACGCGCCCTCGCTGGGCGACGGGCTGCGGCACTGCGGCCGGCTGGAGTCGATCCTGCACCGGCAGTGGGACGCCCGGCAGGGCCCGCCGCCGGCGGACGTGGTCAGGGCGGTGGAGAGCCTGGCGCGGCTGCCCGAGCGGCTGAAGGAGCTGCTGGCCTCCGGCCTGGAGGGCATCTACGTGGGGCCGGGCGGCGTGCCCGATCTCGACGACATGGGCTACCTGCGCGGCGCCCCGCTCCCGTCGAGCCGGGCGACGTGGGACATCTGCGCGGGCGCGTACGGCGACCGCAAGATCGTCGTGGGCGACCGCCCCTCGCCCACGCCCGACGTGATGATGCACGAGGTCGGCCACGCCATCGACGACATCGACGCGGCGTACGGCGAGTGGGTGTCGGACTCGCCGGAGTTCGTGCGCCTCTACGAGTCGGCCGCGCCGCTGCTGGCCTCGACGTTCCACCGGCAGGGGGGCGGGCTGGGCCGCAAGGAGTTCTTCGCCGACGCCTTCGCCGCGATCGCCGCGCGCCAGCGCCCGGCCCTGGTGGACATGCTCGGCGGCGACACGCGGATGGCGCTCGACATCATGCTGTTCTTCAACCGGCGCTACGGAATCTAGGTGATCGGCCATGTACGTCATCCGGCTCGCGGACGGGACGTTGCGCGTACCGCAGAGCCTGACCAGCCAGGACGGCCGTCTGATCGGCAACGCCTACGTGGAGGTCCAGCCCGGTGAGCCCGACTACGAGCGGTGGCTGGCCGAGTCGCTGACCGAGGAGGAGGCGCGGCTGCGGCGGCGGCGCTGGGAAGAGGAGAACGACGAGCTGGAGCGGGAGTTCCTGGCCTTCAAGGCGCGGCAGGAAGACGCCTGACCGGGCAGCGGAGGGGGACACGCGGCCTGAGCCAGGCGGACGGGCGCGCGAGCCGGGGCCTGAGCCGGGCGGACGCGCGAGCCGGGGGCCTGCGGGGAGACGTGCGGGCCGGGACCGGCGAGGGGATGTGCGGGCCGGGGCCGGGCGAACGGACAGGCGCCAGCCACGGTCGGCGGTTGGCGCCGCCCCGTGCCGTTCCCGTACGGAAGTGTGGCCGGGAGGGCACGCGTTGCAGTGGTTCCGCCAGCGGTGATCCTGGCGGGAGGGACCGCTGTTCAGGCGGCCCGCCGTGCAGGATCACCGACTAGACGGAACGTCAGACGCGCGGGGACTCACCTGCTGGCCTGTCGGCCGTGAGAACGTCCTCGCCTCGGAGAAGGGCGTGGACTTCCGACTCGCGGAAGCGCCGGTGCCCTCCGGGGGTGCGGATACTGCTGATGCGGCCTGCCGCAGCCCAGCGCGTAACCGTCTTTGGGTCTACCCGGAAGAGGGCGGCAACCTCTCCTGGGGTCAGCAGACGCTCGCTGCTACTCTCCACCAATCTCTCCCCCTCGCATCCCGCTTCCTGCCAGCGGGCGGACAGGTAACCAGTGTGTCGAGCGAAGCCTGATTTATCCGTGGTTTTCTACAAAGATCACGGGTTGTTATCAGCTGACTGCCCGATTGTTATATGATAGAGCCTCTTTGGGGCTCTCGTGGGTGTTTCTTTACGAAACTCCCTAACTGGGAACACTAGCAGTGCTCGCGACCGATGCGAAGAGCGACCGCTACGCAGGTCCGAGTAACCTCGAACCTGTGCGTCCCGTTCTCGTTTACACCGCGTCGCGGATCGGCTTGTTTCTCGTGACCCTGGGTGTCCTGTACCTGCTCGGACTCCAAAACCCGCTGATCCTCATCGCCGCTTCTTTCTTGATCAGCGGCATAGCCAGCTACGTGTTGCTGTCCAAGCAGCGCGACGCCGTGAGTGCGCGTCTCAGCGACAGGATCGACCGGCCGAAGCCGCAGAACGACTAGGGCAGGGGGAACATGCCAATCCGGGCATGGTACTCCCGTCCGAGTCTCGTTGTGTCGCTACCGACAAGTAGTCCACTGGCGTGCGCGTAAAACGCCTTCACCCCGATGCCGCGCTCCCGTGTGGGATTCCAACTGAGAGCCTTTCCAGTGCTCGGATGAATGGCGCCGATCCCCGGCCGCGACACCGCGCCCGGGCCCGCCGAGTCGCGGCCCTGCGGATTGTCCAGCCAGCGCTGGTGGCCGCCCACGTACACCGCCGCCCCGGTGACCGCGACGGAGTAGAGCGAGTCGCCGCCGGTGCTGTTGACCCAGGTCGGACGGATGGCGGAGCCCCTGGTGTAGGTCTCGAAGCGGGCCGCCGTGTCGCACATGCCGCCCCTGGCGCCGCCCGTCGTGACCACCACGAAGGAGCGCCCGTCGGGGGCGAAGTCGAGGCCGCGGACGTAGGAGGGGAAGGCGCTGCTGCACTTGCGCGCGTACGCCTCGGTGCGCCACGGCGCCACCCTGGCGGCCGGGCCGCCGACGTCGATCAGCCCGAGCTGCGGCCTCGACTGCCCGTCGAGCGTGGTGAACGAGCCGTCCACGGCGAGCCGGCGCCCCGAGACGGCCAGCGCGTAGACCTTCACCCGCGACGTCAGCGGCGCGTCCGGCTCGATCGCGAAGCCGGGGTCGGCCGCGCCCGTGGTGGCGTCCAGCCTGGCCAGCGCCGTGCGCGGGCTGCTGAAGTCGCCGCCCACGTACAGGTGCGGGCCCTGCCTGGCCAGCGTCGTCACCATGCCGCCGCCGATGCGCGGCTGGAAGCCCGGCACCAGGGAGCCGTCGGCCACGTTGAGCCTGGCCAGGGCGCGGGCCCGGCGGTTGTCGACGCCGTGGAACTCGCCGCCGACGTAGACGGTGCCGCCGTCGCCGGCCGCCAGGCCGTACACGGGGCCGGCCATGCTCGGCGCGAAGCCGGGCAGAATGCGCCCGGTCACCAGGTCGTAGGCGAACAGGTTGTCGCGGGCGAGCACCGTCGTGCGGGACGCGTCGCTCACTTCGCTGAACGAGCCGCCGACGACGACGGTGCGGCCGACGACGGTGATGGCGTTGACGATGCCGTCGAGCACGTGGGGGGTGCTGTCGATCGGGTCGGCCGACACGACGCGCGCCTGCGCGACGGGGGAAGAGGCGAGGATGGCCGCAAGAGCGGCACGGGCAAGCATTCGCCAATATCTAGCAGACGTTGGGTAGTCCTGCGACTACTTTCCGTTGATTGTCCCGGATGGGCATGACCGCGTACCAGCGGGCGGCCCCCAATAAGGTGTGAGGCATGACGCGCGCTCAGTTGGACAAACAGCCGGACGAGGTCGCCGCGATGTTCGATCGCACCGCCCGGCGCTACGACCTGGTCAATGACGTGATCTCCCTCGGGCAGGTGCGGCTCTGGCGCAAGGCAGTGGCCGCCGCCGTCGACGCCGGGCCGGGAGAGCTCGTGCTCGATCTGGGTGCCGGCACCGGCACGTCCACCGACGCGTTCACCACGCTGGGCGCGCGGGCGATCGCCTCCGACTTCTCCTTCGGCATGCTCAGCACGGGGGTGCGGCGGCACGGCGGAAACGCGCTGTCGGGGCCGGGCGTGCCGTTCATCGCGGGCGACGCGATGCGGCTGCCGTTCGCCGACGACGTGTTCGACGCGGTGACGATCTCGGTGGCGCTGCGCAACGTGCACGACACCGGGCAGGCGCTGCGCGAGATGCTGCGGGTGACGAAGCCGGGCGGCCGCCTGGTGATCCTGGAGTTCTCGCACGTGACGTTCGGCGCGTTCGACCTGGTCTACCGCGAATACCTGATGCGGCTGCTGCCCAAGGTGGCCAAGGTGTTCGGGTCCAACGACGACTCCTACGAGTACCTGGCGGAGTCGATCAGAGACTGGCCCGACCAGCCGACGCTGGCCCGGACGATCCAGGACGCCGGCTGGCAACGGGTGGCATGGCGCAACCTCACGATGGGGATCGTCGCCATGCACAGGGGGTTCAAGCCCGCCTGAGCTCGATAGTCAGCAGGTGGGCCCAGCGGGGATGACGGTGGAACGTGACCTCCTTGACGAAGCAGGCGACCCTGATCTCCGGGATGTAGTCCTCGAACAGCTCAGGGCTCATGCCCGACCTGCACCAGATCAGCATCGCGGTCCCGCCGGGGATCGACTGCGTGTGGACGATCAGGGGTAGCCGCCCCTCGGGGGTGCGCATCGACGTACGCAGGCACAACCCCTGGAAGCGGTGGCGGGTGACGAGCCGCCCCGCGGCCCGGCGTACGGCCGGGATCGCGCCGCCGGCGAGCACCGCCCCCGCGAGCAGCAGTGCCGCCACCGGCCCTTGCCAGGCGATCAGCGAGCTCACGCCGGCGAACGTGATCTCGCTGCGCCACCGCCAGAGCAGGCCCGCGGTGGCGACGGGCCCGTAGGCTCTGGCGATCTTCGGGTGTTTCCTGGGGAACCCGTCCCCCGGGCTGAACTTGCGCGGGGGCGGCTCGCTGATCGGCTCGTCCTGAAGCGGCGACTCCAGGATCTCCTTCTTGCGCTGCTCGAACCGGGGGTCGCGGTATCTCCGCCCGCCCCAGGCCGACCTGTCGATCTCCCAGCCGTGCTCCCTCGCGAAGTCGTTGGACCGGCGCCAGAGCCACCTGTTGACGGCGATGGTTAATCGCTGCCATCCGCCCTTGCGATCTCCGGCGCCCCGTGTAGCGTCGTTCATGCCGCGGCTCCCAATTTCCGCTCTTCGGACAGAGTCGGGGTGCTGCGCGGTCACGGGCGGATGGGCTCCCACCATCCGCCCGCTCGCGTCTGGCGAAAACCTCATTTCCATCTGGCCCGCTTTCCTGCCTGCGGGCTACCCTGAGGGTGTGCCATCGGGCGGCCCCGTGCAATTCCCGCGGGGATGAGTCAGGGGATTCCTGGCGGAACGTGACTCATTCTTCCCGGCGACGATTGCGCGCGGATGGGGCGGGCATATTTCGAAGAATGTCCGAGAGGAGCCCGGGTGATCGGGGAGATCAATCCGACACTCCGCCGCCGGAAACTCGCCTCTGAGCTGCGGCGGCTCCGTGAAGAAGCGGGGCTCAACGGGGTCCAGGTGTCGCAGGCGCTGCGCTGGTCCACCTCGAAGCTCTCCCGGCTGGAGACGGGGCAGGTGGCGCCCGCCGCGAAGGACGTCGCCCGGCTGCTCAAGCACTACGACGCCCTGGGCGAGGAGGGCGACCTGCTGCTGGAGCTGGCCGGCAACCACGTCAGCAAGGGCTGGTGGGAGTCCTACTCCGACGTGCTGCACGAGATCGCTCTGGAGTACGTCGGCCTGGAGGACGGCGCCAGCGTCATCAGCGCCTGGCACAACAACGTGCTGCCCGGCCTGCTGCAGACCCGCGCCTACGCCACGGAGCTGGCCCGGCTCTACCGCGCGGTGGAGGTGGCCACGCCGAGCCAGATCGAGCGCCGGATCCGCGTGCGCATGCGACGCCAGCAGTTGCTCACCAACGGCCGGGTGACCTACACGGCGGTGGTGGAGGAGGCGGCCCTGCGCCGCAGGTTCGGCGAGGCCGACGAGGCGATGATGCGCGAGCAGTTACGCCACTTGCTGCGCCTCTCCCTCCTGCCGAATATCACGATTCATGTCATGCTGCTGGAGCAGCCGCACCCCATCGACTTGTCGAGCTTCGTGCACCTGCGATTTCCCTCGATGCCACTGCTCGGCCCGATTTCCAGCGATGTGGTCTACACGGAGGACTATCCGGGGCTGGAGCTGATCGAGTCGGAGGACCGGGTCTACCGTTATTCGCTGCTCTTCGACCTGCTGCGGCAGGCCGCGCTCGGCGAAGAAGCATCTCGAGACTGCATCGCCTCACTGGCCGGGCTCTGATCGCCCGGGGGGCTGCTGCTAGCGTGACGATCATGACTGCGCGGCCTCAGGCGACACGCCGTCCTCATGGGTCACAGAACCGCACCCCGACTGCCACTATGTACAGGAAAAGCAGTAGACTGCGGGCCGGTAAGTTTGTGAAGGGGTTCACAAAGGAACGAAGGCGCGACACCCCACGGCCTTCGAGCGTGTAGGGACAGGACTAGTCCAGTGACCGTGCCAACAGCCATACAGGCTGACGCCGATGTCATCGTCGTCGGCGCCGGTCCCGCCGGTTCCGCCACTGCTTTTTACCTCGCTCAGGCCGGCCTCGACGTGCTGCTCCTGGAGAAGACCAGGTTCCCCCGCGAGAAGGTCTGCGGCGACGGGCTGACGCCCCGCGCGGTCAAGCAGTTGCAGAACATGGGCGTCGACATCGACGCTCCCGGCTGGATCAGGAACAAGGGCCTGCGCGTCGTCGGTGGCGGCCTGCGCTTCGAGCTCGACTGGCCGCGGTTGGAGCGCTTCCCCGACTTCGGGCTCGTCCGCACCCGCCAGGACTTCGACCAGATCGTCGCCGCCAACGCGGTCAAGAACGGCGTACGCCTCATGGAGGGCGTCACCGTCACCGGCCCGGTGCTCGACGACCGCAGCGGCCACATCGTGGGCGTGACCACCAAGGACGGCCGCGAGTACCGCAGCCGCGTGGTCGTGGCCGCCGACGGCAACAGCACCCGCCTGGCCCTGAGCATGGGCCTGCACAAGCGCGAGGACCGCCCGATGGGCGTGGCCGTGCGGACGTACTTCGAGAGCCCGCGCCACGACGACGACTACCTCGAGACCTGGCTGGAGCTGTGGGACGGCGACACGTTGCTGCCCGGCTACGGCTGGGTGTTCGGCGTCGGCGACGGCACCGCGAACGTGGGGCTGGGCCTGCTCAACACCAGCGCCCAGTTCAAGAACATCGACTACCGTGACCTGTTGCGCCGCTGGTGCCGCTCCATGCCTCAGGACTGGGGTTTCACCGAGGAGAACATGACGGCCCCGATCCGCGGCGCCGCGCTCCCGATGGCCTTCAACCGGCAGCCCCACTACACCCGCGGCCTGCTGCTCGTGGGTGACTCCGGCGGGTCGATCAACCCGTTCAACGGCGAGGGCATCGCCTACGCCATGGAGACCGGCGAGATCGCCGCCGAGGTCATCGCCAAGGCGTTCAGGAACACCACCCCCGCGCAACGCGAGCGGATCCTGCGGACCTATCCTCAAGTGCTGAAGGACGCCTACGGCGGTTATTTCACGCTCGGGAGGTTGTTCGTCGAGGCGATCGGGAAGCCGGGTGTGATGAGCTTCGGCACCAGGCACGGGCTTCCGCACCCGAGGCTGATGCGCTTCGCGCTCAAACTCCTTGGTAATCTCACCGACCGGCGAGGCGATGCGTCAGACATGATCATCAACGCACTCTCAAAGGTCGCGCCATCAGCATGAATCTCGCAATCAACAGATCCGGCTGCGCGCCCGCGCGCGCGGCGACTCCAGAGGAGGCGTAGCGATGGACCTTTACGTGCCCATCCTGGTGCTCGCCGTTCTCGCGGGGGGCTTCGCGATCTTCTCGGTCGCCATCGCTCCCTTCACCGGTCCCAAGCGCTGGAACCGCGCCAAGCTCGACGCCTACGAATGCGGCATCGAGCCCACGCCCCAGCCTGTCGGTGGTGGACGGTTCCCGCTCAAATACATGATCACGGCGATGCTCTTCATCGTCTTCGACATCGAGATCATCTTCCTATACCCGTGGGCCGTCTCGTTCGCTCCGCAGACGGACGACCTCGGCCGCGTGCTCTCCTCGGGCCTTGGCCTGTTCGCGCTCGTCGAGATGCTGCTGTTCATCGTCACCGTGCTCGTCGCCTACGCGTACGTGTGGCGCCGCAAGGGTCTGGACTGGGACTGAAAATGGGACTTGAAGAGAAACTCCCCAGCGGGTTCATCCTCAGCACGGTCGAAGCGGCCGCGGGGTGGGCGCGAAAGAACTCCGTGTGGCCGGCCACGTTCGGCCTCGCGTGTTGCGCCATCGAGCTGATGGCCACCGGTGGCCCCCACTACGACCTGGCGCGCTTCGGTATGGAGCGCGCTTCGGCGTCTCCCCGGCAGGCCGACCTGATGATCGTCGCCGGGCGCGTGTCGCAGAAGATGGCGCCCGTCCTGCGGCAGATCTACGACCAGATGGCCGAGCCGAAGTGGGTCATCTCCATGGGCGTGTGCGCCTCCAGCGGCGGCATGTTCAACAACTACGCCATCGTGCAGGGCGTCGACCACGTCGTCCCCGTTGACATCTACCTGCCGGGCTGCCCGCCGCGGCCCGAGATGCTGATCGACGCGATCGTCAAGCTGCACGACAAGATCCAGAACATGAAGTTCGGCGCGCACCGCGCCAAGCAGATCGAGGAGCTCGAGCTGCAGGCGCTGCGCACGCTGCCGCTGATCGACCAGGGGGCCTCGAAGTGACCTCGCCCGACAACCTGCCCGAGGTCCCCGACCCGCAGGTCCCGGACGTGCCGGCGGCGCAGGAGCCGCCGGTCGCCCGCCGGGGCATGTTCGGCGCCCAGGACAGCGGCGACACCTCCGGTTACGGCGGTCTCGTCGTGCGCCGGCCGCCGCAGATCTCGACGCCCCGCCCGTACGGGGGCTACTTCGACGAGATCGTCGACGCCCTGGCGATGGACGACGCGATCGAGCGCGTGGTAGTCGACCGCGGCGAGCTGACCCTGCACGTCAAGCGCGAGCGCCTGGTCGAGGTCTGCCAGAAGCTGCGCGACGACCCGGCCCTGCGCTTCGAGCTGTCGACGGGCGTGTCCGGGGTGCACTACCCGCACCTGGCGGGCGAGGAGCTGCACGCCGTCTACCACCTGGTCTCGATCACGCACAACCGGCGGGTGCGCCTGGAGGTCAGCGCCCCCGACGCCGACCCGCACATCCCCTCGACGGTCAGCGTTTACCCTGGTCACGACTGGCACGAGCGCGAGACGTACGACTTCTTCGGCATCATCTTCGACGGTCACCCCGCGCTCACCCGGATCATGATGCCGGACGACTGGGACGGTCACCCGCAGCGGAAGGACTACCCGCTGGGCGGCATCCCGGTCGAGTACCGCGGCGCCACCATCCCCTCGCCTGACCACAGAAGGAGCTACTCATGAGCACCGCTTATGACGAGGCGACCGAGGGCAAGGTCTATTCGGTCAACGGCGCTGACTGGGACCAGGTCGTCACCGGCGTGCGCGACTCCGAGGAGGAGCGCCTGGTCGTCAACATGGGCCCGCAGCACCCGTCCACGCACGGCGTGCTCCGGCTGGTGCTGACGCTCGACGGCGAGACGGTGACCGAGGCGCGCGGCGTCATCGGCTACCTGCACACCGGCATCGAGAAGAACATGGAGTACCGGACGTGGACCCAGGGGACCACGTTCGTGACCCGCATGGACTACCTCTCGCCGATCTTCAACGAGACGGCCTACTGCCTCGGCGTGGAGAAGCTGCTCGGCATCACCGACCGTGTGCCCGAGCGGGCGCAGGCCATCCGCGTGATGATGATGGAGCTCAACCGCATCGCCTCGCACCTGGTGGCGATGGGCACGTTCGGCATGGAGCTGGGCGCGACCACGCCGTTCCTGTTCGGGTACCGCGATCGTGAAATGATCATGGACCTGTTCGAGTACATCACCGGCCTGCGCATGAACCACGCCTACATCCGCCCCGGCGGCGTGAGCGTGGACCTGCCGGCCGGCGCGGTGGACAAGGTCGGCGAGTTCCTCAAGGAGATGCCCAAGCGGATCAAGGACATCCGCAAGCTCCTCGACGAGAACCCCGTCTACGTGCGCCGCACCAGGGACGTCGCCTACCTCGACCTGACCGGCTGCATGGCGCTCGGCGTGACCGGGCCCATCCTGCGCGCCGCCGGCCTCCCGTGGGACCTGCGCAAGTCGCAGCCCTACTGCGGTTACGAGACCTACGAGTTCGATGTCGCCACCGAGCGCGGCTGCGACGTGTACTCGCGCTACCTCGTCCGCATGAAGGAGATGGAGGAGTCCCTCAAGATCATCGAGCAGGCGCTGGACCGCATCGCCGGTCCGCTCAAGGGCGACCCCGTGATGATCGAGGACAAGAAGATCGGCTGGCCCGCGCAGCTCGCGCTCGGCCCCGACGGGTTCGGCAACTCGCCCGACCACATCGCGCACATCATGGGCACCTCCATGGAGGCCCTCATCCACCACTTCAAGCTGGTGACCGAGGGCTTCAGGGTGCCGGCCGGGCAGGCGTACGCCAGCATCGAGTCGCCCAAGGGCGAGCTCGGCGCGCACGTGGTCAGCGACGGCGGCACCCGGCCTTACCGCGTGCACTTCCGCGAGCCGTCCTTCTGCAACCTGCAGAGCTTCCCCGCCATGGCGGAGGGCGGCCAGGTCGCCGACGTGATCGCCGCGGTGGCTTCTATCGACCCCGTCATGGGAGGTGTGGACCGGTGACTTACTCACCGGAGATCCGTGAGCGTCTGGAGCGGGACGCCAAGGAGATCATGGGGCGCTACCCCAAGGCGCGCTCGGCCCTGCTGCCGCTGCTCCACCTCGTGCAGTCCGAGGACGGGTACGTCTCCGACGACGGCCAGGAGTTCTGTGCCGAGATGCTCGGCATCAGCAAGGCCGAAGTCACGGGCGTCGCCACCTTCTACACCATGTACAAGCGCAAGCCGGCCGGCGAGTACCACGTCGGCGTGTGCATCAACGCGCTGTGCGCGGTCATGGGCGGCGACCAGATCTGGGACGAGCTGACGGAGCACGTCGGCGTCGGCCACGAGGAGACCACCGCCGACGGCAAGGTGTCGCTGGAGCGCCTGGAGTGCAACGCGGCCTGCGACTTCGCGCCGGTCATGATGGTCAACTGGGAGTTCTTCGACAACCAGACGCCCGAGTCGGCCAAGCAGCTCGTCGACGACCTGCGCGCCGGCAAGGAGGTCGCGCCCACCCGCGGGCCCAGCAAGCTGTGCACGTTCAAGCAGGCCTCGCGCGTGCTCTCCGGCCTGCCCGACGACCTCGCGGGCGAGGGCCCGTCGGCCGCCGGCGCGTCGCTGGAGGGCCTGAAGGTCGCCAAGGCCAAGGGATGGAAGGCACCGGAGGCATGAGCACCACTTTGACACCGGTCCTGACCGCGAACTGGGACCAGCCCAACTCCTTCACCCTCGACGCCTACGGAGAGTACGAGGCGGCGAAGAAGGCCCTGGGCATGGACCCCGACGCGGTCATCCAGGCCGTCAAGGACTCCGGCCTGCGCGGCCGCGGCGGCGCCGGCTTCCCCACCGGCATGAAGTGGGGCTTCATCCCGCAGGGCGACGGCAAGCCGCACTACCTCGTCGTCAACGCCGACGAGTCGGAGCCGGGCACCTGCAAGGACATCCCGCTCATGATGGCCAACCCGCACGCGCTGGTCGAGGGCATCATCATCACCTCGTACGCGATCCGGGCCAACCACGCCTTCATCTACGTGCGCGGCGAGGTGCTGCACGTCATCCGGCGGCTGCACGCGGCCGTGCGCGAGGCGTACGAGAAGGGCTACCTCGGCACCGACATCCTCGGCTCCGGCTACGACCTGGAGCTCGTCGTGCACAGCGGCGCGGGCGCGTACATCTGCGGCGAGGAGACGGCGCTGCTGGACTCGCTGGAAGGCTTCAGAGGTCAACCGCGGCTCAAGCCCCCGTTCCCGGCCGTGGCGGGCCTGTACGCCTCGCCGACTGTCGTGAACAACGTCGAGTCGATCGCGTCTGTTCCCTCGATCATCGCCAACGGCGCCGAGTGGTTCGCCGGGATGGGCACGGAGAAGTCGAAGGGCTTCGGCATCTTCTCCCTCAGCGGCCACGTCACCAGGCCCGGCCAGTACGAGGCCCCGCTCGGCATCACGCTGCGCGAGCTGCTCGACATGGCGGGCGGCATCCGCGAGGGGCACCAGATCAAGTTCTGGACCCCGGGCGGCTCGTCCACGCCGATCTTCACCGACGAGCACCTCGACGTGCCGCTCGACTTCGAGGCGGTCGGCGCCAAGGGCTCCATGCTCGGCACCCGGGCGCTGCAGATCTTCGACGAGACCACGTGCGTGGTGCGCACGGTGCTGCGCTGGACCGAGTTCTACGCCCACGAGTCCTGCGGCAAGTGCACGCCCTGCCGCGAGGGCACGTACTGGCTCAAGCAGGTGCTCAAGCGCCTGGAGAAGGGGCAGGGCACCGAGGACGACCTGGCCACGATCACCGACATCGCGGACAACATCCTGGGCCGCTCCTTCTGCGCGCTGGGCGACGGCGCGACCAGCCCGATCCACTCCTCGGTGAAGTACTTCCGCGAGGAGTACCTCAAGCACTTCGAGATCGGCGGTTGTCCGTTCGACCCGAAGAAGTCCACTCTCTGGGGTGAGCAGTGACCGTCGTAGAGACAGAAGTGAACCTGGTGACCCTGACCATCGACGGGTTCCAGGTCAGTGTCCCCAAGGGCACTTTGATCATCAGGGCCGCCGAGCTGCTGGGCATCCAGATCCCCAGGTTCTGCGACCACCCGCTGCTCGACCCGGCCGCCAACTGCCGGCAGTGCCTGGTCGACATCCCCGACGCGGGCAACGGCCGCGGCTTCCCCAAGCCGCAGCCGTCGTGCGCGATCGAGGTCGCCGAGGGCATGGTGGTGCAGACCCAGCTCACCTCGCCGGTCGCCGAGAAGGCACAGCGCGGGGCCATGGAGCTGCTGCTCATGAACCACCCGCTGGACTGCCCGGTCTGCGACAAGGGCGGCGAGTGCCCCCTGCAGAACCAGGCGATGTCCAACGGCCAGGGCGAGTCCCGCTTCCAGGAGCAGAAGCGCACCTTCCCCAAGCCGCTGCCGCTGTCGACGCAGGTGCTGCTCGACCGCGAGCGCTGCGTCCAGTGCGCGCGCTGCATCCGCTTCTCCGACCAGATCGCCGGCGACCCGCTCATCGAGTTCTTCGAGCGCGGGGCCAAGGAGCAGGTCCGCACGGCCGAAGGCAAGCCGTTCGACTCCTACTTCTCCGGCAACACGGTGCAGATCTGCCCGGTCGGCGCGCTCACCGGCGCCGCCTACCGCTTCCGCGCCCGCCCGTTCGACCTGGTCTCCACGCCGAGCGCGTGCGAGCACTGCGCCTCCGGGTGCAGCCTGCGCACCGACCACCGGCGCGGCCGCGTCACCCGCCGCCTGGCGGGCAACGACCCGCAGGTGAACGAGGAGTGGAACTGCGACAAGGGCCGCTGGGCGTTCACCTACGCGCAGCAGCCCGACCGCCTCAAGCAGCCGCTGGTCCGCAACGAGGAGGGCGTGCTCGTGCCCGCCTCGTGGCCGGAGGCGCTGCAGGTGGCGGCCGACGGCCTGGCCAGGGCCCGCGGCAAGGCGGGCGTGCTGGTCGGCGGCCGGGTCACGGTCGAGGACGCTTACGCCTACGCCAAGTTCGCCAGGGTCGCGCTCGGCACCAACGACGTCGACTTCCGCGCCAGGCCGCACTCCGTCGAGGAGGCGCAGTTCCTGGCGCACGCGGTGGCCGGCAAGGGCATCGAGATCAGCTACGCCGACCTGGAGAACGCCCCGCACGTGCTGCTCGTCGGGTTCGAGCCCGAGGAGGAGTCGCCGATCGTCTTCCTGCGCCTGCGCAAGGCGTGGCGGAAGAAGGGTCTCAAGGTCAGCTCGATCGCGCCGTTCGCCTCCCCGGGCCTGGCGAAGATGGGCGGCACGCTCATCCGCACCGCCCCTGGCGGCGAGGCCGACGCGATCGGCGACCTGGTCGGCACGCTGGCCGAGGGCACGATCGTGCTGGCCGGCGAGCGCCTGGCCACCGTGCCCGGCGCGCTGTCGGCGCTGGTGCGCCTGGCCGCCGCCTCCTCCGGCGTGCGGATCGCCTGGATCCCGCGCCGCGCCGGTGAGCGCGGCGCCGTCGAGGCCGGCGCGCTGCCGAACCTGCTGCCGATCGGCCGCCCCGTGGACGACGAGAGCGCCAGGGCCGAGGTCGCCAGGGCGTGGAACGTGGCCTCGCTGCCCGCCACCCCCGGCCGCGACACCTCCGGCATCCTCGCCGCCGCCCGCGACGGCGAGCTGGACGCGCTGGTCGTGGCGGGCGTCGACCCGTACGACCTGCCCGACCCGGCCGCGGCGCTGGAGGCGCTGGAGCACACGCCGTTCATCGTCAGCCTGGAGATCCGCGCCAGCGCCGTCACCGACCGCGCCGACGTGGTCCTGCCCGTCGCCGCGGTGCAGGAGAAGGGCGGCACGTTCGTCAACTGGGAGGGCAGGGGCCGCTCGTTCGAGGCGCCGCTCAAGGTGCCCGGCATCCAGTCCGACCTGTCCGTGATCGCCAACCTGGCCGACCGGATGGACGTGCACCTGGGCCTGCCCGACGCCAAGGCCGCCCGGCGCGAGCTGTCGAGCCTCGGCTCCTGGCGCGGCAGCCGCGTCAGCGCGCCGGTCGCCCTGGCCCGCGCCCTCGACCTGCCCGAGCAGGGTCAGGCGCTGCTGGCCACCTGGCACCTGCTGCTCGACGAGGGCAGGCTGCAGGACGGCGAGCCGTACCTCGCGGGCACCGCCCGCACCGCCGAAGCCCTGGTCTCCGAGAGCACCGCCGCCGAGCTGGGCGTCGCCGACGGCGACAAGCTCGTCGTGGGCGACAGCGTCACCCTGCCGGTGCGCATCGCCGACCTGCCCGACCGCGTGGTCTGGGTGCCGGCGAACTCCGGCGGCTGCTCGGTCACCCGTGACCTGCGCGCGGTGGCCGGCGACATCGTCACCATCGGGAGCGCCTCATGAGTCCCACTCTGGAGAACTTCGGCCACGATCCGCTCTGGATCACCATCATCAAGGCCGTGATGCTGTTCGCCTTCCTGATGCTGGGCATCCTGTTCGGCGTCTGGTTCGAGCGCAAGCTGATCTCGCGGATGCAGCACCGCTACGGCCCCAACCGGGCCGGCAAGTTCGGTCTGCTGCAGTCCGTGGCCGACGGTCTGAAGATGGGCCTGAAGGAGGACATCTTCCCGCGGACCGTGGACAAGGTGCTCTACCTGCTGGCTCCGGTGATCATGGTGGTGCCGGCGTTCCTGGCCTTCTCCATCGTGCCGTTCGGGCCGGTGGTGAACCTGTTCGGGGTGCAGACGCCGCTGCAGCTGGTGGACCTGCCGGTGGCGGTGCTGTTCATGCTGGCCATGGGCGCG